>CAMBEJ010000047.1 GCA_945865375.1 Akkermansia muciniphila | reverse complement strand
GGCAGAGTTCCTTTCTTCATTCTATCGAAGCGGTTTGCAACGGCACTATGTTCTCGGCGCTCGCGGGCTTCACGGCAAACCACCCTTCAGCATCGGCAGGCTTCACCAATTCCTTGTAATGCCGGTGAACGATGCTGGCTGAATTGCCCAGTTCGCCAGCCACGCGCCCGGCGTCGCCAATCGTGGCGAGCCGATAGCTGGCAAAACTGTGGCGTAGGGCGTTCGCCTTCCACTTCAGCCCGGCAGCGTCGGATGCCTCTTGCTGGGCGTCGTAGAACGCTTCATGGGTGCCTTTCCAAACCAGGCCGGTGTGTGAAGCGTAGGGCGCGAGCCAGGCGGCCAGGGCGTCGCAGATAGGCACAATGCGGCGGCTTGCCGTCTTTGCCTGGGCCTTCCCGATGACGATGTGCCTTTCGGGAAGGCGGATGTCCTCCCAGGCCAGACGCTCAATTTCCGCGCTTCGCAGTCCGGCAAACGCGCCGATGGCGAGGCAGGGTAGGAATTCGGGAGCGGCGGCGGCCAGCAAGCATCGGATCTCTTCCGGGGTGTAAATCTCCACTTCACCACCGCGAACCTTGAGAGACTCGACACCTTCAATAGGATTGTCGGCGGCGTATCCACGGGCCACGGCGAACTCAAACAAGAGGTTCAGAACCGTCCGGTAATTCTTGGTCGTTTGAGCGGCGCACTTCAGCGAGTCCAACCAGGCTTGAACCTGGGCCGTCGTCACGGCGCACGTATCCTTCTTGAAGGCGGAAGCGAACTTGCCAAGCCGAGAACTAAGATCTTCCAGGTAACGGGCGGAACTCTTGCGGGCGGTCTTGATGGCAATCAGTTCGTCCACCACGGCGGCAACGGGCTTGCGCGTCACCTGCTTGTTGCGGGCGGCGTAGAACTTGACGGCGGCCAGGACGGAAGTCAGGTCGGGGACAACCCCCAGGCACCTTGCCAGGGTGTCGGCACCGGTAATGAGGCTCACTTTGAATGGTTGAAGGCTCTGAGCGGCGGCGGCGTATTCGGCGGCTTGCTCGTTTGTCATGGAGGCGGCGACGACTTGGCGCTCGCTCAGTTGCCGGACAAGGCGGTTCGCGGCTTCCAGGGCTTCGGTTTCGGTGGGGTAGGAATCGAACCGGCGCTTGCCCATGGCGTAGTTCGCCACCATGTAGGCTTGTCCGCCCGATGGAGTTTTGCGGCGATAGACAGAAACGGACTCGCGTCCAAGTTGAACCTTGCGCGGCCAACTCGGCTTTTGAAGAGGCTTCCGTGGCGCTTTCGTGTTCATGCGTCACTGTTGCACAACCGTTGCACTTTTTGCAACAAGAATGCGAAAAAGACGCTTCAAATTCGTTGTAAGTGCTTGATTATAAACTGGAGCCAATGGTCGGGATTGAACCGACGACCTACGGTTTACGAAACCGTTGCTCTACCACTGAGCTACATTGGCACCTCGGCGAGGAGGGTGGGCTTGATGGAGGAGGCTCCACTCAATTCCGAGCTCATTCTGCATGGCGACGGGGCGCTCGCAAGAGTTTTTCCACAGGGTGATGTGCGGGGCCGCAGCTCAGAGCGAGGACAAATGGGACAAAGAGCCGGGTAAGGCTCGATAGAGGATAGCCCCTCCTTGGTAACCAAAAAGTAGCAAGGGGTGAGGCGAAGCTCCCAGCCCCGCGCCTGTGGGGGGTGCGCGACTTTTCCTTTGCCTGAACAGGATGTTCCCATACGCTCGCAGAAGGCATGGCCCATTTACGGACATGGAAACTGGAAACGATGTTGAAGCTTTTTCTCTGGCTGTTTTTGTGCCTGGGGATCGGCGGTTCGGTTCTTGCCCTGTTGCATCCAGGCGGAGGGAAGGAGACCTCTTCAGGGCTTAAGTTCATCATGTTTCTGATCGGGAACCTGACGTTCCAAGGGGCTGCCCTGTTGTTGATCCAATGGTTTCTAAAGGAGCATGATTTGGGCTGGCGTGAGGCTTTGGGATGGTGGGATCAAGAACGGTTTGGGGCTCTTGGCATGGCGGTGGTCACGGCGTTGGTGGCGTTGCCCGTGGCGATGCTGCTCGGCAATCTGTCGGCGGAGTGCATGGAATGGTTGAGCATGCATCCCGAACCGCAGGCTGCGGTGAGGACCCTTCAATCCACATCTTCCTGGTCTCAACGATTGTATTTTGCCGCAGTAGCCATAGGGATTGCCCCCGTGGTTGAGGAATTCTTGTTTCGAGGAGTGTTGTTCCCTTCCGTCCGGCAGTTGGGCTATCCCAAGGTCGCGTTTTGGGGGACCTCCCTTTTGTTTGGCGCTTTCCACGGCAGTCTGGTGACATTTATTCCACTCACGTTTCTCGCGGTGTTGCTGACGGGGCTTTATGAGCGGACGGGCGTCCTGTTGGCACCGATTCTCACCCACAGTCTGTTTAACGCGGCCAATTTTGCGTGGCTGCTCATGATGGACTCATGAAGCTTGCAGAATTCGAACTCATCGAGCGCCTGACTCGGGGTCTGAAACCCAATGAGCACGTCACTCTGGGCGCGGGAGATGACTGCGCGGTGCTGGATCTCGGGGTGCCTGGACAGGAAGTGCTCTTCAAGACTGACGCCGTGGTGGAGGGCGTCCACTTCACTCGTGACGCTTGTTTTCAACGGGTGGGACGCAAGGCCCTGGCGCGATGTTTGAGCGACGTGGCGGCCATGGGAGGGCGTCCAAGCGCTGCTCTGGTCACACTAGGATTGGCCGATGATTACCGGGTAGAAGACCTGGAGGCTCTGTACGAGGGGATTCGAAGTCTGGCATCACAATATGGGGTGGCTGTTGTGGGGGGGGAGACAACAAGAAATCCTGGAGGATTGTTCGTTTCGATTTCGTTGATTGGCTTGGTTCCCAAAGGAAAATCGGCCCGACGGTCGGGGGCGAAGGTGGGAGACGCGATTTTTGTCAGCGGCCGGTTGGGGGGATCGATGGATGGCAAGCATCTCGACTTCGAGCCGCGGATCGAGCAGGGCTCGTGGCTATGTGAATGTCACGCCATCCATTCCATGATGGATTTGAGCGACGGGTTGGCGGGAGATTTGAGGCATATTCTCAAGGCCAGCGGCGTGGGGGCGGAATTGTTTGCACGATCCATCCCGGTGAGTCTGGAGGCCAGGCGGAGATCGAGATTGGGTGAGGGTGCTAAGCCGGCTTTGCTTGCAGCGCTCACGGACGGGGAGGACTTCGAATTGTTGTTCACGGTCGCGGCACGCGATGCGGTGCGGGTGCTCGACTCCTGGAAAAGCCGTTTCCCGGAGGTTCTGTTGTCTTGCATCGGCCGGGTTCTCGAAGGGGCCGGTTTGCGGATCCGGGACAGGCTGGGCATCAGGGAGCTGAATGCGCATGGGTACGTTCATTTCTCTGAGTCCTGAGGACACCCATCGTTTTGGCGAGCGCCTTGGGCAGTTGGCTCAGGCTGGCTGGGTTATTGGACTCGATGGAGATCTGGGGGCAGGCAAGACCCATTGTGTGAAGGGCATTGCGAAAGGTCTTGGGATTTCGGAACGTGTGACGTCCCCAACTTTCGCCTTGGTGAACGAGTATCCTTGCGGGCGATTGCCCTTGGCGCATCTTGATCTCTACCGACTAGAGACTATGGAGGCAATTCTCGGAGCGGGGCTCGACGAGTATTTTGAGCCGAGAGGCGTGGCTGTTGTGGAGTGGATGGAACGTTGGACCGGGGTGCTGCCGCTTCATTTTTTGCGTGTGAGGATTGGCGTGTTGGATGGGGACAAACGGAAGATTGAGTATGACGACTTTGGCGCTTGAGTTTTCTTCAGATAAGAGGAGCGCGTCGTTGCTGAATGAAGGGCTCTTCGTGGCCGAGGCTGTCCACGTGGAGGAGGGTCACACACCTGTGATCGCGTTGGTCCGGCGTGTGTTGGAACAAGCCGGGATTAGCCGGGAATCGGTCAAGCGGATCGCGGTGGGGCTTGGACCCGGTTCGTATGCCGGGATTCGATTGGCGCTTGCGTTTGCCCAAGGCTGGAGTCTGAAAGGCGGCGTGGACGTTGTTGGAGTATCCAGCCTGGAAGCGCTTATCCATGGGATTCCAGGAGACAACGTCATGGAAGGGACGTCCGCCCTGGTTCTCGTGGACGCGCATCGCGGGGAGTTTCATGCTCAGCGTGTCACGTTCTGTCAGGGTTGTTGGCGGCCGGAGGGATGTGTGTTGCTCCTGACGAAAGAAGCTGCGGAGCGAGCCGGGGCTGGAGACATGAGGATCCTTGGCCCGGGAGTGCGACGCTGGTTTACCGGCGGGACGGATTGTTTTCCAACAGCCCGCCACGTGGGTATTTTGGGGTGGTCCATGAATCCAGCGACAGCACCGGAGGAGATTGAGCCGATCTACATGCGCGCGACCGTGTTCGTGAAGGCTCCACCTCCTCGAACGGACCTTTTGGAGGGTGCGGGATGACGCTGGCTCAGGTTCTAGGGAAAACGGTTCAACGAATCTTGGTGCGGCTCGTTGTCATTGTTCCAACGTTTGAGCGAGCTTTCGACTTTTTTGAAGAGCTGGTCGCGGTGGATGCCTTCAACATGGCCGTCGCAGAAGGCGACGGAATATCGGCCAGAGTGGCGCTTGACGGTGGCTTTGATGATCCCCTTGTGGCCGGGCCACGCGAGTTGCTCGACCCCGTTTCTTGAGTTGATGTCTATCAAGCCCATGCCGCTGTAATTGTCTTTTGGCAGATCGATTTCGTAGAGCTCCATTGTCAGGTCCTTGGGGGACCACACCAGGTGAGCGTCTCCCACAGCGATCATGTCTGCGGGCGCTTTGACTTTGGCTTCCTTTATTCGCAGAACACTCTCCATGGAGATTTGCACGGAATCGTCGAGAGCCACCTTGGTCAGGATTCCACCGAGACCGAAGTCGCTTGGGGTGAATTTGGTTCCATTTGCGTTATAGCCGTAACTGCCCAAGGGAGCGGCCTCGCTGTTGCCATCCACGCTCACGCCGCCGTAGTCAGGGCATCGGTAGAGCTTGTTGGTCCACTTCATGGAAGTGTAAGGCTCCAGAGCTTCGGGCCAGAAGTTGTTCGCGGAGGACACGGAGGGGTCGACGTTGTAAACAGGGTAGTAATCGAAGTCCAGCACATGGAGGGCGAGGGCGAGGCTGATCTGCCTGACATTCCCTTTGCAGTAAGTTTCTCGGGCTTTCGCTTTCGCTTTTGCCAGACTGGGCAGCAGCAACGATGCGAGAATGGCGATGATCGCGATCACGACCAACAGCTCAATGAGCGTGAAGGCGGTCGCGGGCAAGCTGGAGGGTGCCGTCGCGCTGCGTGGGGAAGATCTAATGCCAGCATCCCGACGACCGAGGTGTCTGGGTGATGAGACCGTGAGGATGACTGGGGCGAACAGCACGGGAAATTTCAGTCGTCGTTACTTAATTGAGACCACACGGTAATAGCGAGCCTTGGTCCCGGTGTTCCCGGGGTCAATCAGAAAATTGCTAGGGGTGGAGCCGACGCTGGTCCAGAGCACGCCGGCTCCGAGGTTTTCGGTGTATTCAACACGATACGACACCGTGCATTCGGTCACCGTCCATTTGAGGAGTGCACGGCCTTTCGAATCCACCGTGATTTTGAGATCCGTGACGGGACTTGGGCGATCGCATCCCTGGGCGAGCTTCTTGTTGGTTTCAAACATTCGAACCAGATAACCAGCGCGCGCGAAGTTGTCCGGCGGGGGTGTGGCGTTGCCTTCGAGGTTCCCTGTTGTTTCTGAGGAGATGGTCGCGACGATGCCGCGGCCTTGCATCAGCCAATAGAAAAATCGTGAGAACACCGGGGCACCCAGGGAGTTGAAGCTTCCCTGTCCTTCATCGTCCTCGCTGAACAACTGCAGTTGAATTTCATCCAGTTGGTTGACGCGCAGGACGTCGCCAAAACCCAGGTTTGGAAGGTCCGCAACCCCATAGGCGTCCGCTGAAAAACTGCTCGTGATAATGATCCGCACAGGAAAGTCGTCGCCCAACAGACCGAGATTATTGGTCCATGTGATCACGTTGCTCCATGTATCGCCCAGCTTGATCGAGACGGGGAAATCGACGACCGGGGCACCAAACACCTGGGCTGCATCCGCGAACAACCCATCGTTGCTGTAAGCTCCGTACACGGTGCGTCCAACGTTCGGCACTTGAGTGTAGAAAAGCCACTCTTGATCGCCGGTGGAAAGGGTGGTCTTACGTTCCGCGACGGTGGCGCGTGGGAATGATGTCCCCACGGCGGTCCCTCTGGGATCGATGTACTCGTACAGGAAAACATCATTGGTCGGACCCGTTGAAAAATCCCAGAATTGGGGCCCGCCCTTTTTTCCGATGACTGACGAGACATCCACCAGGATCGAAGGGGTGTTAGCGTAGGCCTTGTAATACTCCCCCGTTTTGAAGGCCATGTCGGTGTCCGAAATGATCGGCTGAGCCGCCAACTGCGCGGCGGTCACCAGCGAGATTATGAACGTTGAAAAATGCGTTTTCATCGAGTGCTGTCGGATGGCAAGTTCTAATGGACGGATGTCGCGCCTTCTAGGGTTCAAGAGCCGATTTGGACGGCCAATCAGGTTACACCCATTGTCGCCTCTGAGCAAACTTCCTGATCTGAAACAGTTTTACCCAGGGCAGAGCGCGCTTTCGAACCGCCGAATTTGTCAGGATTATGAATCCCAATGTAGCCAATCCGTTCCCCTTGTGGAAGCATATTCTATGCCGCTGTACTTCCAAAGAAGCGGGGGCAAGCCTTGGCCTACCCCCGTGCTTGCGCCGTCTGCAAGATCAATGGGCAGGGTGTATCCGAAGGCCTGCCGTCCGTGGAACTCCTACCCGTGTTGAGGCGGTAAATAGCCGTTTTGGAGAAACCAATCGCAGGCCTCCGAGAGTGCTTGCCGGGGCGGGGTCTGCGGGAGCTGGAGTTCGTGAATGGCTTTGGAAGGATCGAAGAACATTTTGTAACGTGCCATTCGAACGCCAGCAACCGGGGCTTTTGGCGGCTGCTTGGTCAGGGCGGAGAGGGCCTCGTTAAGGTGCGCGGCTGTGAGAGCCACCCAGTAAGGCACTCGAACTCTAGGGGCGGGTTTGCCGGTGATCTCCGAGAGGACGCGCAGCGCTTCCTTCATGCTCCAGTTGCCCTCAGCGTTTCCCAAAATGTAGCGTTGGCCGACCCGGCCCTTCTCGGCGGCCAAGATATGGCCGGCGGCGACATCCCGGACGTGGACCCAATTGAGTCCGGTGTCCAGGTAGGCTGGCATCTTGCCTCTCAGGAAATCGAGGATAAAGCCGCCGGTAGGGGTTGGCTTGACGTCCCTCGGTCCAACCGGGGCACTGGGGTTGACGATCACGATTTGATGGCCTTTTTTGGCAAGGTCCAACGCGACTTGTTCAGCCTGCCATTTAGAATGCTTGTAAGGGTTGCGCATCTGACCCTCGGAGACCAAAGTGCTTTCGGTGGATGGAACCAGCGGCGTGAGGTCTGGAGAAGGCAGACCGATGCAGCCCACTGTGCTGGTGTAAACGATTCGGGAACATCCCATTTGGACGGCGGACTCCAGGACATTCCGGGTTCCATCGACGTTGGCCGCATACATCGGAGCGTAATCGGGCAGCCACAGGTGGTAGCTGGCGGCGACGTGGAAGCACCAATCGCAGCCTTGGAGCCCTTTGATGAGTGTTTCGCGGTTGGAGATATCGCCTTCGATGCGTTCGAAATCGCACCCTGCGAGGCCTTTCAAGCTGGCGTTTGGTCGGATCAAGGCCCGCACCGCATGGCCTTGGCGGTTCAGTTCGTGGACCAAGTTGCTCCCGATGAACCCTGAGGCGCCTGTGACAAAACATTTCATCAGGGACCGTTACCGTGTTTCATACTGAGACTGCAACCACATAGTGGGAAGGCACTTCGTTCTTTTCCGTCACTTGACTTGGCGGAGGACGTGCCGGATCATAGCCCCGTTAATTATGGCTAAAGCCCAGCCAAAGCGATCTAAACTGACACGACAACAGCAGCGTGATCTCGACATCGAAATCGAGTTCATGGAGGGTGTTGTTCGTCGCGATCCATCGTACCTCGAGGCCCTTCAAATCCTCGGCGACGACTACACGCGGCGCGGAAAATTTGTGAAAGGGTTGATGATTGACGAGCAGCTTGTGCGGCTGCGGCCAGGAGAACCGGTCACCCACTATAATCTGGCGTGTAGTTATTCTCTGACCGGTCAACTGGAGCGCGCGATGGAGTGCCTCGAGAAAGCCATTGAGCTGGGTTACCACGATTTCCAATGGATGGCGCGCGATCCGGATTTAGCCGAGCTTCGAGGTCATCCCACCTATGCCAAGTTCCGGGCTCGTCTTCGCAAGTCGAAGCCCCGTTCGGCCTAGCCATTCTCCATGAGAGTGTGTTACAAGGGGCGTTCGGAGCATTTTAAAACCGTGTCTTTTGAGGCGTCTCGGAACGAGGTGGTGTTGATTGAGCAGCGGCTTCTTCCTCATCAGTTTAAGTTGGTGTCGACGCTAGACTATCGAGCCACAGCGCGGGCCATCCAAGACATGGTTGTGCGTGGCGCCGGTGCGATCGGCGCGACGGCCGCATACGGTCTCGCACAGGGTGCCGGAGCCTTTCGGGGCGCCAATCTCGAGCGGTTTGCCGCGCATTGCCTGGTGGTTTATCAGACCCTCAAGGAGGCGCGTCCCACGGCGGTGGATCCCGTCAATGCCATGAATGACGTCCTGGCCGCGATGCTTGTGGGAGAGAGCGTGGAAGAAAAAAAGGCCCTTGCCCTCTCCGCCGCCGAAGAGTTCGCTTTGAACGATGTGAGGCACTGCCGCGGAATTGGGGAGCAGGGTGCCCCCCTCATCTCGCCCGGCATCCGCGTGTTAACACATTGCAATGCGGGATGGCTGGCGTTTGTCGATATTGGCACCGCGACGGCTCCTCTCTACGATGCGCATGCGCGCGGGGTTCCTTTTCATGTGTTCTGCGACGAGACACGACCCCGCTGCCAGGGCGCTGGTTTGACCGCATGGGAATTGGCCCAGGAAGGCATCTCGCACCAGATCATCGTCGACAACGCCGCCGGTTTTCTGATGTGGCGTCGCGAGATCGATTTAGTGATCGTGGGCAGCGATCGTGTCTTGGGGCGCACGGGCGAGGTAGCGAACAAAATTGGCACTTACACCAAGGCCATTCTAGCCAGGAGACATGGGATCCCTTTCTACGTGGCGATTCCCATGTCCACCATCGATTGGGAAACGCGCCGGGGCTGGGACATCCCGATCGAAGAACGTTCGGAGGAGGAGGTTTGCGGCGCTTGGGGTGTGGATTCCAAAGGAAGGCGTGCTTACGTTCGAATAGCCAATCCCACGAGCGGAGCCCGCAATCCCGGTTTTGATGTGACTCCTCCAGATTTAATCACAGGAATCATCACCCCTCGCGGCATCTTCAAGCCTCGGGAACTTTGGAAAAATCGGAGCGTGCTAAAGGGTTGAGTTGCTCCTTTTCTTCCGACACTCCTTTTCTTCCGATTTGACTCCGGCGGCTCGTGGGAGTTTACTGTTCACCTATCACTCCCGATTCAAACAATCATTTTTTTATGAACGAAAGCGTTTCACGCCGTTCGGCGATCGCGTCTGTTTCCACGGCCAGCGCCGCAGCCGTGGTGTCGGTCGCCGCCGGTTTATCCGATCGCCTCGGTCGGGCCGAAGCGGCGAGTGCCGAAGGCATGAAGGGGCGGGTCAACCATTCCGTTTGCAAATGGTGTTATGGGAAAATTCCTTTAGAAGACCTGTGCAAGGCGGCGAAGGGGATCGGGCTCTCCTCAATCGAGCTTCTGGGGCCGGAAGACTGGCCGATCCTGAGAAAGTACGATCTCACGTGCGCGATGCCGAATGGGGCAGGCTACGGGATCGAAAGAGGCTGGAACAGGTTCGAGCATCATGACGGTTTGGTTGAGAGCTATTCGAATTTGATCCCCAGAGTGGCGGATGCGGGTTTGGACAAGATCATCTGTTTTTCCGGAAATCGCGCGGGCCTTGACGATGAGAAAGGGGTCGAGAATTGCTCCATTGGACTGAAGCGATTGATGCCACTTGCTGAGAAGCACAATGTCACTGTGGTGATGGAACTGCTCAACAGCAAAGTGAACCATAAAGATTACCAATGCGACCACACGGCCTGGGGCGCTGAGCTGTGCAAGCGCGTGGGATCCGAACGCTTCAAACTCCTCTACGACATCTATCACATGCAGATCATGGAGGGAGACATGATTGCCACGATCAAGAAGTATCATCCTTACATAGCCCATTATCATACGGGCGGGGTGCCTGGGCGGGCGGAAATCGATGATTCCCAGGAGATCTATTATCCCGCCGTCATGAAGGCCATTTTGGACACCGGGTTCAAAGGCTTCGTGGCTCAGGAGTTTGTTCCCAAAAAGCCGGATGTGCTGGCCTCACTGAAGCAAGGCGTGCGGATCTGCGATGTGTGAGATCCGGTTCAGGCTTTGAGTCCGAGCCTGAGCTTTTCTTTGCAAAACCGAATACTGCGTTCGACCTCGGCTTTTTGATATTCTTGATCCGCCTTTTTGCGGTCGATACCCTCTGGAGCCTTCCAAGTATCACGAGGTTTTCCCTGCTTCGCGAGCGCCACGAATTTCGCGAGATCGGAAGCTTTTGCCTGGGGCCATGCCTTCCAAAAACCAGGTTTTAGATAGGGAATTTCACGGTTGAACCCGGAGATGGTTTCGATGTGGACAGGCACCCCTTTGCAGAGGACTTCGAAACGTTCGAAGTATGTTTTGAGGTCGGTCGTTCCATCGCCCATGGCCGTCCACTGCACCGTTGCCCCATTCTCGGATTCCCACACTGCGGAGTCACGCAGGCTCGTGGTGACGGCGTAAGGACCAAGAATTTCCAGGCTTGAAACGGGTTCCTCAAGGGTCCACAAAGCGTTGCCAGAATCCAGGTTCGCCCCCACGAAGTCTTTTCCAGCCTGTTCGATGAGCGTCACCACTTCCCACGCTTGCATGTCGCCGGCATGGTTTTCGATGGCCACCTTGACCTGGGCATCCATGGCTTCGGACCGGTGAGCTTTCAACACTTTGGCGGTGTCTGCGATACGGGCTTGGATGCCCCCAGGCGTGTTTCGGTCTTCGCCGTTTCCCAGGGTCACCCGTAGGACTGGCGATCCCAGAGCCTTGGCGCAGCGGATTCCTAGCGACAAATGTTCATCTGCCGTACCCCACTTGGTTTTGAAGGAAACGGATGTGGGACAAATGCTCCAGGTGCCGAGGTGGATTTGAAGTCCCTTATCCGACGCCGTGGCGCGCAGATTCTTGAGGTAGGCTTCCTCAAACTGCTCAAGGGCGTCGAGATCAGAGAGAAACAGTGAATCCAATTTCAGGGAGGCGGAATAGTCGATCAACTGCGGCGCTTTCCAGCCCATGGCGCGGACGGCGAAGTTATCGATGCCTAGCTTGATGTTTCTTCCACGTGTTTTTTCTACGGCGGCGTGAGCCGACGTGAGCGCGGCACCTGCGGCCGCCATGGCGACAGTCTTGACGAAGCGGCGGCGATTGACCTCGCCAGCCAGGGGTGCGAGGTTGTGAGGAGTTGAGGAAAGCATAACGGGGATTTAGAATCTCAAAAATTGATCGTCCTGGCACCGAGCTCCGGCAAAAACGAGGCGGGCCAGAGGACATTTAGAGTGTCGCTTTCTTGGCGGTGAAAAAACAAGCACTTATTCGCAGGTATTAGTTTTTGGGGAACGAAGGGGGGGGGTAAGAATTTCGTTTGCGGTTGATGGCGCTCTGCGTCAAGCTGCTTTCATGGGATTGAGACGATTTGCGCGGGAGCGCGCCGTGCAGTTTTTGTTTCAGCATGATCTGAATCCGGTGGAAGACCTTGACGCCGAGTTGGCTCAGTTCTGGGAGTCCCATCGTGTGGCGGCGCAGGCGGAGGAGCGAACCATCGCCAATTGGGGGGAAAAGTCTGAGGTTCCGCCTCCTTCGGTCGAGGAAGCTGCGGTTCAGGCATTTGCCGACCCATTGATCCGAGGGACGCTGTCGAATTTGGTGGCCTTGGACGGGGAAATCAAAAAATACGCATTGAACTGGGATTTGCGGCGAATGGCTGTGGTGGATCGAAATGTGTTGCGCTTGGCCATCTATGAGATGAGGTGCCGGGATGATATTCCCCCTGTGGTGAGCATCAACGAGGCTGTGGACATCGCAAAAAAGTTTTCGACTGAGGACAGCGGAAAGTTTGTCAACGGGATCCTGGACAGATACAAGGGGGATTTGCTCCGGCCTGCCCGCGAGTCACAGTAGGGAGCGCGGATTCATGGTGGCGATATTCTGTGGAACGAAAGCATGGTTGCGGACCTCCATCTTCATACTAATTTCTCTGACGGAACTTACACGCCAGAGGAGTTGGTGATGCATGCCAAACGGGTCGGTCTGTCAGCGATGGCCTTGACGGATCATGATACTGTTGAGGGATGCGCGCGGCTGGCGGCGGCTGCGGCGGGTGCGGGTGTTGAGTTTGTCCCTGGGGCCGAGTTGACGGCTGAGGTGGACGGAATTGAACTCCATCTACTGGCTTACTTCATCGACACAAATCACGTCAGATTACTTTCTGAAACAGCACGTTACCAAGGGGTTAGACAGGATCGAATCCGGGAAATGGTCGAGCGCCTGAACAAGCTCGGGATTCCGTTGCGGATCGAGACGGTCTTGGATCTGGCGAATTGCCAATCGCCCGGACGTCCGCATTTGGCGCGCGCCCTGATTCAAGAGGGATTTTGCCACACTTTGGATGAGGCATTCGAACGATTTTTGAAAAAGAACCGTCCGGCCTGGGTGCCCAAGGCGCGGGTTTCAGCGGTTGACGCGATTCAATTGGTTCACGAGGCGGGAGGGCTTGCCGTGATGGCGCATCCGGGTCTCAACCGGACGGATGAGATCATCGATGTGCTGGTGGCTGGTGGCCTGGACGGGATTGAATGTTTTCACACCCGGCATTCAACCTCCGCTTCAGAGCGGTATTTGACGATGGCGGATCGCTTTGATCTGGCGGTGACCGGCGGCTCTGATTGTCATGGGATGAGCAAAGGAAAACCTCTGATTGGCACGGTAAAGGTGCCCTACAATTTGGTGGAAAAACTGAAGGAACGATTGAGTCGGCGGCGAGCGCAGTGGGCTGGGTCCGGTGTTGAATGAGAGCGCCGTCGGCATGGCGTCGCGAAGAAGAGAGGATCATCGAGCATGGGTTTATTTCAGAAGTTCAAAGAAGGTCTTAAGAAAACACAAGCCAAGCTGGTTCATGAAATCAAGCGGATCGTGTCGGGTTCACCGAAGCTCACCGCCACGAGCATGGAGGAGCTGGAGGCGGCCCTCCTCGGGGCTGACTTTGGGATGAAGATGACCCTCCAGATTTTAGGGGTCGTCAAAGGAGCCTACGAAATCCAGGGTCGTGCGGGAGTGGATATACTTGAGGTGGCACGCCGGGAGGTCGAGCTGGCGATGGCTGCCGGTTCTTCACCCTTAACGAAAATCGAGGGTGGAGTGACCGTCGTGTCGATCGTAGGTGTTAACGGCACAGGGAAGACCACTACATGCGCCAAGATGGCCCATTTTTCGAAAGGAAACGGGCAGATACCGATGATTGCCGCGTGTGACACGTTCAGGGCGGCGGCAGTGGAGCAGATTAATTTGTGGGGGCAGCGACTGCAAGTGCCCGTCATTTCGGGGGCGTATGGGGCGGACCCTGCTTCGGTGGCCCACGATGCGGTTTCTGCGGCTCTCGCGCGCAAGGTGGATTACCTTTTCGTCGACACTGCCGGGAGATTGCATACCAAGAGCAATTTGATGAAAGAATTGCAAAAGGTTCATCGTGTTATCAACAAGGTTCTGCCCGGGGCACCCCACGAGGTCTTGTTGGTCTTGGACGCCTCCACAGGCATGAATGCTTTGAACCAAGCCCGGGAATTCCACAAAGCGGTTCAACTGACCGGGCTTGTCATCACCAAACTCGATGGCACGAGCAAAGGGGGCATGGTCGTCGCCATCCAAAATGAGCTGGGTCTCCCCGTTAAGTTCTTGGGCCTGGGAGAGCAACCGGATGATTTACAGGCCTTCGATCCCAAACAATTTGCGGCGGCCATTTTTCCGGAGTCTTGAAAAGCGAGGCACCTGGCGTGGTGATCGATCTGAGTCGGTCCGAGTCCGAGGACATGATGCGGCGGGCGTTCGCGCTGGCCAAGCGTGGGTATGGGCGCACGTCTCCAAACCCGATGGTGGGCGCTGTTCTCGTCCTGAACGGCAGGGTGATTGGCGAAGGCTGGCACCGAAAGGCCGGTGCAGCCCACGCGGAGGTTGAGGCTATTTCGCAGGCCCGCCTGCGGGGGTTCCGCACAGCCGGATCGATTCTTTTTGTCAGCCTCGAGCCCTGCTGCACCGAAGGGCGGACTCCCCCATGCACCCGCGCGATCCTTGATGCGGGTATTCGTCAAGTTGTGGCGGCCACCACCGATCCCAATCCGAAGCATGCGGGCCGGGGGATTCAAATGCTCCGCGAAGCCGGCGTTGAAGTGCGGACAGGGTTGCTTGCCGCCGTTTCGGATGCGCTCAACGAATCTTTCAACCACTGGATTGTCAGGCGTACGCCATTTGTCATCGTCAAGGCAGCGATGACTTTGGATGGACGTATCGCCTCCGCTTCAGGGGAGTCGAAATGGATCACAGGCCTTGCCGCCCGACTTGTGGGGATGGGCTTGAGGCAGGGGGCCGACGCGATTTTGGTGGGCGTGAACACGGTCATCGCGGATGACCCGAGGCTGACCTCCCGGGATACGTCTGGAAGGCCCGTGCGAGGTTCGCGACTGCGGCGGTTTGTGCTTGATACCCAGGGACGGATTCCGCATTCATCGAAAGTGCTCAACGAGGCGTTGGCTCCACAAACCACGGTGGTGGTGGGCGCTCATGCTTCGAGCGAAGTCGTGCGGCGGCTTTCCGAAATAGTGAGGGTCTGGCAGTTGCCCGAAATAGAGGGCAAGATTGATCTTAAATGCCTCCTGAACCGAATGGGGGATGAGGGCATCACGCAGCTCCTGGTTGAGGGCGGTGGGGAGGTTCTGGCTTCATTTTTGGGACGAGGGCTTGCCCAACGTGTCGCCTTTTTTTATGCGCCCAAGGTATTAGGATCCGAGCGGGCCCTGCCAGGCGTCGGAGGACGGGGCGCGTCGCGCGCGGCGGAACTGTTGAAACTGGCGTCGGCTCGGTGGAGACGGGTTGGCGATGATTTATACTTAACCGCTAGAGTGGAGGAATCTGATGTTCACTGGAATTGTTGAGGAAACCGGCACCGTGCTCCGCATTGATCAATGCGGGGAAAAGATCCGCCTTGTGGTGCGTTCGGCGCGCTGTGCCGAGGGTGTCCGAATCGGCGACAGCGTGGCTGTCAACGGCTGTTGTTTGACGGTGGTGGCCCAGCGCGGTCGCCGAGGAGCCAAGGAACTTTCGTTCGATCTGTTGGAAGAAACCTGGAAGCGCACCAACCTGCGGTTTTCCGTGGAAGGCTGTCTTGTAAACCTCGAACGAGCGCTCGCGGTGGGAGACCGGTTCGGTGGACATTTCGTGACGGGCCATGTGGATGGCATGGGGCTCATCCGCCGCTTCGAACGTTCCGGGGCCGATCATGTGCTGGATGTCAAGGTTCCCCAGGACATTCTACGCCACCTGGTTTTCAAAGGTTCCATAGCGTTGGATGGCATCAGTTTAACGGTGGCGGAAGTCAGAAGGACCCTATTTCGGGTCTGGATCATTCCGCACACCCTAGAAGTGACGGCGTTAAAAACGAGGAAGGTAGGAGACTTTGTCAATCTGGAGTCGGATTTGTTGGGCAAGTACGTCGACCGACTGCTGCTGCTCAGGAGAAGCCAGGCTGCCGGGAAAAAGAACTCGCGGCAGAACCGAAATTGAGATCGGATCGGCGGGTCAGGCAGAAGTTCTGGGGCTTGATCTGTGAGGCGGTTCGACTTATCATCTGAAGGGCCATGCCACCTCCCCGGATCATGATCATTGAAGACGACGATCTCCAGTACGAGATCTACGAAGAAGCTCTGACGGATTACGACCTGGTGCGAGTGTTGACCGGCACCGAGGCGCTTCAATCGATTGCTCGAAATCCACCGCAACTGATCATCCTGGATCACATCCTCGCGGATGGCGAGCTGGGGCTGGACTTTCTGGCAGATTTCAAGGACTTGCTGCCGCATGTTCCGGTGATCATCGTTTCAGGCGCTCTGGAGGTGCAACAGCGGATGAAGGCGCTTCAAGGGCCGCGGCGCGCGCATTATTGCCTGATAAAGCCCTTGGATTTGAAGGAATTGACAGAAACCATTGTGGTGGCCTTGAAGGAGTGCGGGGAGACGGAGGTGGTGCGTCAGTTTGAGGCATTGGAGCGGTCGCGGCGGGTGGACGTGGAGGATCTTTTGAGCCGGTCCACCGACCGGCTGCTCAGGCAGAGCCAGATTCATAAGTTGCTGGCGCACTCCGATCAGCGGCCGAACATTTCCGCCCTTGCCAGGCAGTTCAAAGTTGCCCGACGCACCATCATACGCGACCTGCAAGAATTGATCCGGCGCAACGAGATCAAGCCTGAGATTTATCCCAAATGGGAAGCGGGAATCGATGAGGACGACTTGTCTGGGTGATCCGATTCTTGTTCATGGGGGAAAAGAACCTAGTTTCCCAGTGCGGCAGCTTGGGCTACAGGCAACTCTAATCGCACTCCAGCGCCCGGTCCAGGAGGCGTGGCAACTGCGTCAGGATGGCTGCTTCGTTAGCGACGAGAGTGACGCCGGCGTTCTGGGCGGTTTCGATAAACGGATCGTCCACCGACTGCGCAAAAGCCACAATGGGTATGTGGGAGGTGGCTCCGTTTTGTCTCACCGCAGTAATCGCGGGCAGGGGATCGATGCTCTTGCAGGCGAGGTCTATGACGACCACGATGGGTTTTTCGCGCTCAGCCGTTTCCCTTAGAGCCCAGGGATCGTTCATGGACAGGACTCGGTAACCAAGGTCCTGGAGCCGGTTCACCACTTGGGAGCCGGGCATCAGGCTTTGATATACGACCAGCGCCAGTGGTTTCGTCATGGGTCAAGCTTTAGCTGCGCGAAAGCGGAGCTCAAGACTTGAGTTTGAAAGATAAAAACTCGCAAGACGAGATGAATTTGTTCGACCGAAAAAAGAAGCCTTGGATCACCTCTCAGAGCCATGAGCATTGACTTGACAGAATCGTTTTTAGCGAAGGCGGCTGGCTGGGAAGCTATGAAAAGCGCGCGCGGCCTCGTGGCGGCGGATCGTGTGCTCAGCTCCAGTTGGACGCCCCCAGTTTTGAAGGGTGTCGTTCAAGAGGGGCAGAGCTCATATCGCGCAGGACTTGTCATCAAAGGGGCCTTGGAAATCGAGAACCTTTGTCCGTGCCGACAATCCAGGCAGTGGGGATTGATCTGTGCTCACTCTGTCGCGGTTGGAGTGCATCATCTCCAGAGCGTCGAGGCCTTGAAGCGATCGACGGAAAGCTCGAAGCCCCCAGCGGCTTCGAGATCTGCGGTCGCGACTGGAAGGGGCGCCTTGACCCAGGACGCAGGGAGGCCGAAGGCACCCGGCGCGGCAGCGGTTCGAGGGTTGCGGCGGGTGGCCCCTGGGGTTTCCGCCGGGGGTGATCCTGCGGAATTGTTTGTCATCCTGCCCCCTCTTCTGGGTCAAGGTGCGCCGCGGGGGGTGGTGATGATGTATTTCGAGGCGAAGGCTGGAGCCACGCGGCGGCCTCTCGATGTGTTGCCGCATGACAGGGAATGGCGATTCGACGAAGCAGACTCGCGAGTTCTGGATGAGATCGAGTTGTTGAGCGGGGGAGGGGCTCCGGCCATGATGCAGATTTCTGTTTCGGATTTCACCAGGTTGCTCCGGGTTTTGGTGGAGCATCCCAGAGTGAGTGTTGGGAGGAACCAGAGTGTGAAAGTCCTCCAGAAGTTGTGGGCGCCGCCCGTTCGGGCGCGCCTCGAGCCTGAAGGGGAGATCAGCCTTCAAACCGGACCCATCGCATCCAAGCCCGCAGTGTTCAGAGCCGAGACGACCTGGGTTTTCACAGGACAAACGCTGCACCCCATGATGACCAGTCCGGTCCTGGCGGAGTTGATGAAGGGCCCGATGCGGATCAAACGAGGGCAGGTCCCGAATTTTTTAAGCCACGATTGGCCTGCGCTGGCGGCGAGTCCGGGAACAGAGGCCAATTTCACGATCGACCAGTTCAGACTGGAACCGTTGCAGCCCCGATTTCTTTTGGAGCTGGCCGGTGGGTTGGCGCGGTTGCAGGCGCGGCTTCAATGCGGCTATGGTCCGAGGATCCTCACTTTAGGCATTGCCTCAAACCAGGAGAGTTTATGGATCGCCGACCCCGTCGATCCACTTCGTTATTCGACGCGCGACCTCGCTTCGGAGCGGAGTGCTCTGGAGCAGTTGACTCGATCGGGATTTATCGGGCCGGACACACAAGGCAGGTATCTGCTTACGGGCGAGGAGGGTGTGTTGCGGTTTTTTGCGCGAACCTACACACGGCTTCAAAAGGACTGGGAAGTGACGCTGGAGGAGCGCTTGGAACGGGCCACCACGCAGGGACTGGATCGCGTTCAACCGCGGTTCGAGATCACACCCTCTGGAGAGCAATGGTTTGACCTGCACTTATCCTACGCCACACAAGGAGGCGATAGGTTGGCGGCATCCGAAGTCCAACGATTGCTCCGCTCCGGCCAGAGTCACACGCGCTTGAAGAATGGGAAGTTTGCCTTGTTGGATACGGGCGCGGTCGAGGAGTTGCAAGAGATTCTGGTGGATTGTGCTCCAGAGCAGAGTGCGGGAGCATACCGGATTCCCAAAATCCAGGCAGGCTTTTTGGATTCGAGTTTGAGGGCGCATGAATCGTGGAAACTGGAGGCACCCAAAGAGTGGCGCGAACAGGTGGGACGACAGAGCGGGAGTCAGACAATTGAAACCCCTGATCTTGGAGATCTATCGAAGGTCTTAAGGCCTTACCAGCAAACGGGAGTGGCCTGGATGGGGTTCCTACGCCAGAGCGGGTTTGGCGGCATATTGGCCGACGAGATGGGCCTTGGAAAAACGGTTCAAACACTCGCCTTTATTCGCGTGCTTGTCCGGGAAATTGGGCGGACCCAGGAGCGGAGCGGGGTGCGCGAGGATTCCAGAGACTTGAAGTGCCCAGCGCTGATCGTGTGCCCCACGAGCCTCGTGTTTAACTGGGTCGCCGAGGCTGCGAAATTCACTCCCGAGCTACGCGTTCTCGCCATCGATGGCCCAAGCCGGAAGGGACTCTTTGAGCAACTGATCCGACACGACGTCGTGGTCACCAGCTACGCCCTTCTTCGACGAGATTCTGAGCGATACAGCGAGGTCGCCTTCGACACCGTGATCTTGGACGAAGCCCAGCACATCAAAAACAGACAGACCCAAAATGCCCTCGCGGTGAAGGCGATTCGAGGCGCGCACCGGTTTGTTTTGACCGGCACGCCTCTTGAAAACTCGGTGCTCGATGTGTGGTCGATTTTCGACTTCCTGATGCCGAGCTATTTGGGATCAGTCTCCGACTTTAAAGAACGTTATGAAATTCCTATCACCAGGGAAAAGGACAGCGTGGCTCAGGCTCGGTTGGCGCGTCGGCTCCGGCCTTTCATGTTACGGCGACTGAAGCGCGACGTCATGGCTGATCTGCCTTCAAAAATTGAGCAAGTTGCGTTCTGCGAGATGAACGCTGATCAGGCGGCGATCTATCGACAGATCCTGGATGCCGGTCGCAAAGAGGTCATGGAGGTCGGGATCCAGCAGTCTGTTGGGAAGGGCCGGATCGCGGCCCTGAACGCGCTCCTCAGGCTTCGCCAGGTCTGCTGCGATCCGCGGCTGCTCAAGGTCGATGGGATCGATCCTTCCATGAGCTCCGGCAAGATCGAGATGTTTGATGAACTGTTGGAGGAAGTCATCGATGGTGGGCATCGAGTTCTCGTTTTCAGCCAGTTCGTTTCAATGCTCACTATTCTGCGTGAGCGTTTGGACGCGGGCTCAGTGCGATACTGTTATCTGGACGGAGGCACGGTCGATCGGGGGGCGGTTGTGGCACGATTTCAGCAGGACTCCGCGATCCCGGTGTTTTTGATTTCGCTGAAAGCGGGAGGTGTGGGATTGAATCTGACTGGGGCGGATACGGTGATTCATTTTGATCCCTGGTGGAATCCTGCCGTGGAAGATCAAGCGACCGATCGCGCTCATCGGATCGGCCAGTCAAGAGTGGTGACGAGTTACAAGCTGATCATGCGAGGCACTGTGGAGGAAAAGATCCTGAGTTTGCAGGGCCGAAAAAGGGAGATGATCCAGAGCATGCTTGGAGGTGAGGAGAGCCTTGTGGAAGCGTTGACATGGGATGAGATGAGGGATTTGTTGGGCTGAGCGATCGGTGGATCTCAGATCCAGGCGCCGAGCGAAACCCTGAAGCCGCACAACTCGCCCGAACTGGTTTCGTTTCGAACCCCGCTGTGCTCGTAAGGAGCGGAGCGCGTGTGTTGCCCAAGTCCACAGAGCAACGGAAAGGCGCGGACTCGAACCGCTCTCGATTTAATGAAATCTCAAGGCTCGACGGTGTCGCACTCGGCATTTGTCACGTTGTTTTGACGACGGGTGGGGGCGAAACCGTTGTCGAGCCCTCTTTTCTGAGCACCGAGTCGCGTTGCGACCACTCGGGATCGGGAGTCGGGAAGTCCAGGTTATAATTCAAACCGCGGCTCTCGGGGCGAGCGAGAGCACTGGCCACGATCAATTCGGCGACCGTGGCGATATTGCGCAGCTCCAGGAGGTCGCCGGTGACACGAAAGTCCCAGTAATATTCCTGAATTTCCAGGAGGAGGTTCGCGATTCGTTTTTGTGCACGGTTGAGCCGCTTGGTGGTTCGCACGATCCCCACGTAATCCCACATCAAGCGGCGAATCTCGTCCCAGTTATGAGAAACCACTACTAATTCGTCAGGGTTCAGGGCCTCGCCGGACTGCCAGTCGGGGATTTCACGATCGAGTTTGTGAGGCGCTGTTGAGATGACATGATCTGCCGCGCGATGAGCGCAGACCAGCGCTTCCAAAAGCGAGTTGCTCGCCAGACGGTTGGCGCCGTGCAACCCCGTGCAGGCGACTTCGCCAACCGCAAAAAGCCCTGGGATGTCTGTTTGCCCGTTGACGTTGGTTTCCACGCCTCCGCATTGGTAATGAGCCGCCGGCACCACCGGGATGGGATCCTTGGTGATGTCGATGCCGTATTCGAGGCAGGTCTTGTAGATATTTGGGAAGCGGTCCATCACAAACCGCGCTGGTTTATGGGTGATGTCCAGGTGCACACAATCGGCTCCAGATCGTTTCATTTCGGTGTCGATTGCGCGGGCCACCACATCCCTGGGGGCCAAAGATTTCAGGGGATGGTAGCGATCCATGAATTCGGTTCCCTGGGTGTCCCGTAGGATGCCTCCTTCACCCCGAACCGCCTCGCTTATCAGGAATGATTTCGCCTTTGGATGGTAGAGGCACGTGGGATGGAACTGGATGAATTCCATGTTGGCGATCGACGCGCCGGCGCGGTAGGCCATGGCGACTCCGTCTCCGGTCGCGATGTCGGGATTTGTGGTGTAAAGATAGACTTTGCCGCAGCCGCCGGTCGCCAACAAAACCATCGGTGCGATAAAAGTTCCGACTTCGTTTGTGTTCCGGTTCAGCACGTAGGCCCCGAGGCAACGGTTGGGTGCTTTGGAGCCGAGCTTACTTTGTGTGATCAAGTCGATCGCGAAGTGATCCTCAAAAATCGTGATGGACGGGCGCTGGGCGATCGCTGCGAGAAGGGCGCGTTCGATCTCACGACCCGTGATATCTTTTGCGTGTAGAATTCGGCGTTTGGAGTGTCCTCCCTCCCTGCCCAGATCGAGCTCCTTGGCACCTCCCGAAAACGGGATCACGCGCTCCGAGAACCGCATCCCGAGCTCAATCAGCTCAGCGATGCGCGAGGGGCCCTCTTCAACGATAGTCCGGACCACGTGTTCCTTGCACAAACCGGCACCTGAGGTGAGCGTGTCTTGCACGTGCATTTCATAGCTGTCTTCTTTGCTGGTGACTGCGGCGATGCCCCCTTGGGCGTAATTCGTGTTGGACTCCGCCCGGTGTTTCTTGGTGATGATGGCTACCCGGCCATTCAAGGAGGCGCGCATGGCGAAAGACAGACCCGCGATGCCGCTTCCCAGAACTAGATAATCGAACTCGAATCGCCTCTGAGTCATTGACCAAGGCTGCATACAAGGGTCTGTGCCGCTCGGCAATGACATAATGGTCAAGTTCTGACTTTCAACTTTCAGCTTTCTGGTTTCTGCTTTTGAATCTTGAGAGCTACAGGGACAGGGACAATTCTTCGGGTTCACCCGATGAGCGAGACGAGCGTGATCGTGCATTGGTTGACGCATGAGCACGGACGGATTGCCACAATCGCCAAAGGCGCCCGCCGTCCCAAGTCACCCTTCCTTGGGAGACTCGATTTGTTTTACGCGGCCGAGTTTGGGTTTAGTCGAAACCCTCGATCTGATCTCCATATCCTGACTGAAGTCCAACTGAAGGATGTCCGTGCAGCGCTTCGCTTGGACTTCAATCGCATCTCGCTAGCCTCCTATTTTGTGCACTTGATCGAGCTAGCGACAGAAACGGAAACACCGATTCCGGAGGTGGCAGGTTTGTTTGACGGAGCTCTCCTGTGCTTGCAGGGCACGGCCTTTCCAGCTACGGCCCAGTTTGGATACGAGATCCAGTTGATGCACCTGCTTGGGGTGCTGCCCCCTGCCGAAGTGGCGGGGTTGACCTTGGGAACGAGAAGGATATGGGAGCGATTCGTGGAGCGGCCGCTTTCCGATTGCGCGGGACTTAGGCTGGCGGCGGCTCAGATTTGGGAGCTGCACGGCAAGCTTGGGGGGTTGATTGACGACCAGTTTGGGCGCGTTCCGAAGGGGCGTCCTGATCGAGGTGAGTTCAAGAAGTAGCGGGCTCTGTTAGTCTCCGGTCCCTATTCGTCCGAGACGGACCTCAGCGGGGACTGGTCTGAGTTCCCAAATAATCCCCAACCAGGATAGGCTTTTGAGCAAATAGAAAGTGATGTCGATCTCCCACCAGAAAAACCCCTGGCGTGTCGAGTGCATGTAGTGATGGTGGTTGTTATGCCAGCCTTCGCCGAGGGTGAGGAGAGCCAAGAGCAGGCTGTTCCGGCTGTCATCATCAGTGGTAAATCGCTTTTTACCAATAAGATGGGCTAGAGAGTTGATGCTGGAAGTTCCATGGAAAAGCAACGTGGTGCTGATGAAAAATCCCCATACTAAGAATTGGCCCCCCGTGACTCCGAGCTCGGGAGAGGTTCTCTCTAGAATGCCGCCGAGCACAAAAAGGGAAAGAGCCAAGGCGAACGGAACGAGCGCATCGAACCGGTTTAGGAAAACGAGCTCAGGATATTTGGCAAGATCTTTGACCCGGCTGTAATCGGTTGGAAAGTTGTGTGAGCTGGTGATCCAGCCGACATGCGCCCACCAGAAACCGTGTTGCTTCGGGGAATGGGGGTCGCTTTCATCGTCTGAATGCTGATGGTGGTGGCGATGCTGGCAGGCCCACCACAGGGGACCTCGTTGAGCTGCCGAGCCACCGAGCACCGCAAACCAAAACTGCATGAAACGGGAAGTTTGGAAGCTGCGGTGAGAAAAGTAACGATGGTAAAAGCCCGTGATGCCAAACATGCGGACAAAATAGAGGAGGATGGTCAGAAAAATCGCTGTCCAACTCCACCCCGTGATGAAAACGCCCAAGCAACCTGCGTGCAAAGACAGAAATGGAATGCAACGCACCCAATCAACACGTTCAGGCTCGGATTTGTTTTCTGTGAGCTCGCGGCTCCCGTAATCGGAATCGAACCACTGCACAAAGGAAATCAACGCGGCTCTAATCGGATTGAGTGTCATTTTTAGCAAAGGACCAAAGATAATCAGAACTGATTGCGGAGGTCAACCTTTCCAGCAATTCTCATTAGGGTTAGCCTATGCCCGCGTTCAACACGATCACTGAGGCCACCTTGTCGCCATTCAAGAAGGCTTTGGCCGCTGCGCCAGTGCCACCCCCTCCGCTTATCGTTACCGCTGGCTCACTGCTGTAGCCGGAACCGCCGAAGGTGACCGTGATGCCTGTGACGAATCCTGCGGTCAACGCAGCCACGGCGGTCGCTTGCTCACCGGCCAGCGAGCGAAAGAGAACGAGCACGACAAGGAAGAGGAGCAGTCTCGTCACCATCAAAGGAGGAATCATAGGCCCTTGGTTTTTCATACCCTGACGCTCGCCGTCTGGATCCATGGGAGCAAGATCAAACGGCCCTCTGGATCCAAGAGAGTTTTTGCCCAGAGAACAAGCCTCGAATCGTTCGGGTTGAGGATATTTCCAAATTCTTGCACAGGGTAGTCCCATGAAGGTATCCCCCTCCGTCAAAAGGGGACCACGCCTTCATCCGGGTGGCCAAGCATGAATAGGCGTACTTCCTTTGGCCAACCTACGAAAGCATGCCGCCGAGGCACCAGTCGTAGACGGGGCTAGCATTTATGACGGCCCGCTTTCGAGCGGAATTGGATTCGGACGCGGTGGGCAGTAACGGGATCAGCATTCGATCACCCGCAATCCCTGCACTCGGAGGAAATGTTTGTCCCTGGCGATCAACGGCAAGTCATGCTGCCTAGCCGACGCCGCAATCCAGGTGTCATTGATCGGAATCATCTGCCCCGCCCGTTCCAACTCGACAAAGATTTGCGCGTAGATTTGGCTGGTCGCTTGGGACACGCCAATCACACGATGGTTGGTCAATTGTTGATTGACAGCTTGGAAAGCGGCTTCAGGCCGGTCTGCCTTGAGCACGCCGACGAAAAGTTCGGCCACCGTGACGAACGTGACTGCGAACTGCTTGTCCCGAAGAATTTCTATGACGACGGGATCGCGGCGCATGAGGCGAATCACGGCACTGGTGTCGGCGATGCAATCCACTTGTGCGATTAGCTAAACCACCTTTTCAAACGACTCCTCGATGTCCTTCTCGAACTTGTCCCACTCTTCCTGGCTCAATTCCGGGGCAGGATCCGGCAATCTTGCGCCCCGTATCAAACCAACGCGCGAGGCACCGGGAATCTCTGGCAGAGCCACAAATTCCAGAGTCGTTTCAAATTCTCGCATCAAAGTTTCGACACTCATTTTCAGTCAACTTACCCAACGATGCCGGGAAAAGCGAGCAGAACCAGCGACCCTTGCGCCGCGTCATAGCAGCAGACCGACCGCAAGCACATTACGTCTCCTGGTGAGTAATTCGAGGAGTGCCGCAAAGAATGACCAAATTGGCCTCATTTCCAAATTCTTGCACAGAGGGTTACTATAACGCACCCCCACCCCAAAAGGGGGGACCGCCTTCGTTCTGTGGCCAGGGCCAGGAAAAAAGGATTGTTCCCTTCGGGCTACAATAACCACGGCCAGCGTTCAGCATGACGGACGTTCTGATGCTGGTAATGGAAGCGACAGGACAGGCCAAGGACACGTTCCAACCACCGCGCTGCTGTCCTCACCCCTCGCCACGGTCCGGCGCTGTCCTGTGGGCGAACCCGCCGCACAGTTACCGCACAACCTCAGACTCTCGCACAATATCGCACAACTTTTCTTTCATTTAGTTGCACGTAGTTGCTTCTTTACCCTTGCCAGCATTGGTTATTCTCATATATTCTAAATTTTAAGTAGGGGCAAAGAAAAGCAACATAAAGCAAGAAACAGAAACTCAAAAAGCGGGTTTGGAATCCGCTTGTTGGTTGAGGCGAGCTTTTTCATACCGCGCGAAAGGAAACGATGTTTGATTTTGCCTCGGATGCGGCGGAGATCCAAGATAATGCACCAAGAGTCGGAGGCGGCCCGGCAGACGGTGCGGTTGTGTTCTGAGCGAGCCGCCAGGAGGGCTTGCCAGGCTGCCTTGACGGTTCAGTCCTTGGGATCCTCACTACCGATCTTCAGGCCAACCATTTCAAAAATCTGGCCGATGGCCAGGATCAGGGTCGCCTCTCGATCGGCGGAGTTGTAAACGTTGCTTGCCAGGTTCGACTCGTTCGAGGTCAGATCAGAGCGCGTGCTCAGTAATTGATCGATGTTGATCTCGCTTTCAAAGTATTCCTTCAGCCGATCGGAAAATTCCTTCTTTTTATTCTGGTGAGCCTCGATCAATTGCCGCCGGTTCTCGTGATTTCCCCAGGTCGCTTCGGTGGTGCTGACGATCTTGCGCCGAGTATTGATTTCTTCAGCCTCGATTTCCGCCTTGAACTGCCGGATCTGCGCCTCGGTCTTTTTGCGGGTCGCCGTCAGAACACGTCGGTCGTTCAGCCGAACATTGATGCCGCCGCCAACCGTCCAACCTTCGAAGCGATTGTCGAAAGTTTGGGAACCTATCGGGAAGAGCGTCCCTTCTAGGAAGGTGGTCACGTCGTATTTGCCTCGGACCGCTTGCTTGCGCTGCAACTCGGTGTTGCGAATGGCGTCGTTCAAAACGCGGAAGCTAGGGTTATTCGACCGCGCTCGCTCGATCAGCTCCTGGAGACCTTGCGAACTGCGGGCTTGTTCAACGAACGGGCTGAGTCTGTACTCCGGCATCTCGATGGAGACAGTCTCGAGCGCATCGATAGCGAGATAGGATACTAGAATCGTGAGGTATTCCTTCTCGCGAGCGCTGTAGATGTTGCGATTAGATTCGGCGTTCTCCTTCACAGATTCCACGCGCTGCCGGTCGGAGGCATCGACTCGATCGTGGTTCAGCAACTTGTCGAAGTCTGCCGCCGCATTCTGATAGATCTCCACCAGCCGACGGTAGTACACCACCAGATTGTAGTAGCTCAAAGCACCTTCCACGATGGATCGATAGCTTTTCAGGTAATCCAACTGGGCTTTGCGCGCGGTGGACTCCTGAAAGGCCTGCGCGATGATCCGATCCTGGCGTCGTCGGGAACCGAAGAACGGCATCTCCAGGCGCGTCCGGACCAGGGCGCCGGCACCCGATTCCACGGCATCTTGCGGGGCGAGCGCTTGATCGAACTTGAACCGTGAATGAGAGGCACCTACCTCTGTGCTCAAGACCGCCCCTTCGAATGTCTCCTTCTTCACGCCCACCACGCTCTCAATGGTGTTTCCGAAGGCGCCACGGCGGTTGGGAAAATCGGAGAGATCGGAACGTAGCTCGACGAAGGGTTCGAGTCGGCCCAGATTGGCGCGGAATTCCACCAGCCCGTGCCTGGCTGCCAACATCTCCTCGCGCGACGCCGCGACGGTCGGGTTCTTCTCGTAGGCCAGCCTCACGATGTTCTCGAGGTTCAATCGATAAGGCGGGCCGAGAAGCATCCGATTGGTGGAAATCGAGCCCGGTGCGTCGCGGTGTTCTGCACCGTGAGCCTGGATGGCATGGAGCACGAACGTGCCCAGGACCAAGAGTGCCGTGGCAGTTCCGAAGACGTGACGAAAGCGAGTGACAACTTCGCTGCTCGTTTGCGGTTGAACCACGCTCGAACCATGGGAGACTTCCGAGTTGCCGTCAAAGAAGCTAGGGCGCATTCCCGCTCCTTTCCTCCAGCCGATAGAGCGCGGCGTCGGTGCGGATGAAGAGCGCTCCATCGGCGATCGCTTCGGAGGCCATGATGCGGCCAGGAAGTTCGTTTCTGGCCAGGAGTTTGAAGGATTTCCCAGCGGCCATGACGACCGTGGTGCCGTCGCGGCTTGGAATGTGGATATTCGCTCCCACGTGGAGAAGCGAGGCGCTGTGTTCTCCCCCGAGTCGCTCGCGGTAATGCTCGACGCCGGTGTGGGCGTCGAGGCAGGTGAGCATGCCGCCGGAATCTGAGACGAAATAAAGTTCATCCCCGACCAACACTGGCGACGCCATGGTCGGCACACCTTTGGCGTAACGCCATGCAATCCCAGGTTCTTTGCCGTCTCCATAGCGGATCGCGAGCATCTCCGGTCGTGAGTATCCCGTGCTCAGATAAATCATTCCGTGCCCTGAAACCGGACGCGCCGAGAGGGAGAATGCGAGCTTGCCGTAATGCAGTTTCCACAACTCGCGGCCAGAGGCTGGATCGTAGGAATAAAGCCAGTCGGCCCCAGGGGAGAGGAGCTGTTCCTGGCCGTCCACGGCGAGAACGAGTGGTGTCGCGTAGGATTTTTTGAGTTGAGGGTTGTCGTTCATCGTACCCGTCCGATCCGTTTTCCAGGCGAGCTTACCGGTCCGTTTGTGCAGGGCGACAACGTATTGGTGGTCGCTTCCGTCCATGTGAAAGATGAGAAGCTCGCGCCACAGGATAGCGGAACTGCCGGGACCGTTCTCGTGCAGCACGCGAAGGCTCGTATTTTTCCAAAGAACCTGCCCGGTTTGGGTGTTCACGCACGCGGTCCCCGAAGCACCGAAGTGCGCGTAAAGATAGCCTGGCTCGACCACCGGCGTGGGAGAGGCGTAGCTATTGAGCTGATGAACCCATTGCGGCTCTCGCTCGCTGAAAAGCGACACATCGCGCATGATGCGGCCCGATCTGCCATCCACGCAGAGGGCGCGAAATTCGACCTTCTCCAGCAGGGTGAGGGGTTGATCCCCCGTGTTGGCCTTCAAGCGCCGCGCAACGTCCTCAGGACGAGCCTCGGTTTCGATCGCGGTAGACAGCCACACTTGATCCCCCTCGATGACGGGCGAGGACCAGCCGCGTCCGGGGATGGGAGTTTTCCAGCTCACATTGCGGTCTTCCCCCCAGTGTGTGGGCACGCGACTGCCCTGGGCATGGCCTTGGCCGCCAGGGCCCCGCCATTCCGGCCATCCGTTGGCGGCGTTCAGACAGAGAGCGCCGGCAACCAGCAGCATGGGCAGCGCTATCCGGTCACTCTTCGGGGTCGGAATCATCAATCAGTTCATTACCGGAAGTCATTGCCCGGACGCAACATTTGAGTGCGGATCGAGCCAACATTTTTCCGAATAGGTATGGGGTGTCTTTCCCTGGCGAATCTTCTGAACTCAGTAAAACGACCCTGTTTAGCCTGATGCTCGAGCAACTCCAATTCCCTGCTCCTACTCGTAATCGTAATCGTAATCGTAATCCACCCCTCTGTTGCAAGGGCAACACCCGAGGATTACGATTACGATTACGATCACGATTACGATTACGATTACGATTAAGAAAAATGGAGGAATTGGGGTTGCACGCCCAGATCACGATTTCAACCGGTTTTACTGAGGTCTGATCTTCGACCGGTGGGTTTGGTTCGAAGGTGTGTTCATGGAAAGAAACCGGGTGTGGTGTGGTGTGGTGTGGTGTCTACGCCGCCGGGGGTGTGGAGGCCGGCAGCAGGCGCGAAATAATGACGAGCAGCGCGATGACCACCACGGCGAGGATGCCCCAAAACACCACACCCCCTTTGCCTGCTGTCCGGCCCTCGCCCCACAGCGACTTTTTGAGCGATTCCTCCGTCGCCAGCGAGGCTGGCGATTTGTCGGCGCCCAGCAACTGGCCCGCAACCAGGCTGAGGTCGTATCGCGGCGGGGCCACGAGCGCGTTCCCGTAGTAAAGGACCAGGTTGTCAACCGGGCTCGTTTTGAACAAAACACGGGTGGCCAAGTAGAGGATTTCGAACTTCTCCAACTCGATGGCGGGGTTGTCGCCATCGTGGGTTTCCAGGAAGAGGGTGTCGGTCTCGAGCCGGCTGCCGCACGTGATAAAAAGTTCTTTGCTCTGGTTGCCGGGCGTTTGCACCCATGATGCCGAACCTGCGGTGCGTCTGTATTTTTCACCCCGACCGTCCGCCGGTTCTTCATAGAGGGTCAGCTCACGTTGAAACAGAGGTGTGCGCGACAGGCAACTGAGGCGCGTGATGGGCAGGGCAGGGTGCGAAAGCTTGATGATCCAACGGCTGAGTTTCGGGTTCTTGGCGTCGCGTGTGGCGGAGACTGTGGGGGTCAGCCTTCGGTTGATGGATGTGCGCTCCAAAATGTAAGGCGACTGCTTTCCCTCCTTCAAAAGTCGAAGGTCCTGGAAATCCGTCTGGGCGTGGGCGAGCACATCGAGGTCCAGTTCGATCTGCTGCGCTCCCGGGCGGGCGAGCTTGATCGCCTTGCGAAATCGCCACCCGGACACATCCAAAGGCGAACCCTCCGATCGAACCCCTGGCAACACCTCGGGCGCGCTAAAATTGGGATTAGTCACGACCGGAGACAGCCGGATTGATGAGAGGCTTGTGTTATTGAGATTCGAGCCAAGCGCCGCGATGTCGTAGCGCGGAGGGGCGCAACGGGGGTTGCTCGTCAGCAGATGATGGACGCCTTGGACGCGCGCGAAGAACACGATATAGACTGGGCGCCGCACGGCGCGCACGGCGGTGATGGACAGAGGCGGACTGTTCTGGTTGTCGATCAACACCCGTAACTCGCGCGAGCGCACCTGGGTTTCCAGCGTGACCGACAGGTTTTCAACGGCGGGTTGGCCCTCAATCGCCACACGGTAAATTGAACCTCGAGCCAGGGTCCTTTCGCGGATTGAATCGTCCAAAACTTCCGGGATGGCGAGTGACACATGGCGGGTGAAGAGCGGCTCCGGGGTCTCGATTTCAATCGCCGCGAGACGGACATTGGCGCCGCCCAAATTCAGGGTCAGCCGAGTCTCGCCAGGATTTTCTTGCCGCTCTGCGAGAGTGATGGGCAACAGCTCGGTGGGCCCGGGTTCACCCGCGGACGCGTGGACAACGACGCCGGTAAACGGGATTGGTTGGGACCTTTGATCGTCCACCGTCAGCCGCAGCCAGGGCCTCATGCCTTCAGGAATGAGGATTTGGAGGTGGCTGGCACCGTTGGGTTGCCGAAAGATCGGTAAACCCTCGGCGAGTGATCGCCAGCTCCTGCCATCGGGAGAAAATTCAACCTTGACGGATTTGACGAACGCTATCGAAGGGCTTTCCAGCGTGAGGCCATCGAGCGGTTGTGCGAGGCCGGTTTCGAGTGTGATGACGGTTGTGCTGGTATTGAGTGAGCTCTGAAATGACTTGGCGCGCCGGATCACCTTGGGCGCGGATGCCGGGATCTGGATCCAGTAGGGGATCTCGTTGCCGACGTCGTCGTGGAGTCTCAGGTCTTCGAGTCCTGGGCGGGATGCGTCGAGTGTTTCCAGCGGCAGAGTCAGCTTCACAAGGCCGGGCGTTGCCACTTCAAACTGCTGCGTGAGTTGCCATTCGGCGGGTAAGTTTGCGGCTTCCGCGGGGTTGACGAGCGCCAGGGTGAGGGCGCAAAACATTCCCGCCATCAGAAGCCGTGCGGCACCCAGGCGACCTTGGCCTGTGCGCGCCAGCGATGGCCTGGAAGTGGAATGAAAAACGGGGCCGCTATCCTGCGGCGTTTGGCTATAAAGAAGTTTCATTATTCGCTGCCTTCTCGCGGTCGTTGGCGGCATAGAAGCGTTGGTAGGCAAAGGATGCCAGCATCGCGATGATCGCCACGCCAACGAACGCGCCTACCTTATATAATTGGCCGATTTGAGAGAGGTCGTGGAGAAACAGTTTGAGCAACGTCACACTGAGCAACCCGAGGGCGGCATAGCGCGATGCGGGGATTTTCTTGACAGTGCCCACCACGAGCAGCGTGAGGGCGAACAACGCCCAGGCGATCGAGTAGGTCATGTCGCGAGCGAAATGACCGCTGAATTGAAAGGTCAGAGTGGAGCCGGGCGCACTGAAGAAATCGGCGATTTCGATGTTCAGCAACAGGAAGGACAGCACCGTGCCGAGTCCGGCGAGGATCGGTGGCATGTTGGACTTCAAAACCAGGTTGCGCGGCGGCGCGAGCAGTCGCCATCCAGCGAACAAGCAAAGGGTGGCGGTGCCGTAGGTGTAGAGATACCAGTTGAAGATCGGTGTGGCGCTCCGCGGATGATATCCCAGCACGGCGGGGTTGAGGGCGAGGCGGGCAAACGCAGCGATGAGAAGCCCGACGCCTGTGAGTCGCAGGCCCGGGTGCGGGACGCGATGGAACAGCCACAGCAACGCGGCGCCTTCCAGCGCCCAGCCGAGGGTTATCCATTGCCTATCGAACTGGATCGGGAAGATGAGCGTGATGAAAAACAACGCGACTCCTCCGAAAAACGCGAGCTGAGTCATGCGCGGCGCGGTCGAGGCAGGGATTGTTTTCAACACAATCGCGAGGCTGATCAACGGAGGGATCGAAAATGCGGCGGGGAGCAACCCCATCCACTGGTTGGGATAGGCCGATTCGACCAGGCGATGGACGAGGAAAAACTGGGGGAGCCCGGCGAGCGCCGCCACGGCCCACGGGACGACCTTGTCCTTGAACTGTTTCAGGAACACGAACGGGAACAGCGTGAACACGGCAAAAAAGACGAGGTACCACGTGAGCCCGAGCGCGGCCTCGGCGGGGTCAAAGCGATGGGAGTGCCACGCCCATTCGAGCGCGGCGACCGAGGCGAGGGCGACTGCGGGCAGCCAGTCGAATGAAAACATCTTGGCGAGGCCCAAGAGCAGCACCGTCAGCAACAGCGCAAGGCCGAACACCGGGGAGGGATTCGCGAGCGGCAACCGCAGTGTCGCCATGATCAGCAGCAGAAACGGGAGCGCCGCCGAAAACACTGGCAGGAGAGCGGCCAGATTTGCTGGTGACACGAGGTCCTCGTTCGGGTTGATTTGCTGGAGCGGCGCTCCCGGCTTCAACCGGCGAGCGGCCCACACGCTAGCCACAACGAAGAAAATGGCGAACGCGCCTAACAGAAGCAGCGAGGTTGGCAGCCCGGTCAGCCTCGCTGGGATTTGGGAGATCAACGCACCCAGGGCAGCGAGCGTCAAGATCATCACAGCCAGGACCGGCACGATCGAAAGGGTCACCACTGCGAGACCGATGGCCAGGAGATCCACGAAGAGCACAAATGGCCAGACAAGTAAGGATATCTCCGTGAACTTAAAGATGGGAATGAGCACGAGCAGCAGGGCAAGTGGCGGGAAGACCTTGATCCCCCAAAGGGTCGAGGTGACCGCGCGACGCCTCTGGAGGAAAACCGGGAACGCGGCGTGAAAGGCGGCAAAGATGAAGTAGAACGCGAGAGCGGGGTTGAGGAGTTCATTGGTCAGCGAGTTTTCCGTCCAGAGCGCGAGCAAACCAAAGACCGCGAGGCCCGCCAACGGTTGGGCAAAGAAAACCGTCTCGTCCACGAGCGTCAACGCCGTGATGGCAAGATCGATCAGGAAAACGAACCCGAACAGGAGCCATGGACGCTCGGCGAGGGGTGTGAAGCTGAGAAACCAGGCGGTGAATGCGAGCGCGACGGCGGCGAGTCCGAGCCCCGAGCCCGAGAGCCACCTGTTGGATTGAGCGCGACGCTTTGCCTGCCACGCGGCAGCGAGATAGAGGGCATTGAACCCAAGCAGCACGATCAGCGCGATCAGGATTTTGTTGCCTTCAAAATATTTTTCCGAAGTGAAGAACTTTGCGGCCCAGCCAATCTGCATCAACGCCGTTCCGATGGCCGCGAGAGTGGTCAGAAAATGCCAGCGACGATTGAGCGCGACCACGATGAGGCCGACGTCAAGAATCGCGATGTAGCCGAAGAGGCCGAGCGGATTGTCCACGCCGATGGAAAGAAGGATGGGAGTGATGAAACCGCCCAACATGCCGAGGATGGCGACGACGATCGCGTTGAGCCGGACAGCGAGGAGGAAGGCGGCCGTCGTGATCAGAACCATCAAGAGGAACGTTGGAACCGGCCCGAAGAACTCGAAGTGATAGATCGAACGGCAGGCAAAGGTCACGGCGTAGAGAACCACCACACCTGTGGCGCACAAGGTTTGCGAGAGCGCCCCAAAGTCCTTGCGCGACATGAGCACGCCGCCGGCGAGCAGGCCAACGCCGGTCGTGAACCCGATCGCGACGCGCAGTTCGGGCGGAACAAGATTGTTATCGAAGGAGTACTTGACGAAGAACGCGACGCCCAGGAACAGCGCCAAGCCGCCCAACCAGGCGAACAACTTGACGCCCATGAATTGCTCCCAGTTGACGGCGGGA
>CAMBEJ010000046.1 GCA_945865375.1 Akkermansia muciniphila | reverse complement strand
CGCTCCCGGATGAGGGTGTCCAGGTGACGCCAGTTGCCGGCTGTGATCGGCTCGTGCCATTGGTAAAGGTTGCCCAGGAGAAGCCTCACGCCCCAGAACGAGCTGGTGTTTTGAATGTGCGGCAGGAATGGCAACGCCTCCTGGATGCGCGCATGGGCTTCAGACTCAGCGGGCCATTGTGGATACTGCGTCAACCGCGCGCCGTTCGGACAACCCGCCGCGTAGAGGTCGCTGACGACCATATGGTAGAGGAGCACGTCGTGCAATCCCCGCGCGCCGAGCCGACCGCCGATGAGGTGCGTGTGGATGTCGAGCACGGGAATGTCGGCCAATGCCGTCTCCATTTCCAACGCGAGATTTTTCGTGTTCATGCGTGTTTTCTGAGGAATGTGTTCACGGCAGCCAGGGTCGGAATACCCTCTTGCCCGCCGTGCCGCGTCGCTTTCAGTGCGGCGGCGGCGGATGCGAATCGAATCCGCTCCACGATCTCCATCCCGCCCGCCAGGGCCGCCGCATAGGCGCCGTGAAACACGTCGCCGCAGCCGGTGGTGTCCAGCGCTTTGACCTTGAATGCTGGAACAGGCCGTGCTGGATTGTTGGCCGAATCAACAAACAGGCTCCCACGCTCGCCGCAAGTCACGACCACCGCGCTTCGGCGGCGATCCCATAGTTGCACGACGGCTGCGGCGGAGGTCCGCGCACCGGTCAGTTTCAGAGCGAAAGCTTCGGACACGATCACGTGGTCGACCAACGCCAATAATTCCTTGAAACGCGGCGCGTCGGCGCTCTCAAAATCCGCCACCACGGGAATGCCTGCGGCGCGGGCGATGCGCGCGGCGCGCAGCATCCCAGGAATGCCAAAGGTGTCCACGAACAACACGCGAGCGGCTTCGATGACCTCTCTTGCCGGTGACTTGAGGGTCGCGCCCACGACGTTTTCGATATCGAAAAAGACATTGCGAGTTCGGCGGACTTCATCGACCACGATGACCGAGTGAATGGGCCGCGCGCGGGTGCGTTGGAGGGCGTGGCTCACATCGATGCCCTCTCGCTTGAGGGAGCTCAGAACGAAGCGCGATGCCTCATCAGGACCGAGGACTCCGGCGTAAGCGCACTGGGCACCGAGGCGAGCGGCGGCGACCAGCGCTGTGGCGGTGAGCCCACCGCAATGTCGTTCGCGCCGAAGCACCCGTGTCTTCGCGTCGGCGGGCGGATAGGCGGCCACGTAAACCAACTCATCCACGGCAGCGCAACCAAGCCCGAGAATGTCGATAGAAGATTTCAAATTTGAGATTTGAGATTTGAGATTTTCAATGAGACTGCAATTCCTGGTCAATTCTTGATTGACTCCGTTTTGTCGTCTTATTACTGACAACCTATTTCAGGATGCGACCTTCGTTCTGAGATTTCAAATTTGAGATTTGAAATCTCAAGCCGACAGGCTTGAGAGCCAGTCCCGCATCGCCGCTGGGTCTTCCTTGAACATGAGGGAACCGGGAACGATGAAATCGACTCCCGCCGCCGCCATCAGCGGCACGGTTTCGCGGCGAATCCCGCCGTCGGCTTCGACGACGGTTGAGAGGCCGCGACGAGAAATGAGGGCGCGCGCGCGCCGGATTTTGTCGGGCACGCTCGCATCCATCGAGGCACCTTTAATGCCCATGGCCGTGCCGACGAGGGTGAGCACGTCGAGATCCTCCCAATACGGCTCGAGCAGCTCGAGTGGCTCGGTGATGAGCAGCGACACGCCGGCTTGTTTGCCACGCTTTTTGATGGCCCGCAGCACGTCGCCGGGGCTTGTCGCCGAGTCTAGGCAAAAAAGGATGATGTCCGCTCCCGCTTCAGCGAAGGGGTCGATCCAGCTCATCGGATCTGTGGTCATCAAATGGACCTCGAACGGCAGCCGGCTGTGCGGACGAAGGGCCTTCACCTGGTCAGGAAAGAAGAGGAGATTAGGGACGTAATGGCCGTCGGCGACATCGATGTGAAACCGCTCTGAAAACGGATCGACGCGGCGCATCTCCGCCGCGAGATTGGCGAGGTCCGCTGACCAAAGGGATGTGGAACATTTAAGCATGAGTTGGATTTAGCCACAGACTGAGCCAGGAGGAAACAGGGATTCCCGTGAAAAATGTTTTTGCAAAAACTCGCCGATGAACCGTTGCACTTCGACGCCGTGCCGTTCCTTGCTGACAGACTTGGACGTGACTTCCTGGAACTCCGCGCCGGGGATGATCCGAGCCATCGATTCGCCATACTCAAAGGGATGGATAGGGTCCTGACGATTCGCAAGCACCAGGGTGGGCACACGGATCGACTCGCACTCGCGCAGGTCGTGAAGGGGCCGGTCGCTGATGATTCTTTGCAGCTTGCACGGGTTCTGCTCGATCCTTGGATGCTCGAACTGCGCTGCCAGGGACAAGGCCACATCCGGCCATTCCCTCAACGCTTCGCGATACACTTCGGTGTGTTTGAACAGCTCCTGGCCACGACGGGCTCCGTGCTCCTGAATCAGCCTTGAGATCAATGAGAAGCGTTCGACATTCCAGGGGTTAGGCGCGTCGAGCCAAGCCGGGCGCGAGAGGACCAGGCCGAGCAGGCGTTCCGGAAACCGCAGCGCGAAATTCAGCGCCACCGCCGCCCCCATCGAAATGCCCCCGACCACCGCCCGGGCTATTCGAAGATGATCCATCAGCACAAGCAGGTCGTTGGCGAACGTGGCGAGGGTGTCATGATGAGGATCGCCCAGGGGCTGCGTCTCCCCGTGGCCTCGGCAATCGAATGCGAGCAGGCGGAACCCGTCAGGTGGTTGAAATAAGCCAAACGGCTGGTTGACATCGCCGCCAAGCCCGTGCTGGAAGAAGAAAGACGTTCCGTCGCCCCTGTCCAGGTAGTGAAAGTTCACGCCAGCATGGGCAAAAATCGGCATGGGCTAACTCGCTTCCAGTTTACTTCGGAGAAAAGCGACGCTGGCCGACACGTCGACTTCTTCCAGTCCGTGAAGGATCCACGGTCCCTTGAACCCTGTGGCACGCAGCCGCAAAAGAACATGATCCCAATCCAGGACGCCGCGCCCCGGGCCGTGGGTGCCAGGGCAGATGCTGGCGTCAAGTTCCTTCGCGTGGGCGAGAACAATATCGTGCCCGAGCAGGTCGAAGGCCTCATCCAGAATGGTTTTCATGCGAGACAACGAGTCCGCGTGGAACAAGTTTGCGGCATCCATCACCACTTTGAGGCGGGGCGATTGCATTTCATCAAGCAGCCGGCGGCCCTTTCTCGCCGAGTCCACCACGTTGCCTGTTTCCGGTTCAAAAGCCAGGGTGATCCCGTGCGTCTCGGCAATGGCGAGCGCGGAGTCCAAACTCGCCAGCAGGTCGCGCCAGGCTTCTGGAGAATCGTTGTCCGCATGCCGCCTCCACATGTCCGTCGGATCGCGCGTCCCGGTGCAAAGCGTGATGACGGGTGCGCCGAGCCGCGCGCAGGCTTCTGCCAGCACACCTAGTCGACGCAACCCATCGCCCCGCTGTGCGATGTCGGGATGGATCATGTTGAAGGTGCCGGAGACGGCGGCAATCTGGATCTGGCGTGCGGCCATTTCGTGCTGGATCTGCCCCAGCAATGTGAGATCGATCTGCTCCGGAAGCGTGGGCATGCCGACGCAGGAGAAATTGAACTGAACACAGCTCAATCGGTGGCTGGCGACGGCGTCCAGCGCTTCGGCAAGCGTTGGACGGGTGAACGTTTTCGCGAAGATTCCAAGGTGCGGGGAAGTGCGCATGCCACGTCTCACAGGCCGCCGCTGACATCCGCCAACCGCACGCGCTCGCCGGTTTCCGCCGAGCGAGCAATGGCTACCAGCGCCCGCATCGAGGCGATGCCGTCGTCGATGTCCGCGCCATGCTGAGGCGCGCCCTGGAGGATGGTGTTGGTGAACCCCTCGATCTGGAGCTTATAGCTGTGCGCATCCTCCCCGAGCGGGCGTCGATACTGCCGATCTTTCTCGGAAAAACACTCCACTTGGCTCGATTTGTGGAACCAGGGGAGGTAGACCTTGCCAGTCACGCTGCCGTGTTCCCCATAGAGTTGAAAGCCTTCCTCGAAGTCCCCACGAACTGCGATGGTCAAGTCGAGGTGCCCCAGGGCGCCACTGGCGAATTCCGTTTCGATAAACCAGCAGTAGGCACCAAAACGTTCGAGCAATCGCGCTCGGACAGCGGTTAACTCGCCGCCCAGAAAACGCGCGGTGTCCACGAGATGGCTGGCATGCGTGAGGATGAAATAGCGCCGTTTGTCCGACTTGGGATCGCCGCCGGGACGCCGCGCTTGCGGGCTGAGGAGGGGGATTGGTTGAAGATTATCGGTCATGGTGTATCGATGAGTCGAATCGCAATACCACGATTTGAAGGCCATGATCTGGCCAAGCTCCTCGCGGATGAAGCGGCGTGCGAAGGCGATTCCGGGATCGAAGCGGCGGTTGTGGCCGATTTGCAACACAAGCCGCCTTTCGAGCAGCCTGGCACGCAGCATCTCGCACTCCTCGATGTTGACGCCGAGCGGCTTCTCCACGAGGACGTGTTTGCCCGCGTTGACCGCCTGCAACGCGAGCGGCACATGGTATTGATCCGCGACACCGATGATGACAGCCTCCACCAAAGGGTCCTCCAGCATGTCCTCGTATCGGCGATAGACCGCCCGCGGCGAATGGATCATGGCCATTCTCTCCCGCAAATCGTCGGCAAGGTCGCAGAGGGCGTAGAGCTCCACGTTGTGGGCCTTTCGCACCGCGTCGAAATGGGCGATCTGCGAAATCGGTCCGCAGCCGAGAATGCCAAGACGCAGGAGTCGAGAGTCCTTGTTCATCGAGTGCGGAGGCGTCTTTAGGTGTTGCCCGGATAGCGCTGCCTCAGCGCCTCGCGCAGAGCCCCGAGCTGCTGCCGTTCGGCGAGCGCGATGAGGGCATCCAGATGGTCCGTCGTCGGTAAACCACGCAGCTCCCCCGAGCGATGCACGTCGAGCGCCTGCTTCATGGCTTCGGCGCCGAGCCGGGCGTCGGGTTTGCCAGCGCCGTTCTTGATGGAGTTGATCGCGGAGCCGGCCAGGAATAAAACGCCTTCCGTGATGCCGCGATGCTCGGCGTCGGCCAGGTTCAGCGAGATGTTTCCTTGGTCGAGCGCGCCCGCTCGCACGATCATGGTTGGCTTGATGCCTTGCATCGGACGCGCAAGCACTTCCTCACTCGCCTGCCATTCCGCTCCGTAAGGCTTCAAGAAAGGCGTGCCTGAACGGATAGGTGCGGTCTGCCGGAAATCGATGCCATCGAGCCGCGCCAGGAGATCCACCACTTCGCGGAAGAGGGCGCGTGTTTTCACACCGATACCGGCATTGTGGCCATAGATGACGGGAGGGGAGGAGAGATGTTTAGTCGCTTCGCGAACCATTCGCACAGTGCCGCCAGCGAAGCTTTCGCTGAACATAACTCCTGTCGCCCCCGCGTCGAGCACGGCATGAAGGGTGTCGAGGATCTCATGCGGCGCGCCGCTGATGTGCGGGGCGAAAATGAGTCCAAGACCCTCGCGCTTTTCCTGAGCGCGCGTGATGGCGGCCACCGCCTGGCGCGTGCGTTCGGCGGCGGGGGAGTAGTCGAGCTTCGGATAAAGGTTTTCATCCTCCTTCACGAAACAAAACAGGGGGCAAGACGCCGTTTCCTCGACCAGCGCGCCGACTTGTTCCGGCGTGATGCCGGTGGTGGGCTTGAGGATTGTGCCAAAGGCGGGCTGATCGGGTTTGAATCCAGTCCGCTGCCTCACGCCACGCGGGCCGTGCGCCGGGCCGGGAAAAGTCCTCAAGACCTTCTCAGGGATGTTCAGGCCCACGAGTCGCGCGTCCTGGTTTTCGTAAACATCGAAAATGATGGCGCCGGCGACGGTGTGCAGCAGGTCGCACGAGGTGAGGTGGCCGTCGGGTTGCAGTAGCATTTTCAACGGAAAGGCCACGTGCAGCAAACCGAGCCTTCCGGTGGTGTCCCACGCATCCACGCCCACTTTCTTTCCGGTGCATTGTTCAATCAGCGAACCGGCCGGGATATCTTTGGTGCCGCTCGTCGCGTGGTAGCTGATTTCCTTCGCGGCGTGTTCGAGGCTCCCGCTGCGCAACGCGAAGAAATAGGTCGCCACGACAAAATCTTCGAGCGTCGGGGCTGGCTTGGCGTCAAGGCGTTCGGTGATGATCGCTCGGAGCTTTTCTTCACGTGTGTCCCAGTCGTGCCAGAGCAAGTTCAGGACTGCCGCGTTGAGGGTGCTCATCGGTGGAAAGAAAATCTCTGGGCTTTCAATGATTACTTCTTCGAAAGGCTGTTGTAGGAGATCTCCAGCCAGCGGCTTGTATTGATGAAACCCGTCCCCCAACTCTTCCACTTGTCTGGCAGCCCTGCTGCCTTCACATCCTCAAGAGTTTTGCCCTCCGCCAAGGCTTTTGAAACCAAGCCCGTGGTTTCAAGAAGCATGGTGTGGAACGTTCTGAGATCTTCAACCGTTGCCAGCGGACCGTGCCCCGGGATTATTTTTGCGTCGGCGGGGATTTTTTTGAGGACTTCACCCACGTTTCTTGTGTATCCCGCCACATCACCACCGCTCCCCAGATCGATGAACGGGAATTTGCCCGCGAAAAACTGATCTCCCATGTGGACCACATTGGCTTTGGTGAAGTGAATCACGCTATCGCCGTCGGTGTGTCCTGGGGGCAGGTGGATGACCTTGATCTCCTCCCCGTTGAAGTGAACGGATAACGATTGATCGAAGGTGATGACAGGCAGCGCCTCCTTCTTGGTGTCCTTTGAATCGGCCAAGCGCTTGCGCACGTTTGTGTGGGCGACGATGTGGGCTTCCTTCCCGAAAAAAGCGTTGCCTCCGGTGTGGTCGCCATGCCAGTGCGTGTTCAGGACAAATTTGAGTTTGCCCGCATCGAGCTTCTTGAGCGCGATGGCAATTTTCTCCGCCAGCGGAGCGAACTGATCGTCCACGATCAAAAGTCCATCGGAGCCCACCGACACGCCGATGTTGCCTCCGGAGCCCTCAAGCATGTAGATGTTTTGCGAAACGGGTATGACTTTGATTTCGACCTGTGAAAAATCGCGCTGCGCCAGCGCTTGAGACGCTCCGAGAGCAACGCAAACAAGAGAGAGGAAAAGTTTCATGAGACCGACCGTAGACGAGTTGGGCGACTGAAGCAATCCTCGTCTGATGGGAGCGAAAAACTCATGACTGCTCGTAAACTTTCATACACTGCACACTCAAGCTGCCGCAGATTCTCAGTTCGCCGGAGAATCATGTCGTTGCAGGGTGCAACTCACGGTTTCCGGGAGGTGTCGTTCGGAGGACAATACCTACCGCAGAATCGGAAGAGTTAACCACGGATAACACGGATAGCACGGATAAAGTACCCCTCTCAGCTCCCTTTCCTCATCCGTGTTATCCGTGTCATCCGTGGGTCACTTCAGCGTGGTTAAGCGGCGGGATACCCGCGTCAGGGGAGGCGACCTCGGATAACGTGAGTTGCACCCCAGGCGACAGCGATCGCGTCCCAGAAGTCTCCGGATCTTCGCCTGGTTGCAATCCGAATCGTATCAGGATGGTTTTGGATTGCGTTTCCATGCTGTTTTTGGAGGTTCTGGCATGTCCAGCGCGCGGAACCAAGTTCGGAAATGCTTCTTTGAAATGGATTCAAGCTTTTCGGGGCCCTCCTTTGCAACGAAAGCTTTGGCGGCGGCGTCCACGGCGGCGGAGGCCCCTTTTGGAAGTCGCATTCCAACGGATTTTTCCAGGGATCCCAGTCGGGTGACAAATTCATGCCGCGCCAGAATCGATGCCGCGGCCACCGCCGCATCGGACTCCGCTTTGTGTCGCTGGACTAGTTCGATGGACTGACCCAGGCTCATGAGAGCTTTGGAGACGGTTTCCTTGTCCTGGGCGAACTGGTCGCTGATCGCGCGGACGGGTTTGGGATTCATCTGATGTTGTTTGAGCATTAAGTTCTCGATTGTTCGAGCATGGCCCCAGGCAAGGATCCGATTGACGCTTCTCATGGTGTTGTAGAGGCGGTTGTAGGCGGGGTTGCCGATGGGAACCACGCTCCAGACGCAGCCGGGCGTGGATTTTATAAGTTCAGCGAGGTCTGCGATTCTTTTGTCGCTGCCGATGTTCTTCGAATCCTGCACTCCGGCCTCTTTCCAGGATTTGACGACGCTTTCGTTAACATAGACTCCCGCGATGCAAAGCGGTCCGAAAAAGTCTCCCTTGCCGCTTTCATCAATGCCGAGGCGCGGAAGAAAGTGTTCTGGGTGCAGAACCTCTTCGTAACCGACTTCAGCGCGTTTGAGGATGAGCGGTTCCAGCACGAATTCGACGAACTCGCCCGTTCCCTTTCCTTGCACAACGAGTTTTCGGCTTTCATAAACGACAAGATTGATTTTGTCTTTCCTGGCGGCGAACGAGGCATGAGCCGGCGGGGCCACGAACTCATAGTCGTGGTCCCGCAGGTAGGCCTTTAACTCAAGAGCCTCTCCCGATGAGAGAGGGTGGGTGTACGTGGTTGTGGTCGTGGAGCTCACGGGGCCATGGTATGGGTGCGGAGAGAATGATGCGACAACAGCTTTTTACGGTCCAGGAGAGCGGCCATGAGTTTGTGCGGCGGCTGCGGTCGTGGTTTGTGACCGCCGCGCGCGATCTGCCATGGCGGCGAACCCGAGATCCTTACGGGATCTGGGTCGCGGAGGTGATGTTGCAGCAGACGCAGGCGCGGACGGTCGTGGGCTACTGGGAACGATGGATGCACGATTTGCCAAGCGTCAGACACCTGGCGTCAGCGTCACCGGAACGCGTGCTGAAGCTATGGGAAGGGCTGGGTTACTATTCGAGGGCCAGGAATCTGAAGCTGGCTGCCCAGGTGATTTGCGATCGTTGGGGGGGTGAATTTCCGGAGGACCTCAAGGATCTGCGTGAGCTGCCTGGAGTGGGGAGATACACTGCGGGCGCCATTAGCAGCATCGCATTTGGCAAGCCGGCACCCATCGTGGACGGCAACGTGGCACGGGTTTTGGCGCGGTATTTTGGGATCCATGAAGACATCCGAAAGCGGTCCACGACAGAGTGGCTTTGGTCGGCGGCCCAGGTTCTGGTGGATGAAGCCTTCAGACAAGGGTTTGAGCGGCCTGTCGCGTGTTCCCCCAAGCGGACAGTGACGGGGGATTTTAACGAGGCGCTGATGGAGCTGGGTGCGGTGTTATGTACGGCGGCGAACCCATCGTGTGGCGCTTGCCCCGTGCAAAGCGGATGTTTCGCCTTCGCCAATGACTCCACCAGCGTGCTTCCAAAAGTTTCACCCCGGCCGAAAACGGTGGCGTTGAGGAACGCGGCTTTGTTGTTGGAGTTTGGAGGGCGGGTGTTGGTTCATCAGCGCCCCGATCGAGGGATCAACGGGGGGTTCTGGGAATTTCCGCAGGTTCCGGCGCCCGGACGCACGCCGTTGACGGCGCGTCGAGTGCATCGTTTGTTTCATCTTGAGGGAAGTTATGATCTTGCGCGGGTCGCCTCGATTCGGCATTCGATCACGAGGCATCGCATACTTTTGGAGGTTTTCAAGGGTTTGGGACGAGGTGACGAAGTTCTTGGTGATGTGCCGGGCCGCTGGTTGGACGAGCGTGAGTTGGAGTCGATCGCTCTGACATCCGCTCACCGGCGCATCGCGAAGAGGCTGCGTTTCGAGACTGCAGAGGGGATTTCGATTGAAACTGGATCCTGCCGTTGAAAGCAATTCAGCTTGGAAAGAGCGGTCCAACCACGGACAGAGCCAGCCCGGTGGAGCCGCAACCCTATCGGCGCGCGGCCATCCTGGCCGCAGCAGGTTCGATTCTGCAAGCGCGTGGGGTTTTCCCGGGGCGCCGCAAGTGTTCGAGGCTGCGGCGGCCAGGATGGCCGCGCACCGACGCTTCCGGAGAAATCCTCGAGGCCCGCAGAACTCTGACGTATAGTATTACAGATGAACACGGTTTTGCGATTGCCGAATTGCGATGAGAGTTCCGATCGGCGGCTTGTCGTCTTCAAATCTAAAATCAATTCGCTTCCTCGGTGAAGATTCCAGTCGTCACAAATCCTTCTGATCTGTGTTCATCCGTGTTTATCCGCGGTTGTCCTGCCGTTGTTAGACAGAATTGCCCCCTTGACTCACTGAGCTGGCTTGGGCGAGGTTTGGCGCATGTATAAGATGATTGGCGGCGATGGCCGGGAGTACGGGCCTGTGTCCGCGGAGCAAATACGGGCCTGGGTCAAAGAGGGCCGTGTGAACTTTGAAACTCTTTTGCAAATTGAGGGGAGCACGGCGTGGCAGGTTTTGGGAAAGTGCCCCGAGTTTCAGGATGTTCGCGATCCCAAGCTGGAATCGACATTCCAAGAGGACTCGGAGGAACCGTTGCTTGAGCCACCTGCTCCAGAAGTTTTGGGAGAGGCCAGAGGGAGAAGTCTGAACGTGATCCGGTGCGTGGGTGCCGGGGGCAGTCTTTTGGTACACAATTTGGGTCTTTTCTGTGGCGCGTCGCTGCTTGCGTGGGTGGTTCAAATGGTTTTGGTCTCGATTCCAATCCTGGGGGGCCTTCTGAGTCTGGGATTTTATGGAATTCTGTATGGGGGTCTTTTCATGGTCTTCCTGAACAGGCTGCGAGGGCAACCGGCCCGTGTTTCCGATGCGTTGAATGGGTTTAATCTAGGGGTCACTCAGCTGGTGCTTGTTGGGTTGTTTACTCAGGTGCTGAGTTCATTCGGGCTGCTTTTCTTTTTTTTGCCGGGGATCTATTTATTTATCGCGTGGATGTTCGCTCTGCCTTTGGTTGCTGACCGCAAGCTCGACTTTTGGGCTGCCATGGAGCTCAGCCGACTGACAGTGAGGCGGTGCTGGTTTCGTGTTGCGACGGTGGCGGTGATCGCGTTTCTACCCGTCTTCGCCGTTCTTTTTTACAGTTACTACAAGACCATTCTCGAAACATTAGCTGTCCTGGCTAGCGGCGGCGTCACTGTGGAGCGATTGCAGCATGTGATGGAGGGAGCAAACTCACGCGCCCTGTTGCAGCAGGTTGTCTTTTTGTTCGCTTTACCATTGGGCGGGGGCATGTTGATGCAAGCCTATGAAGACCTTTTTGGAGCCACCGAAGCTGACAAACAGTAAGATCCCATCACCGAAAGCTTGCCTGATCGCGAACGCCCTCATCTTGCCGGGATCGGGCAGTCTCATGCGGCGCAGAAGGGAAGGCTACTTCCAGGTCACCGTCGGTGCTCTCGGTCTTGTGATCACGGGATTCGCAACCGCAGGCTTGCTCCAGTTCCTAGGAAACATGAACTTCGACCCTTCTGATCCAGACGGTGCGGCCACGTTCATCCACCAAGCGGGACCGGCGCTGATCTGGGTCGGATCGGGTCTTGCCTTGTTCGGTTTTGCTTGGGTCTGGTCCTTATTGAGCAGCGCCGCCATCTATCGGGAAGACCGTCAAGCACGGGAACTCCCTGGGGATCTGAACTGCTGTTGAGTCGCAAACGCCTGTTGCATCAGATCGGACTACCTGAATAGGATGACCTGAGCATGAGCTTGCATCTGACCACATTTTCGTTCCCAACACCCACGCTGTTTGGTCCAGGAGGCTTAAAGAGGTTGCCCGAGAGACTGGCGTTGCTTGGGGTGATGAAGCCTTTGATCGTGACGGACGGCGGCCTGGTTCATACCGAGGCGTTTCGGCTGCTCAACGCAGTCATGGGGGAGGGTGGACGCGATGTCTCGTGGTTTGTGTTTTCGGGGGTTCATCCCAACCCGATCGAGGAGGACGTCATGGATGGCGCGAAAGCGTACCGGGACGCGGGCTGCGACGGAGTGGTCGCCTTTGGAGGGGGCAGCGCCTTGGATGTGGGAAAGGCCGTGCGGTTGTTCGTTAAACGGCCCGAACTCAAGCTTGGCGATTTCCGTTATGAGGACGATTGGCGCGGCTTGGCGCCTTGTGTGTGCATCCCCACCACAGCGGGGACCGGCAGCGAGATGGGCCGAAGCTCGGTGATCACACTCGCTGCGACCGGAAGAAAGGCTGTCCTGTTTCATCCGGAATTGCTCGCAGACTTTGTGATTCTCGATCCGGAGGTCACGGTCGGTCTGCCTCCAAAGCTGACTGCGGCGACGGGGATCGACGCGCTCACACATTGCATCGAATCCTACACTTGCCCGGTGTTCCATCCAATGTGCGACGGAGTTGCCCTGGAAGGGGTTCGACTGGTCGCCAACTACATCGAGCGCGCCTGCAAGAATGGCGCTGATCTGGAGGCACGAGGGCGGATGCTGGCTGCGGCGGCGATGGGTGCGGTGGCTTTTCAGAAAGATCTTGGAGCGACGCATTCGTTGGCGCATCCATTGTCCACTCTATGTGGGATGCACCACGGGTTGGCCAATGCGTTGTGCCTGCCCTTTGTCATGGAGTTTAATAGCCAGAGGTTGCGGGGTCTCTATCGCCGAGTCGGCATCGCGTGCGGTTTGGATATCGTCAGCGCCGGGGATGGAGAAGCGGATGCGAAGACGATCCTTTTTGTGCGCGATTTGCTTGCGAGGGTTGGCATTGAGCTCGGTCTCAGTCGCTACGGCGTGACGCTCGACCGGCTGGATGCCCTTGTGGCGCAAGCAGTGGATGACCCCTGTCATAGAACAAATCCAGTACCTGTGACGGCGGACGACTTGCGGGGGCTCTACATTGCGGCGATGTAACTTCAACTTGGGAGACGCCAGGATCGGGGTTTTTGTTGGGGGACTAATCAGTTGTCAGTAACAAGTTGTCACATGAAAGCGTATCAAACAGGGCTGTGTATCAATGGTGGATTTCGACAGGGGGCAGCGGGGAGAAAGATTGAGCAGACTGACCCTTCTACGGAGGAAGTGTTCGCGGAAGTTGAGTGCGCCCAGGTCCAGGACGCGGTGGACGCCATCGAGGGTGCGGCTGTGGCTTTTGAAGGTGGATGGCGTGATCTGGCACCGGGGAAACGGGCTGAAGTTCTGTTCCAGATAGCGCGACTGATTCGCGACAATTTGAGTTTGCTCGCGGAGACCGAGTGCCGGAACATCGGCAAACCTATAGGCGATGCGCGTGACGAAGTGCTTTTGGGGGCTCGTGTGTTTGAATATTACGCGGGCGGGATCGGACGCTTTTTCGGGCAGACTATTCCTGTTTCCAGGGGTGGTTTCGATTTCACATGGCATCAGCCGATGGGGGTTGTCGCGGCGATAGTCCCGTGGAATTTCCCGTTTCCGATCGCGTGCTGGAAAGCGGCTCCAGCGTTGGCTGCGGGCAACACAGTCGTGCTGAAACCGGCCTCGCAGTCAACGTTGACTGCCCTGCTCCTTGGAAAACTGGCTTTGGAAGCCGGGCTTCCTCCGGGCGTTTTGCAGGTGCTCCCTGGTGCGGGCCGTGATATCGGGGAGGTTTTGGTCACCCATCCGCTGGTTCGAAAGATTTCATTCACAGGCTCAACGGAGGTCGGTGTCCGGATCATGGGACTCGCTTCCCGAGGGCTCAAAAGGCTGTCGCTGGAGTTGGGAGGCAAATCGCCCAATATCGTTTTTGCGGATGGGGATGTGGATAAGGCTGCCGCCGGCTCTCCGATGAGCGTGTTTGCGAACACGGGCCAGGACTGTTGCGCGCGCAGCCGGATTTTTGTGCAGCGTCCTGTTTTCGACCGGTTTGTTTCTGGATTTGTTTCCGCGACTCAGGCGGTGGTGGTTGGCGATCCGCGCGAGGAAAAGACACAGGTAGGGCCGTTGGTGTCAGCGGGCCAGCGGAAGATTTCAGAGGAATTTCTTGAAGAATCGGTCCGCGTAGGCAGGAAAATGATCTGCGGTGGCGACCGGCCTTTTTCAAAAGGGTATTACTTGCGCCCCGCTGTGTTGCTCGAAGTGGAGCCTGAAGATCGCGTGTGGCGAGAGGAAGTGTTCGGTCCGGTGGTCTGCATCAGACCCTTCGACGACGAAGCGGCGATGCTTCGGGAGGTCAACGCCTCCCCCTATGGTTTGAGTGGATCGATCTGGACCCGTGATCTGGATCGGGCTCTGCGGGTTTCAAGGCTTGTTGAGAGCGGTGTTCTGAGCGTGAATTCGCATTCGAGCGTGCATGTGGAAGCGCCCTTTGGCGGGTTTAAGATGAGCGGCATTGGAAGGGATCTCGGGATGTCCGCGATGGAAGGGTACACGGAGCTGAAGAACGTGTATATCGCGCAAGGCTAACTCAAGGCAGAATCTGACGTATGAAACTTGAAACGCTTGAGACACGGATCAGATCGGGTGAAATTGACACGGTGATCGTCGCCTTTCCCGACGTGGTTGGGCGGTTGGTTGGGAAGCGGTTTGTGGCGCGGTATTTCCTGGACCACGTGGTTCACGGAGGGACGCACGGGTGCAACTACCTGTTGGCTGTGAACATCGAAATGGATCCTCAAGACGGGTTCAATCTGGCGAGCTGGGATCGTGGTTTCGGGGATTTCGAGATGCGGCCCGATGAGAGCACGATCCGCGTGCTTCCGTGGTTGCCCGCGACCGCGATGGTCGTGTGCGACACCCTGTTTCAGGATGGCAAACTTGATGAAACCAAACTGGTGGAGGAAGCGCCGAGGTCGGTTTTGAAGCGGCAGTTGAAGCGGTTGGTGGAAAGAGGGCTCGTGTGCAATGTGGCGAGCGAGCTCGAGTTTTATTTGTTTAATACCACCTACCCGAGCGCGTTTGCCTCGGGGTATCGCGACCTGGTTCCTTCGAGCGATTATCGGATCGATTATCACATCCTCCAGCCGGGCCGGGATGAGGCGCTGTTCCGAGCCATTCGAAACCAGATGGGGGAGGCTGAGGTGCCGGTCGAATCGAGCAAAGGCGAGTGGAGTCGCGGTCAGCACGAGATCAATTTTGTTTATTCAACGCCGCTTGAGATGGCCGATCGGCATGTGATCTTCAAGCAAGGGGTCAAGGAGATCGCCGAAGCGCATGGAAAATGCGTCACGTTCATGGCCAAATACTCAGCTTCTGAAGCGGGAAACAGTTGCCATATCCATTCGAGTTTGTGGCGTGACGCAGCGAATCTTTTTTGGGATGGCACGGCGCAGTCTGGGTCCCTCCTGTTCCGGCAATTTCTTGGCGGGTTGCTGAAGTATTCACCCGAGCTTTGCTACTTTTTCGCACCGACGATCAACTCTTACAAACGGTATCAAAGCGGCAGTTGGGCACCCACGAAGATGGCGTGGGCGCATGACAATCGGACTGTTGGGTTCAGAGTGGTGGGGCAGGGCGAGTCATTCAGGATCGAGAATCGAATGCCCGGCGCCGACGCGAATCCTTACCTGGCCTTTGCGGCGACGATCGCCGCCGGATTGGCGGGCATCGACGAGGCGCTCGATTGCGGGGTGGAGTACCGAGGCAACGCCTATGTGGATGGAGCGCTGGCGAGTCTGCCGAGATCCCTTCGTGACGCGGTAGGGGCGCTGGAGGGGAGCGAGTTCTGCCGACGTGTTTTTGGAGGGAACGTGGTGGATTTTTACACGCATACGGGGCGTCTCGAGGTGCAGTCATTTGGAGACGCGGTGACGGATTGGGAAAAGAGCCGCTATTTCGAGAGGATCTAACCTGACTCCGCTCAGTCGCGCTCACTCAAAGTCGCGAGGTGGGGTGCAACTCACGGTTTTCGGGAGGTGTCGTTCGGAGGACAATACCTACCGCAGAATGGGAAGAGTTAACCACGGATAAGACGGATAGCACGGATAAAGTACCCATCTCAGCTCCCTTTCCTCATCCGTGTTATCCGTGTTATCCGTGCTGTCACTTCAGCGTGGTTAAGCGGCGGGATACCCGCGTCAGGGGAGGCGACCTCGGATAACGTGAGTTGCACCCCGCGAGGTGTGTCGCAAAGTGTTGAGTTTTTTTCCTGGCGGTTTCAAGTTCACGGTCGCGCGACTCCCGAGGCGCGGTAGTGTGCTAGGATCTCCCGGGGTGTCAGGGCGCGGGGGTACACCGCGACTTCGTCAATTTTGCCTTCGAAACCGAACTTCCCATCGTTGCGCCCGCCTATAAAGAGCGTCTGCTCGCCCGACGGGACCGCGTGCTGGAAAGTGCCTTGCAGCTCTGGTTCAACGCGCCCATCAAGATGAAGGCGCACGATCTTGCCTTCGCGAGCCAGCACGAGATGATGCCAGGCTCGCAGATCCAGAGCCGTCTTGCCAACGAGCCGTGGGCCGCTCCCGTTTGCCTCGGAAGATAAGAAAAGTTTCCCGGCCACATCGGGGCTCGAACTGCCCCCGATCCCCACATGCTCGCCGTGCGCCAGCTCGTCGTGGTCGGAGCCCCGTGAAAGCAGGTGGCCGGTGATTTCCCGGACGTCATTTGGGAGTCCGTTCCAGAACCAGAGTTCGATTGCATAACGATCTCCGAGGCTCACCTTGGCTTTCACACGGCCTCCCGCGAAATGCGCGGCCCGGTTGATGCGAGGGCCAGAGAAGGCATTCGCTTCCGGGGGCTTGGGGATTTGGTGGCCCACGCGGCTGTCTGCGCCTGGGAGATACACCGCGACGCCTTCCTCAAACGTGGCTTCGTGTTTGCCCAACGTGTCGCGGGCGATGGGTGTGACCATCTCCTCAAAGCGCCAGTAGGCCCTCGGGCGACTGCTCAAGACGTTGCGCGCGTAGGATCCCTGGGGATCGGTTGGCGTGCGCCTCGGGCGGTTGGCGACCGCCTCGAGAAGGCCGAGGACGGTGTCGACGATTCGGGGTTCGGCGTTGGTTTCCAAACCCGCAGTGCGCGCCGGCCACGTTGTGTAGCCGCCCAGCTTGTGCTGCTCGGGCGGCGGGATGTAGCCTTCGGCACCGTTTGCCAGCTCGATGTTGAAAGTCGCTGGAAACGGGCTGTGCCGTTTGATTTTGAGCCCGGTGAGGGCGAACACCTCGTTCGGCAGGGCGGCAATGCCTAGTTCCCCGATGGCCAATGCTTGGAGCTTGAGTTCGGTGTGGGGCGTTTCATGGAGATAAATCGCCTCGAGAGCGTAGATCTCGGGTTGGGTGCGGGGGACGCGGTCCCCCATCGCGGCGGCCATTTGGCGAGCCCAGGCGAGGCGCGTGTCAGAGGGTGTCCGAAACTCCAGTTCCAGCTTTCGTTCCGCCATGCGAACGGGTGCCTTGTCGCGCCATTTGATCCCACGCACCATGCCGGCCACGTGCTCCGCGAGTTCGCGGGCGTAGGCATCGTAGCCGATTGCGCGGCGCGGCGAGCCGTAGTCCATCCACATCAGATCACCGCTGGTTCCCTGGGTCATGATACCGACAAACGAGTCGTCCGCCCCCAGCATCGCGCCGACGTGCCGGGCGAAGCGTCCGAAGTAGTCCGAGGAAAGCAGCGCAGACTCATAATAGTGCATCGAGTAATTGGCGAGCAGGGCCAGCGGTTTTCCGTCGAGCCGTTGAAGGGCGAGGACGGAAAGCTGTGGGTCTACGGGGCCGCTGGGGCCGACCGCGTCGGGGCTTTCGTGTCCCGGGTGCATGTGGGCGCGCACGTTCCTATTGCCGAAGGGATCCTCCAACATTCGGTCCGGACGCCGAATCCAACGGCGGTTGAAGGTGTGCTCCCAGTCATCCATTTGCGCCCAGCCAACCCGCGCCGGTGCCAGTCGTTCCACCGCGCCCGCGATGGCCGCCGCGATCCGTCCGGGCAGATAAGCGGCGTAGGCGGGATCCATGCGACTTCCCAAACAGCCCATTGCCGATGGCGCGGAGTGCGTGTGCGTCGCCGAGACGAGCATTCGATCCTCGGGCACGGCTGTGGTTTTAGAGGCCTCAGACTTGGCGCGATCGATGAGCCCGCGCGGGATCATGCAGGTGTCCACCACACAGAACACGATGCGGACGGATCCGTCGTCCACAGCCAGGGCTTTTGCGAAGAGGGGATCCACGACCTTGTCCGCCGACCGCTCGGTGAACATCGCGTTCACACGCACGGGAAAGTTCGTTGGGCCGATGTCCACGCTGAACGCCCCCGCCCTGAACGGGCCGCTTGTTGCGGCGAAGGAGTGCCCGCTGAGACCTGTCAAAACGACCAGAAGAAGGTTTCGCAAGGGGTTCATCAAACCATTGAACCAGGAAGCTCTCTTAAAAGCAAGGCGCGCGGAAGGTGGACAGCATTTCTCATTGTGGCAGATCGACCTTCAGAGCTTCGACTCGGGGATGTGTGAAGCCCGGGCTCAGAACTCCTGAACTCATGGAAAATGGGTGGCACCACCCTCGGCCAGAAGGCCTCAGGTAGGGACGGCGCAGCGCACCATCCCTACCTGAGCGTGACGTGAACGCCATCCCGCTGGGTCACTCAAATTCGTTGCGGACCTGAATCCAAGGCACGATGTCTGGAGTTCTGAGGATGTTCTGTATTCGGCATTGATCCGGTTCATTTTTCGGCTACGATTCGAATCCATGGCATTCCCCGGAACTTTGTTGTGGAGTATTCTTGGGGCCGCACTCGGTTGGTTGCCGAGCCTGATGGCGGACGCCGTCGACGCGATGCCGCAAGCTTTCGCCAAAGATTACATCACCGAGATCAAACCCGTCCTTCAGGAGCGTTGCTACTCCTGCCATGGGGCACTGAGGCAAAAGGGGGGCCTGCGTTTGGACACCCCGGAATTGGCGCGAAAAGGGGGGCGGCATGGCACCATCATCACCCCTGGCGAGGCAGGGGAGATCGAGTTGATCCGCAGGTTGACCCACCCGGGTGAGGACAGGATGCCACCAGAGTGTAAACCCCTTTCCGCATGCCGCCTACTAAGAACTGGGTAAATCCATGGATGAAATGGAACGGACGAGCGTTGCTTTCATTGATTAGCGGATAGTGACATTCAATGATGCTGATCTCTGGATCGTTCTCATCCAGAGTCGTGAGATAGGGATTATTTTCCGAAAGTTGCGGGCAGGAAGTGCGAACATCCGTTAGAAATTCATTTGGATGGCACTTGTGCAAATCCCGGATCGCCGCCGTCAGCATCACGACATCGCCCGGCGAAAGGAAATGCTTTAGGATCAGCTTTCGAGCCATCGCCTTGACTGCGATCCTTTCGCATCCCCGCAACGAACTCTAAGTCTCATACCGCCGAATGCATCGTCTCCTGCGGGCTGGGGTGGTTTGAAGAATCCGCCATTGCGCCGCATGCCTACGGATACCGCGTCCGAGCAGTCTGTCCAAAGCTCTTTTCCAAGTCCGAGAATGAATACCTTCCTCATTGTGCATCCTTCGAACGGACACGCCTGGTTTTAAGTATATGGTCTACGCCTGAAACATTGTAATTGTTGGTCTCGCCATCCACACCAAGAATCTGATGATGGTTCTTTGGATTCGTCGGTCGCTGGGTGGCGAGGATACCCTTCACAGTGATTATCTCTCCATCGTTGAACGAGTGGCTTACGCATTCATACCTCCTATTCACAAGCAAGACTCTCATTCCAACAACACTATTCGTGGGATATTTGGAAGAAAAAGTCGCTTCACTAATTAACAGCGCCGTTGCGTTCATCTTTCCAGGAGGCGTTAGATCAATGAGTCGGAGATTCGCGACGGTCCCGCGAAAGGTGCCCGAATAGTTCGGTGCTCTTGCGCACCCGGTCAGCATTAAAATGCTTCCCAAATAAGCCACAAAACTCAAAGCTTTCATCGAAGTGCGCTCGCTCCCACAGAACCGACCAGCCACGGCATTCCATCATGATTGGTCTCAATTGAGTTTAACGAATAAACTGTCGGATCCGGTGGCCTCAAAATATTGAACGGACTTCCGGTTGTCGTTCCCCAATTCCCAGTATCCATCCTTACCTGAGTCGTGATGGGGGCCTGACTCGCAATCGGATTGCCTTTCAAAAGTGCGCTAAACGAGCTGCCCTCCGGAACAACGTGCCCGTCGCTGACTCTGCGGAAAAGACTATAGCCTCCGCGTTGCTGATAATAGTTCAAATATCGGGCCACGGTGCCTGGCACAGTGCCAGCCGGATTAAACCACTCCACAGGATCGATGGTTAGAAGGATAGTGGCTCGGATAACCGCTTCAAGCCGATACGAAATCGGCTGACTCGGACTCCCTCCCACGACTATTTATCCTAATCCCCAGTGTGTCTCTTACGGAGACCCCAACAAAGATCGTAGATGATGTCAATGCTCTTTCTGTTCAAGGTTTTGCCAGTTTGCCAGGAGCCAGGGCCGATTCAAGAAAGCTGCGGCCGCCCAACCCCGGAGCGCTGGCCTCTGGCCGGCCCAGCCTGAGAAATTGGACGGTGGCGTGCCCACTTCTTGTGCTGGAGCCCTCGCTCCATCCGGGCCGGCCAGAGGCCAGCGCTCCGGGAGAGCCGATTTCCAATCGGCTTGGGTGCGCGACCGGCTGAGCCTAGAACCAAAGCCGTTATAAACCGGCGCTCCGTGTTTTCTTGAATCAGCCCTGGCCAGGAGCTCAGGAATTTTCTTGCTCCTTTACAGGCGCTTGCAAAGCCGTTAGACAAATAGATCATCAATCTCAACCCCACCATGCATCTTGCGCAACAACCGCTCCGACTGGCTGTGGCTGTCGTGGTATGCGGGTTGCTGCTGATGTCAACAGGTTCAGGGGCTGCGCCCGATCCCTTCACTCCGCTTCAGCGCGCCCACTGGTCCTTCCAGCCTCCGCGGCGGGTTTCGCCTCCGGTCAACACTCTCAAGGACGCGAGCCAGGTCAGCAACCCGGTCGATGCCTTCGTTCTGAGCGAGCTGGAATCGCGGGCAATGGGATTTTCGACGGAGGCGGACAAGGCCACGCTGTTGCGCCGCGTGTACCTGGATGTCGTGGGGGTTTCGCCAACGCCACAAGAAGTGGCCGCCTTTGCCGCGGATCAATCTGAGGACGCCTATGAAGTGGTGGTGGATCATCTCCTTGCCTCGCCGCGGTACGGGGAGCGCTGGGCGAGGCATTGGCTCGACCTCGCGCGCTATGCGGAAAGCGAAGGGTTCAAGGCGGATGAAACCCGTCCGAACGCCTGGCGCTACCGCGATTATGTGGTGAAGTCGCTGAATGCCGACAAACCGTACGACCGTTTTGTGCAGGAGCAGATCGCAGGAGATGAGCTTTGGCCTGAGGACGCGGAAGCCTTGGTCGCGACGGGTTTCAATCGTCATTATCCTGATGAAAGCAACGCGCGCAATCTCATGCAGCGGCGGCAGGAAATCCTGAATGACATCACAGACACTGTGGGTTCGGTTTTCTCAGGGTTGACGTTCGCGTGCGCGCGGTGCCACAACCACAAATTCGACCCCATCACGCAGGAAGATTACTTCAGGTTGCAATCCTTTTTCGCAAACACCGCCGCAGACGACAACATCTCCCTTCTGTTCGGCGAGGCGAAGACCCGGTATGCGATCGAGTTGAAGAACTGGGAGGAGGCGACCTGTTCCGTGCGAGCTGAGATGGATGGATTGGAAGCGCCGAAGAGAGCCGAAATCATCAGCGATTACGTGGACAAGTATCCGGAGGAGATCCAGATTGCGCTCAAGAAGCCCGAGTCGCAGCGCAGCCCATTTGAGTGCCAGATGGTGGCGAAGGCAAAACTGTATATCGATCCGAACTCGCATCAATATCTCGCGCCTTCGAAGGCAGCGGCTGCCCGGCTGAAAGGGCAGGAGAAAGAGCGTTGGGAAGCGTTGAACGCAGAGCTCGGGGAATACGTGGCGTTGCACCCCGGTCCGCTGCCATTGGCCACGGGCATCTCTGATCTGAGCGGCACGGCGCCGGCCACGCACCTTCTCAAGCGGGGCAACTGGGATAGCCCCGACAAGGAGGTGAGCCCAGGGTTCCTGAGCATTTTGGATTCCAAGCCTGCGATTGTGGCCGTGGCCAAGAAGGAGCGCACCACCGGACGCAGGGCAACGCTGGCGAAGTGGCTGACCAATCCCGCCAATCCTCTCACCGCGCGGGTGATGGTGAATCGTTTGTGGCATCATCATTTCGGACGTGGCTTGGTGGGGACCCCCAGCGATTTTGGTGTAAAAGGAGAGCTCCCGACGCACCCAGCAATGCTGGACTGGCTCGCGAATGAGTTCGTCGACCAGAACTGGAGCCTCAAGTCCATGCACCGCTTGATGCTGACCTCGCGCACCTACCGTCAGAGCTCGGCATTTCGTGCTGACCTCGCGAAGATTGACTCAGACAACCGTTATCTGTGGAGGTTTCCACGGCAACGACTCGAGGGTGAGGTGATTCGTGACAACATGCTTTTTGTTTCAGGCCGGCTGAATCCGAAAATGGGAGGGAGCAGCGTTTTTCCGGCCCTCCCGCCAGGCATGGAAAGCCGGGGCGGCTGGAAGTTGAGCGCGGATCCCCTGGAACGGGACAGAAGGAGCGTCTATGTCTTTGTGCGCCGCAACACACGCTATCCGATGTTCGAGGCGTTCGACATGCCGGACACCCATGAGCCTTGCGCGCGGAGGAACCAGACCACGAGCCCCCTGCAGGCGCTGACGCTCTTGAACAGCGAGCTGAGCTATGGCTGGGCCGGATCGCTCGCAGAGAGGGTCGTTCAGGAATCCGGGTCGCTATTGCCGGGCCAGATAGAGCGCGCCTATTTGTGGGTTTTGGGACGAAAACCCACTGACCAAGAACAACGGCTCTCCGGCGCTTTCATCGAGTCGCAGGCTCGGCGGATCCAGGCGACGGCGGCGGCAGATCCCGAAGGCGGCGTTTCGGAAGAAGCGGTCGCAAGAAGAGCGGCTTTAAAAGATTTGTGTCATGCGTTGATGAACTCAAACGAGTTTGTTTATCGGTTTTGATGCCTCACAATGAATTCATCCATCGGGCCAAATCCGCGAACCCGTCGTGAATTCATGATGCGCGCCGGAGCCGGTTTCGGTTCTCTGGCGCTGAATTATCTTCTCCAGCGTGAGGCGCTCGCGACGGCGGTCCCTGACACCGACTTCGATGCCTTGCAGCCTTTGCGGCGACGATACCCCCAGCTCCCGGCGCGGGCAAAGTCGGTCATCTGGCTGTTCATGGAAGGCGGCCCGAGCCACCTGGATTTGTTCGATCCGAAACCCGAGTTGAACCGCATGGCCGGCAAACCGATGCCTCCTTCGTTTGGTAAAGTGATCACGGCGATGGGGACTGCCTCGAACACATTGATGCCCAGCAAACGGCGCTTTGCCCAGCACGGCCAGAGCGGTCTATGGGTGTCAGATTGGTACCCTCAAATCGCGCGTCATGTTGACGATCTCACAGTCATCCACTCCTGCTGGGCCGATGGCCTGAACCATGTGGGGTCGGTATGTCAGATGAATACGGGCGACATTCTTGCCGGCCGCCCATCGCTGGGCGCTTGGGCGACCTACGGATTAGGGACATTAAACGAGAATCTGCCTACGTTTGTTGTGATGACGGACGCAGCCGAGGTCTTGGGTGGCCCCAAAAACTGGAGCGCCGGATTCTTGCCGGCAGTATTCCAAGGGACACAGTTGAGACAAGGCAATGTGCCGATTTTCCATCTGGCCTCTCCGCATGGAGTGGACGACGCTCGGCAGCGAGGGAAACTCGATTTCCTAAGGACTTTAAACGAGCGTCTGAGTGTGCAGCGTCCTGAGGATTCGGAGCTCGCCGCGCGATTGGACTCCTACGAGCTGGCCTACCGGATGCAGGCCGCTGCCCCGGAGGCGGTGGACATCCTGGGCGAGACAGAAGCGACACGAGCGTTGTACGGCTTGGATGAACCGGCCACTGAAAAATATGGGCAGATCTGTTTGCGGGCTCGTCGTTTGGTGGAGCGAGGGGTGCGCTTCGTGCAATGTTATTCAGGCAGCGGCAGCGGCTGGGACGCCCACACGGACATCGAGGGCAACCATTCCAAGATGTGTTATTCGACGGACAAACCCATCGCAGGGCTCCTTGCTGATCTGAAGGCGCGGGGCCTGCTTGAATCCACCCTGGTGATTTGGGGAGGCGAGTTCGGACGCACGCCGTTCAACGAAAAGGGGCTCGGCCGCGACCATAATCCTTGGGGCTTCACCACGTGGATGGCAGGGGGTGGAACCAAGGCTGGTACCGCGGTGGGATCGACGGATGAGATTGGCTTGCGAGCTGTGGACCGGAGGGCGCATGTGCATGATTTGCATGCCACAATTCTTCATTTGATGGGCCTGGATCACGAACGGTTGACATACCTTCACAACGGCCGCGGCGAACGCCCCACCATCAACTCCGGCGAGGTGATCAGGGACGCGTTGGCGAGTTAGCGTCGTTCCCTTTGCAGGAACCTGAGGCGGGTTGGGGGATCGTTCGGAAGCGGCTCCGCAGCGCAAGGTTCACTATTTCTTCTCTTCCCCTTCCAGCTCCTTCTTGGCCTCAGCGGCTGCGGTTGCCATTTCAGAGAGCAGTTTCTTCGCATCGACGACCTGCTGATCCGTCATGACTTTGGAAAGCGCCGTGAGCAAGGTTTTGGCCTGCCTGTCTCCTTGGGCGTCCGCAAGGCTCCCCCACTTGTACGACTCAACGTAATCCTTTTTCACACCGCTGCCTTTGAAATAGCACAGTCCGAGGTAAGTTTGCGCGTTGCGATCGCCTTGTTCTCCGGACTTCCGAAACCACGCTGCCGCCTCCTCAAAATTGACCGGTGTTCCCTGCCCTTTATAGAACATCGTCCCCAATTTGTACTGAGCCACAAAAAAGCCATTTTCAGCCCCTTTCTTGAACCACTTGAGAGCCTCCGGATAGCTTTGAGGAATCTCGTCGCCCGCGTAATAAAGCTGGCCGATCTGATACCCGATGAAATCGTTGGCCTCGGACTTCTTCAGCCACTCATCGGCCTTCGCTTGATCTTTGACGGCTCCTTCGCCAGACTCAAAGGCACGCCAGACCCAATAATGGGCCTTCATGTCTCCATTTTCGGCGGCCTTTAGAGAAAAGTTGAAGGCTTCTGTCAGGTTCTTTTCGATGCCATTGCCGGTTCGGTACATGGAAGCGATCTGGTAACAGCTCAAACCGTTGCCTTGCGCCGCGGCTTTCTGGAACCATTTGAAAGCCTCTTTCAAATCCTTGACGACGCCTTCACCTTTGGAAAACATGGTGCCCAGTCGGTACTGCGCCCCGATGCTCCCAGCCTCGGCCCCTTTTGCATACCACTGACGGGCTTCGTTCACATCCTTGGCGACGCCCCGCCCATTATCGTAAACATAACCCAGCCAGTAAAGCCCGGCGGGATGGTTCTTGTCCGCGGATTTCTTGAACCAATTCATTGCTTCGGTGGCATCCGCTTGAACCCCGTTCCCAAACAGAAACATCACGCCGAGGTCCGCCTGCGCCTTGGCATCCCCTTTGGCAGCTTCTTTTTTGTTGAACTCCACGATGCTCGGCAGATCCTCGAAGCGCTGTGTGGTTTCACGCGGAACTGCCCCATCGGCCTCCGTTTCCGGCACAGCCTCTTGCGCCGCAATGTTGGGTTTGGCCTTGGCTTGGGCCAGAACATGCGGCAGCGGAGCGAGGGTGATGAAAAGCGCCAACCCTGCGCCGAAGCACGCTGTTGAGATGCGCAAACGCGAAGGCCTCCGCACACCGAAACAAGACTCTGGAAACGATTCGTCGGGGAGGCATGCCGTCTTATGCATATCTCGCATCCTAGGGGTGTTCACAAAAAAGGCAAACCCGTAAGGGACCCTTCGGTCAGGTTCATGGAAATGGAACCTCTCCAACGATTGGATGTGAGTTGGGGCGATGAATCAGGGAGAATCGAAAAAGGCTCAACTTCGTTGAGCGTTGAACGTTGAGCGTTGAAGGACGGTTCACCGCGCGACTATCCCAAGACCAGCGTGCGATTGGGCTGTTGCTGTGATGTGTTTTCTACCTGGACGTGTGTCGCGCCACGGCTGCGGAGTCGGTCTGAGACCACTTTGTGGGCAAGTTCTGGCCGATTGCAGTCGCGGCTCAAATGGCCGAGAAAGAGATGCCTCAGGCTTTCCGAGAGGATCTGGTCTGCGACCTCCGCGGCGGCTTCGTTGGACAAATGCCCGTGGCGTCCCAGGATCCGTTGTTTGGTGCTCCAAGGACGTTTGGTGTCTTCCTGGAGCATTTTGATGTCGTGGTTGGATTCCAGCAGCAGCACGTTGGCGCACCGTATACGTTCCAAGGCCAGCTTGGTCGCGTGCCCGAGGTCAGTGAGAAATCCGAAGTTGCCCGCAGCGGAGCGCACCACAAAACCGACGGGATCTTGCGCATCGTGGGGGATCGAAAAAGCATCCACCTCGAGATCCCCGATGGTGAAGCTCGAGCCGGTTTCGAACACACGAAATTCGAATGTCGCCTTGAGGGTGTACTCAATCGCATCTTTAGTGAGGCGATTGCAATAGATGGGGATTCGGAGCTTGGAAGCCAGGCCGGTGAGTCCTGTGATGTGGTCGGAATGCTCGTGGGTGATGAGGATGCCGCTCAACGTTTCGGGAGCGCGCGCGATGCCGGCGAGTCGTTCACGAATTTGTTTTCCACTAAAACCAGCGTCCACGAGGATGCGGGTCGAATCGGTTTCCAAGTAGGCGCAGTTGCCTGCGGAACCGCTTCCGAGAATTGTCAGTTTTACGGCCATGAAGTGGAGACTTTGACAACCGATTTGCAGAACTCAATCTGGAAAAAATAGTGAGATCTGCGAAACACACGAGAAGAACGATGAAAAACCTCCAGTGGACAGACAGGTCTTAACCTGACTCCAAATCTCCGGATGTGGCCTTCGGAAACAGCGGTAGAGATTGAGATTAAGACTACGATTACGATTAGGCCTATTAAATCGTTATTGTGTGAACGCGCAATCCGTCCTGGATGCGGTCGCCGGGATAGAGGATGACTTCCTCGCCTTCCTTGAGACCCTCGGCCACCTGCGTCTCGGCTCCGCTGGAGCGGCCCGTTTTAACTTGTCGCCACTGCGCGTGTCCCTTGGAGACCACGAAAGCAGCCCAGTTCTGTCCGCGTCGGAACAGCGCGCCAGCGGGCACTTTCAGAGCCTGAGCGGCTTCCCAGACGATGATTCGCGCTTCGACCCGGAAATTATCGCCCAGATTGCGCCTTTGTTCTGGCGGGGTGATCAGATCGGCGAGGACATTAACCCGTTGTTCTTGCACACCCAAGGCAGAGACCTTTGTGAATGCGGAAGGTTCCACGAGCCGGACTTTGGCCTCGAGCAGCCCATCGCCGCCCCATTGGTCGAGCTCCACTTTTGTTCCCGGAACGATGGCAGCACCATCGCGTGAGAGAACTTCAATGATGACTTCAAGGTCGCCCGGATCCCCGACCTCCAACAAAGGGGCGCCGGCGACGACCACACGGGAACTTTCCTCAAACACCCGCAGGACCCGGCCGCTGACTGGCGATTTGACCTCCGTGGGAGTGCGGATCAGATTCGTTCCGCCGCCCGTCATGGAACTGAACTCGGTGAGCTCCGCCTCGACCTGGCGCAGGACGCTTTCGGTGGCGGTCTTGTCCTTGGCTGCGGCAATCTCGCGCCAGCGAGCGGCTTCGAGCTCCTGGGATGAGATGGATTTTTCCGTGTGCAATTTCTCAAAGCGGCTCCATTCGCTCGACGCATGGGTGTGGGCTGCACGGGCTTTATCGAGGTTGGCGACAGCGGTGTCACGGCGGGCCTCACTGAGCGCCCGGCTCCGGGCGTCCAGCATGACTGGCGGGAGAGGGTCCACGACGGCAAGGACGGTTTCATCCGCGCGGACTTCCGCACCGGGCTTGAAGTGGATGCGGCGCAGTTGGCCCATCACTGGAGCGGCCACCGTGAACCTTTGACGAACGCGGGTTCTGCCCTCCTCGGTAACGGTCGAGCGCAGCAATCCAACCGTGACCCGAGCGACCTCAACGGGAGTCGGCTTTGGCCAAAAACCCGCGGTGATGGCGGCGACCAGGGCGATCGCACCGGCGTAAGGAAGCCATGGGGGCCGACGTTGGGCAGGGCCATTATTTCGTCGGGCCACGGGAGCGGTTGGTTTTTCAGGAGGACTGGGATTCATGGTCGGTAAGAGTGTCGGAATCGAGGTTTTCTATTCGGGGGCTTTGAGTGCTCCGACGAGGTTCAAGTGGTTGAGCAGGCGCAGCACGACCAGGGCCGAGAGAGCGGAAGCGATCGTCACCGTCAACGTGGCAAATGCGTAATTGCTCGCAGTCAGAACCAGAGGCAGTCGCACGGTTTCGGTGTTCACAGCCTTGAGGATGAAGCTGGCGAAACCGGTTCCGATCAGGAGCCCGAGAGGCACGGCGATGAGCGCCAGAATCACAAGCTCCGTGATGAGTACAGCGCCGACCTCGCGCCTTGAAAACCCAATAACCCGGAGAGTGGCCAGCTCGCGGGCCCGCTCGGCCAGCGAAATCCTTGCGTTGTTATAGACCACGCCGAAAGCGACGATCGTCGCCAGGATCAGGTAAAGTGTCTGGAGCAGGTTGATGCTCGCCGCCGTGGTTTTCTTGAAATTTGCTCGGAGGGACTCCTTGATCACGACCCAGCCCACGCGCGGAACGGTCTTCAACGCGTTGAGGAACGCGCTTCGTTGGGCACCGTCGACCGAAAAGCTGGCACCCGAAATGACGTCGCCCTCGCCAAGCAGGCGGTTCAGCGCGTGCATGTCCATGTAGGCGGCAATTCCGGCGAAGTCTTCGCTGAGACCCGCCAGCGGCACCGTGCGAACAGGCCGGTTCCCTTCCAACACCTCCACCTCCAACCGATCTCCCAGGCGCGCGCCGAGGACTTCGGCGAGTTTTGTGGAGACAATCAACCCTTCCGAAGGCAGGGAAATCTGACGCGAGTGGGAGTCAATGACCCGATTATGGCGGCTATTGGCGGGCACACCCTGGATGCCCAACTGTCGATGGCGATGGCCGAAATGGATGCGAACTGCGGCGTTTCGGAAGGGTTCCACGTCGATGGCACCGGGCAGTTGGCGGAGCGCATAACTGGCTTTGAGGCTGTCCGGTTCGATCAATCCAATGCTCATCTCCTGGCGTTGAACGACGTCCCACTGGAACCCCAGCACGTGCTGAACACCGTCACGAAAGCAGTTGGGGACGATGAGAATGCCTGTTGCCAGCGCGAGGCCTGCGACTGTGAAAAAGGCTTGAGAAGGTTTGCGTTCGAGGTTGCGGACGGCGATGCGAAAGCTGTGGGAGAGAAGATGTCCGACACCCGTGCGCTCCACGAATGCGGGGCGGTAATTGGCGGGCGGTTCAGGCCGCATCGCCTCCGCTGGAGGGAGATTCGCGGCGCGTCGGATGGCGCCGAGGACGCCGATGGAAGCTGCAGCCGTGCTGACCACTAGGGCGAGGAGGAGAGCGGAATAATCGAAGCGGAACGCCAGCTCTGGGAAACGGAAAAACAAGTGGTACATCCCGACGAGTTGATGACCCAGGAAAACCCCACCCAAACCACCGAAAACGGTGCCGGCTGCAACCATCACGAGCGCGAACTTCATGTAATGCGACGCGATCTCTCGGTTGCTGAAGCCGAACGCCTTCAGGATGGCGATCTGCTCGCGTTGCAAGGCCACGAGACGGGAGAGCACGGCGTTGGTCATGAATGCGGCCACGCTGAGAAACACGAGCGGGAACCCCACGGACAACGTTCGCAGGACGCGGATTTCGTCCGTCACACGGACATGGGAGGGATGGTCGCTGCGCCCGAAGGAGCTGCGCCCTCCGTAGGGTCCGAGCAGGCGATCCAGAGGGGCCATGACAGAGTGCTCCGACGCGCCGGGTGAGAGCGTGAGCGCGAGAAAATTAAAGGCGCCGTCCATATCGAAAGCGGTGGCCAGCTCGTTGTAAGGCATCCAAAAAATGCCATAGGAACGGTTGTCCGGAAGCGCGCTTCCGGGGCGGGATTCAAAGACAAATTCAGGGGAAAGAACTATTCCTGCGACGCGGAAGTTGAGGCGGCGTCCATTGAGCAAGATGGCGATACGATCGCCCGGTTTCAGGGTGTTGGCGCTGGCAAATGCCTCGCTGACCAACACCTCATCCCTGGCGTGGGGAGAGAGCCAACGGCCTTCGCGCAAGAACAGGCGGTTCAGCTCTGGGAGTCCCACGTCCGGCAGTGAGCGCATCAGGCCGCTGGCTGGCTCATCCAAGCCAGGAATGTCCAGAGTGATCTGTACGGAGACACCCGTTTGGACGGCTGCGACGCCGGGGATTTCCGCCACCCGCGCGGCCATCGCATTCGGAGCCCGTTTCACCTGGGCAAAGACATCGGCAAACCGGTTGGCTTGGTAGTATTCCAACTGGGTAGATCCGAGGGAATGAATCAGGCTTCGGGCCATGATCATCATGGCGAGGCCGCAAGCCATCACCAGAGAGACCGCGATGGCCTGCCCCTTCATGCGCCGAAGGTCGCGCCACATCTTACGGTTGAGAAGAGAGTCCATCACCAACTCAAGCTGCTTGCGGGGGCGCGGGTTGCGTTTCGCCGCTCGCGATGCACGCGGCCGTCGGAGAAATAGAGCACTCGGTCGGCCATGTCCGCCATGGCGGCATTGTGCGTGATCAGGACCGTCAGGGTACCCAACTCGCGGTTGGCCCGCTCGATAGCTTCGAGGACGACGATCCCTGTCCTAATATCCAGGGCGCCGGTCGGCTCATCACAGAGCAACACCTCAGGGCGTTTGGCGATCGCGCGGGCAATGGCCACACGTTGTTGCTCACCGCCCGAAAGCTGGGCCGGAAAATGGTCGAGCCGGCCTCCGAGATTCACCATCCCAAGCGCCTCCTCGGCCTCCATCGGATCCCGTGCGATCTCGGTGATGAGCGCCACATTCTCTCTCGCGGTCAGGCTCGGGATCAGGTTGTAGAACTGAAAGATGAAGCCGACAGACTCGCGGCGGTATCGCGTGAGCTCATGTTCACTCGCCTGGGTGAGATCCATTCCACGGTAAGAAAGCTCGCCGGATGTCGGCACGTCCAGCCCGCCGAGGTTGTTGAGGAGCGTTGTTTTCCCGCTGCCAGACGGTCCCAGAAGCACGATCAATTCGCCCTCGCCCAGATCCAGGTCAACGCCCGCCAAAGCCTGGATTTCGGTTTCACCCATGCCGTAAACCTTGGTGAGACCACGCGCCCGAAATAGGGTGGCGGTCGAACTGCCGGGAACGTTCTCAGCGACATCAGGTTTCATCGTGGCGATTTTCGACAATCATACCGGGTGGTCGATCTCGTTAACAGAACGAACAGCTCCTTATCGTTGTTGGATTAAGTTGGAGGGTTAGCATGAGGATAGAAGTCCTGGCAGCGGACGTTGCGCCAGAAGGTCTCCAGGCATCAACCGCCCCAAGATCAGGGCCGCGGAAGCGCCCTATAAAATCGAAACGGAACCTTTGGAGCGTTTGTGTCCACTACATGGAACACGTCGGTGACGAAACTCGCCGCCAGAATGTCGGTCCATGACTCGAGATCGGCGGAGGCCTGGACGACGAACTTCGTCCCCGCGCTTCCGGTCACATCCAGCTTGAAGTCGGCGGCCGTGAATGAGGCGCTGGTTGTCACCAAGGAGGGCGGGGTGTTGGGAGCGATAAACACCAGCGTGTTTGTGCCCATTCCCCCGTTGAACCCATCCAGCGCGATTGCGTAGTGGGTTGAGTAACGGGCGCTGAAGGTCATCGTGGTTATAAAGTTCGTGCTCGGAAACCTGATCGTCCGGGAGACAGGCGCGAGGTTGGACACACTATTGCCGGAATAGACATCCAGGAGGACGACAAAACGGTCACCGGTTGCTGTCACGGTGACTGGGCCTGACACGGGTGCCGTCCAGGAGTACCAGATCGATTTTCCGCCTTTGTTGCCCGCGTGATCGGGTTCGCCGACTTCGGAGCTCGCATACAAATTGACCGCATCCACCGACCACAATGCACCGGCTTTCGGACTGCGATTCGCAAAGTCGTCGTTCACCGGCGGCGAGGGCATCTCGATCGCCAGCGTAAAGTCACCTGTGAGAGCGGAAAAGCCGGCAATCACCAGCGCATAGGTCTGGTTGATTTGTGCCGCAAAGCTGACGGTGGAGATCCGGTTGCTGACCACCAACCCGATGGTGCGTCCTGAGACCGTCGTTAGGTTGCTGACGGATGTTCCCACATAGATGTCGGCAATCGGAAGGAAACTGGGCGTGACACCCTGGGATTTGATGATTACAGGTCCCGAGCGCGGGGCTGTCCACGTGTACCAGACGGATTTTCCGGTCACTTGTCCTCCATGCCGTCCTTCGCCCAGTTCGGTCGTCGCATAGGTAGTGGTCGAATCGAAGCTGATGCTCGTGCCGTTCAACTGGGCGCTGTTCGAGAAATCATCGTTCGATGGGGTTGGAGGCATCACTAACTTGAAGGCGAAAGTACCTGATGTGCCTCCCAAACCAGCCGCCACAAGACTGTAGCTCCGCCCCGCTGTGGCATCGAACTTGAGGGTGGTGGCGTGACGGGCCGGGTCCGAAGTAAAACTTCGATCCGTGGCCACGGTCAAACCTGTGACGCTTGTTCCCGTATAGACATCCTGGAGGACGAGAAATCCAACCGCCGTGCAGGTGACCATCACCGTTCCTGCCCGTGGTGCCGTCCACTCAAACCAAATGGACTTGCCACCCGGATTACTTGAGTATTGTGACGGCTCTCCCAACTCTGTGGTTGCGAACTCGTTATGGGTGAGAAGTTCGATGTCCGTTCCGTCGAGGATTGTGCGGTTGGCATAATCATCGTTTGCAGGTGCTTCTAGCAACATGAGACTGAGGCTGAATTCCCCAGAACCACCTCCGGCACCATCCACAGCGATGAAGTAGCGTGTGCCGGCCACCGCGTCAAAAAGGGCCAGCGCCGAGGTCGCATCGAACGAGGTCGATTTCATCTGTGGAACAAGATCGGAAAGCGCGGTGCCCGTGTAAATGCCAGGGAGCGGTGTGAATCCAGCCGCCGTAGCCGACAACCTGACGCTGCCCGACTTTGTCGGCGTCCAGATATACCAGATCGAACTTCCTCCTGCGTTGTTGGAATGGCTGGGTTCGCCGGCTTCACGCGTTCCCGCGCGGCTCGAATCCGAGATGACCGGAGCCGATCCGGCCAAGGTTGTGGGCGAAGCAAAGTCATCGTTTTTGGGACGGACCATGAGGACAGACCTGCTGGCCACGGATGAAGCACCCAGGTCATCGATCGCCCGTGCGGTCAAGTGGTAGGTGCCGGCGGGGACATTGGTCCACACAATCGTGTAGGGACTGCTCGTCGCCACCCCGAGGATCCGTGCATCGGCATAAAACTCCACCTGCCGGATCGAGCCGTCCGAATCCGTAGCGGACGCGGTCAAGGTCAGATCGGCATCCGACCCGGTCACGGTTCCCGCCACCGGGGAGGTCAAGCTCACCTGCGGAGGAAAAGTTTGAATTGCAGGCCCGACGAACGAGGAAACGAGGCTGGCATTGAGCGAGATGGATTGGGCATTGTCGCACGCGTTGGTGACGCCCACACCTGCGGGCACACCGATTCTCACCCCGAGATAACTGAGGTTCGGGTTCGAGAAGTAGGGAATTGGGATGCCCGGATTGTAAGCCATCACTGTTCGATAGGTGGTGCCGTTTGCGTCGAACCTGAAGCCGAATGAGAAGGGATAAGAGCCAGGGAGAGGTTTCTGATCCGAGTCGAGGGCATGGTCGCGATCGTGCTGGCAACCCAGCACATGTCCGATCTCGTGTGTGAAGGCATAGCTGCCGCCCACGGCACTTGACCGCTGCACCACCGCAAAGGCAAAACTCCGAGATGCCGCTGAAGACGGATCGGTTAGTGTGAAGGCCAGCCCCGCGATGCCTGGATCAGACGTCTCGGTAATCAGGCAAACGATGTCGGCTTGATGAGCTGTGCGAATCGTATGGATCTCATCCATGAACCCATCACTGGTCGACTGCAACCGGCTCAGGTTTGTCGAAAGATTGGGTGCCTCCAAGTAATTGACCAGGCCACGATGGACCAGGCGGAATCGCGCGGTCGTACGGCTGTTTTGGTGGATAGTGTTTGCCTCTGTGGTCGCCAGATCGATGAACGCATTCATGGCTTCTGTCCCGCCCGCTCCCGCCAAGGCTTCCGGCGTGTAGATGACCATCAAATCCACGATCGAAACTTTGGTTGAGACCAAGGGCGGTTGCTCCGGCGGAATTGAATTCAAAGAAACCCTGATGGGCTCGGTCGTGGGCTCCTGAGCAATCGGATGAAGAGATGGTTCAATCCCTTTCTTGCATGTGCCGCAGAGGCCTGAGCGCGTCGGGTCGATCTCCATCACGACATGCATCTGGCTCTCGACCGGCAGGAT
>CAMBEJ010000045.1 GCA_945865375.1 Akkermansia muciniphila | reverse complement strand
GAAATCCATCGGCCCTCCGGCCTGCCCGCCGTCCCGTCCACCGTAGCTTCAGCGAAGGCGGAAGCCTTGGCGAAGGAGGGCCTGCCCGCCGTCCCGTCCACCGTAGCTTCAGCGAAGGCGGAAGCCTTGGCGAAGGAGGGGGCGACTGCCATTGGGGCTGGGATCCAGGGGCGGCACTCGCAGACTCGTTTGCCCCTGGCTAAGCTCCTTCAACCCTCTCGGGTAATCCCAACTCCGAAACCTTTGCATTCCACTCAAAACAGCGAAGAACCTCTCTTTTCGGTTTTGCTTCCGTGGTTCCAATTCTGAGAGATAAATCATTGAGATTCGATGAGTCAGAATCTAATCGTAATCCTCCGGTGTTGCCCTTGAAACAGAGGGGTGGATTACGATTACGATTACGATTACGATTAGGATTTGGAGCGAGGAATTGGGGTTGCGCGCCCAGATCACGATTTCAACTGGTTTTACTGAGGTCTGAGATTATTCAGCGAACAGAGGTGATTCCAACGCGAAGTCGCAAAGAAATCATTTCGGTGCTTTTTCCGGTCACCAAACGGGGACTGTGAAAACGCCCGAAGAAAATAAATTCTTCTTTGCGACTTAGCTCCTTCGAGTGTTTGCGTTAATTCCTGCTGCATCGTGACCGCTCAGTCTCCTCTTGAACGCTCGTTGGATTTAGCGCGTTGCTCCGCAAAAAAGTTCTTCAACAACATCCGGCACTCCTCCTCTCGGACGCCGCCAGTCGCAGGGCAAGAATGATTGAGCCCAGGCCAGGAAAGCAGATTCAGGGCACCGCCCGCAGCGCCGCCCTTCAAGTCGGCAACTCCAAACACAACCCTGTCAAACCGGGTATGAACGATGGCCCCGGCGCACATAGGACAGGGTTCCTTGGTCGCGTAGAGCGTGCAACCGTTCAACCGCCAATCCCCCAAGGCGGCCTCAGCCTGGGTGATGGCCAGCATCTCGGCGTGCGCCGTGGCGTCCTTCAGGGTTTCCACTTGATTGAACGCGCGAGCGATCACGCGGCCCGAACGAACCACCACAGCCCCAACCGGGACCTCCTCCTCAAGGTAAGCCTTAGCCGCCTGCCGGAGAGCCTCTCCCATGAAAAAATGGTCGCTCTCCAGGTCAATCAGGTTCGGTTCCATCAAATTCCTCCTGAGTTCGGTCCGGTTCTTAGAAATCCCTCTTCAGACCCACGAAAGGAGTGCTTTGTTCGATCCTCCACACGTTCGGTCTCCCTGTCTCACAGACCCCATGGACGGAGAAAAAACCTCCTCGATGGCCCCAAAAAAGCGGCCAGATTTTCTCCCGATCTGTTTCCGGCAAGGCGAGCCCACTCAACCCGGCGCGATCCACGAAAGCGAACCGACCCTCCCTGTGCGGGGGCGGCAGGACCTTCAGCCGGGGCTTGACCTCAAACAAAAACATCAACCAATGGGACTGGCCCAAATAACCACGTTCGCTGACCAGCCCAGCGAGATGCAGATCCTCCGGGGTCAACACCGCTCCGACTTCCTCGGCGGCTTCGCGGCAGGCGCACGCATAGGGTGACTCGCCTATCTCTGTGTGCAGCTTTCCACCGCAAGGACTCCACAGCCCCAGATTGGGTTCCTGAGCGCGCTCAAGCAGCAACACCCGATCAGTCTCGTCAAAAAAATAAAGCAACGATGCGATTTTGTAAGGCAGGCTCTGCATCGGTCGACAATCAAGGGGTCATAACCAGTTTACCAAGCGCACCCTGGGCGAGAACCGCCGCATGCGCCTTCGCCGCCTCTTCCAATTGGAAAGACCGCGCCACCACAGGCTGAAGGAATCCCCCTCGCAAACCCGCCCCGATTGCGTGGTGAATTCCAGCCAGCTCATCTTCGCCAAGGTTGAAGAGGGACATCCCGCGAACATCCGCTTCGCGAAACATGAGATCTCGGGGAGTCATCTCGACGCGCCCGCGGCTGCCGATCACCACCACGCGCCCGTTTCGCGCCAAAAAGGGGAGCACTTGCCCCAGATTCACATTGGCCAACATCTCGAGGATGACGTCAAAACCTTGGCCCTGCGTGAGGGCACTCGCGGCTTCCAGATACCCGGGAGCTCGGTGGTTCAGGACATGCTCGGCACCGTGCTGAGAAACGAGAAGGCACCCTTTTTCGGTCCCTGCGGTGCCGGTCGCGCGGAATCCGGCGGCACGGGCGAACTGCACCGCCGCGATCCCGACTCCTCCGCTGGCGCCGTGAATCAAGACGCGCTCTCCGGCGCGTGTCGCCGCGCGCTGAAACAGGGCGCGATAAGCTGTCGCGTAGGCCACCCCCACCGCCGCACCCTGGGCGAACGTCAGCATGTCAGGAAGCGGATGCACCTGGAATTCTGAACACAAAACGAACTCCGCATACGCACCCGTGAGATTTCCAGCCGTATAAACGCGTTCGCCCGCCCGCACCCGCGTCACACCCTCTCCGACGCTCTCCACGATCCCCGCCGCATCGAGGCCCGGCACGTAAGGTCGGGGGAGCGCGGGGTTGCTTCCCGACCGAAGATAGGTGTCAACCGGGTTCACCCCGATTGCGACCACCTTGACCAACACCTGCCCTCCGGCGGGCGATGGGCATGGAATTTCTTCCAAAAGCAGAACCTCGGGCCCTCCGAACTCGTGAACTCTGATCGCCTTCATGAAACACGCTCCGTTTTTGGTGGCTTCTCAAACATGTCTCCGCAGTTGTCCCATGAGTCCGAAGACAACACAAGGCTCAGGAGGCATGAGCCTCGCCGTCCGCTCCCTTTCTTTCAAAAGGCCAATGTCTCAAAGTTCTTGCCCAGACCACAAAAAAGACAGCCCCTATCAGCAGAGTCAACAGCCCGTACGCAATCAACCGGGCTTCCGTCGTCCCAAAGATAAACATCCACCCCGCGAGCGCCATGAGCGGCGTGAGCGGATAAAGCCAGATCTTATACGGACGATGCATGTCAGGGCGGTACCTTCGCAGCAGGATGACCGCCGCGACTTGCCCTATGAATTGGACCACGATGCGAGTCACGAGGAGCGCATCGATGACCGTCATCAAGGGGAGAAAGCTGCACACAATAGAGATCAAACCAATGACCACCAACGACACGTGGGGAAATCCTTTGGTCGGGTGCAATTTGCCGAAGACCTTGAAAAAACAGCCGTCAAGCGCCGCCGCATAAGGAATCCGGGAATACCCCAGCAAGAGAGCAAACACAGATCCGAAAGCGGTCCACAAAACCATGAGCGTAAAAAAGAGAGCCACCTTCTTTCCGTGAATTCTCTCCATAAGAATCGAAACCACGGGGGCGGGCGTGTCCGTGACGGGCACAAACTCGCGCCAGGGCACGATCCCGATGATGGAGAGGTTGATCCCAAAATAAATCACGGCCACGCACACGATGCTGATGATGATGGAGCGGGGCAGAACTCGGCCGGGATCTTTGACTTCTTGACCGATATAACACACATCATAATAGCCAAGATAGTCGTAGACACCGACACGTGCCGCCGCTCCCAAACCCATCATGAAACCCACCGACAAATCGAAAGCGCCGGGCGGGAAATCGAAAGCGCGCCGGGCATCGAAATTGAGTGCGCCGGTGGCCATCACGGCAACGCTCGTGACCAGGGTGCCCACCCAGAGCGCCACGGTGATTTTCCCAATGAACTCAATTCTTCGATAGAGAAGGACGATCGCCAGCAGCCCCGTTCCGATAATGACCGCGTGCCCCTGCCCCGCAGTCATGGACGGCCAAATGTACCTCAGATATTGAGTCAACCCGATGTAGCCCGATGCAATCTCCAAGGGGCCGCTCAGAATGAACTGCCAGACAAAAAGGAAGGCCATCAGCCGCCCCCAAGTCGTCTTGCCGAAGCCTTCCTTCAGATAAAGATAACTGCCCCCGGACCCAGGCAACGCGGCCCCCAACTCCGCCCAAATCATCGCATCGGGAACCGTGATAAGAATCGCGATCAGCCAGCCGAGCATCGCCTGGGGACCGTTCATTGCCGACATCAATATTGGGATGGTGATGAAAGGCCCGATGCCAATCATGTTCGTCATGTTCAACGCCGTGGCTTGAAGCAAGCCAAAACGACGCTCCAGGTGAGGTCCCTCAGTGTGTGCGGTGGGCTGCATGTGGTGGCGCGAATCGATCCCGTGGTCGTGTGCCGGCTAATTTTGCCGGTTGAGCTCCGAATGGCAAGGCCGCAGCACAGAAAATTAAGTCTGCCTTTCTGCTTTCGGCTCTCACCGGGATCAATCCCATTGGTTTGACAACTCCCGGCGCTTGGACTAACCAGAAGCCATGACACCAATCTTACGACTCCTCCTCGCCCTCAGCCTCGGTCTCTCGTCCGACTCAGTTTTTTCCGCTGAAGCTCCCGCTTCATTCACAGTCAGTGACCTCGCCTTCAAGCGGCCCGCCAACTGGGATTGGGTCGAGGTCTCGAGTTCCATGCGCAAAGCTCAGTTGCGCGTCTCCGGCCCAGACAAAAAAGAGACCGCTGAAGTGGTCTTCTTCTATTTTGGCCCTGGAAGCGGCGGCGGCACCAAGGCGAACGTCGACCGCTGGTTGGGACAGTTCCAGGAACCCAAAGGCCAAATCAAGTCGAAGATCGAAGAGGTTGTGGTCGGAAAGCACAAAGTCACATACGTCCAGGCAGAAGGGACTTACAACAGCGGCATGCCAGGCGGCCCCAAGACGCCTCTGCAAAATCACATGCTCTTGGGAGCCATCGTGGAAGCCGAACAAGGCAGCATCTTCGCACGCCTGACAGGCCCCACCGCTCTCGCGAAATCCTCGCAACAGGACTTCAAGACCATGGTGGAATCCAGCCTCAAATAGCCGCACCCTAATGAACTGGCCAAGTCTCTTGGCGGGCAGTTTTATCGGCGTTCTCTTTGCCGGTTGCCCGATGGCTCCACAAACCCGTGCGCAGGCTCAGGATTGGCCTCAGTTCCTCGGGCCTCATCGCGATGGATCATGCGATGCCAAAAGGCTGGCCGCACAGTGGCCCAAGGAAGGCCCAAAACGTCTTTGGCGAACGCCAGCAGGCCAAGGCTTTAGCGGGCCTCTTGCCACGTCGAAACATGTGTTTCTCTTCCATCGACTCGGCGACAAGGAAACCGTCCAATGCCTCAACATCACCACCGGAGAGCGCGTCTGGCAGTTCGATTACAAGACAACCTATCGCGACGATCACGGTTTTGACGAAGGACCTCGAAGCACACCTGCCATGTCAGATGACAAGCTCTACACAATGGGGGCGGAGGGTCTGGTACATTGCCTGCAGGCGACGACGGGAAAAATGATCTGGAAGGCGGATTTGAAGGAGCTGTTCGCCACGCCGAAGGGCTTTTTTGGGATGGCTTGCTCCCCGCTAGTTGAAAAAAATGGGGTGCTGCTGAATGTCGGTGGTGCCCAAGGGGCTGGAGTTATCAGCCTGGACCGATCCTCAGGCGCAGTGCTCTGGAAAGCCCTCGATGATGAAGCAAGCTACTCGTCGCCCGCTTCAGCAACTCTGGACAATAAGCGGTGGACATTCTTCTTAACTCGATCAGGGCTCGCCGTAATGGATCCCTCGACCGGTTCTGTTGCGGACCGCTTTCCCTGGCGTTCGCGCACGCAGGCCTCGGTCCATGGGGCCACTCCGCTGATCCAGGGCGACCAGGTGTTCATCTCGTCCAGCTACGAAACAGGCGCGGCGCTGCTGAAATTCGACGGAAAACATCTGCGGAAAATCTGGTCGGCAGACGACGTGTTGTCAAACCACTACGCAACCAGTGTCGTGTACGAAGGGCACCTCTATGGCTTTGATGGAAGACAGGAGCGGGGAGCTTCCCTTGTTTGCGTGGAATGGGCCTCGGGCAAATTGAAATGGCGGAAAGAAGGACTAGGATCGGGAACGATCACGCTTTGCGGGGACACCCTCCTGATACTTTCGGAAAGGGGTGAACTGATTCGAACCAAGGCCTCCCCCAGGCACTTTAGCGAACTGTCACGAGCGCAGATTCTTTCAGCCGGAACGCGAGCCCACCCCGCGCTTGCAAACGGGCTTTTTGTGGCGAAGGGAAAAGACAGCCTCGTCTGCTTCGATTTGAAGTGAGGGTTTGAGGACAAAGAGCACCCGAATTCCTGATTTGAAAATGACTCGAGCCCTGCCACCAGGATGACCATGACCACTGCTTCACCCCACAAAGCCACCCATTCAGCCTCCGCCAGATTTGATCCCGCGGCGTTGCTATCGATCCGGAACCTGGAGCTGCGAGCCAAAATTGTCGTCCAAGGATTCTGGAGCGGTTTGCACCGGAGTCCTTACCATGGTTTTTCGGTGGAATTTACAGAATACCGACAATACACGCCAGGCGACGATCCCCGCTATCTGGACTGGCGCCTCTTCGCCAGAAGCGACCGATTCTACATCAAGAAGTTTGAGGACGAAACCAATCTCAGGTGCTTGATGGTCCTCGACACCAGCGCGTCCATGCAATTTGGTTCTGGAGGCATTTCCAAAGCCGATTATGCGCGCACCCTTGCCGCTTCCATCGGCTACTTTTTGCACCAACAAGGGGATGCGGTGGGACTGCTCTCATTTGACTCTCAAGTCCGGGATTATCTGCCGCCACGGAACAGGTCAGCGCATTTGCGGCACCTCTTCGTGACGCTCCAAAAGGATCACAAAGGCAGTGCCACTTCTTTTTCGACACCCCTCTCCCAGGTCGGACGCGTCTTCACAAAACGCGGATTGCTGATCGTGATATCGGACTTTTTGTCGCCGCTTGAGGAGCTCGGCAAAGGGTTGGGAGAATTGGCCGCACTCGGTCACGAGATCATCCTCTTCCAGATCTTGGACCCAAAGGAGATTGATTTTTCATTCGAGAAACCCGCGCTTTTTCAAGACCTCGAGGAACCCCGGAACCTCTTTGTGGACCCCGTTGCGGCCAGCCACAACTATCTGGCGAAGTTCGCAGCGCATCAAACTTCATTGGAAGAAACGTGCCTTGCTTCAGGCATCGCCAGACATCTGTTTCGCACAGACACGGCGCTCCAATCAGCGCTCCACGCACTTCTCAGAGCTCGATCTAAAAACAAAACAAAACGAACCAGACGAAACCGCTGAACCGCTGTCATGGCCCCACTTCAGCCGGGGGTGCAACTCACGGTTTCCGGAGGATGTCGTTCGGAGGACACTCCCTACCGCGGAATGGGAAGAGTGGAGTAGAGATAGCACGGATAACACGGATAAATTACCCATCTCAGCTCCCTTTCCTCATCCGTGTCATCCGTGGTGTCACTTCAGTGTTGTCAAGCGGCGGGATACCCGCGCCAAGGGAGGCGACCCCGGATAGCATGTGCTGCCCCTCAACTGACATTCCAAAATTCAATCGTTGACAGTTCATGCCGAAACTGGTTCCTTAACCCTCCTTTTAACTAGGAAGCTTATGTACGCTGTTTTGGAAACTGGTGGTAAACAATACAAGGTCTCTGCAGGGGACACGCTCGAGATCGAGCGGCTAGCCGTTGCGGCGGGGCAGACGGTCACATTCGACAGGGTGCTGCTTTTAAATGACAAAGGGCAAACCGTCATCGGCACGCCCACGGTTTCCTCGGCCACCGTCCAGGCAGACGTGCTCACTCACACGCGAGGACCTAAGAAAATCGCGTTCAAGATGCGCCGTAGAAAAGGCTACCACCGCACCGTCGGACATCGACAGGAATTGACGGTGGTGAAGGTCACGAGCATTAGCTCTTAAAAACCAAAGAAATCAGCAACTTGCTTTATGGCACATAAAAAGGGCGGCGGCAGCGTCAAAAACGGCCGCGATAGCGTCAGCAAACGGTTGGGGGTTAAACGCTTCGGTGGTGAACTCGTCACCGCAGGCAGCATCCTCATCCGCCAGCGTGGAAGCAAGTTCAACCCAGGAACGAACGTCGGAGTGGGAAGGGATTGGACACTTTTCGCATTGATCGACGGTCACGTTAAGTTCGATAAAGGAAGGCGGAAGATAAGCATCGTTCCTGGAGCAGTCGCCTCCTGACGTCTTTTTGTCGTGGCCGCCTGAGAAGGCGTGTCATCCGGTGAATGGTGCGCGCGTGCAAACCGTAATTTTTTTGTTAACTCGAGAAGGCGAGGCTCATGCCTCGCCTTTTTTCTGAAATGTTCATCGACGAAATTAAAGTGTTTGCCCGCGCTGGACACGGCGGCAAGGGGTGTGTCTCCTTCCTGCGCGAAGCGTTCCGGCCAAAGGGAGGCCCCGCCGGTGGAAATGGAGGGCAGGGAGGCGATGTCATCCTGGAAGCAGATCACGATCTCAACAACCTGATCGGCCAATACTACATCCCCCGGTTGATCGCGGAGAACGGCGAGAACGGGATGGGAAAAGGCATGGATGGACATGCCGGCAAGCACAAAATTGTCAAAGTACCCTGCGGCACTTTGGTGTGGCAACTGCCAACCCCTATCGCCAACACGCTCGGGGGAGAGGGATCCACAAAGGACCAGACGTCAGCAAAGGGAATACTCACGACCGCGGGTTCACACAGACCTTTACTGCGCACATCGAGCGGTGGGCGAGCCTTGGAATTCAATCTCGAGGAGGAAGAAGTTCCAACCATCGTGAAGCCTGATCAGAAAAACAAAGGGTTGATGGTGGCCGACCTCACCACACATGGACAGCGGTTCATCCTTTGCAAGGGAGGACGCGGGGGCCTGGGGAATCGCAACTTTGCCACCGCAGCGCGGCAAACACCCCGGTTTGCTCAACCCGGCGAACCCGGGCTTGAAGGAAGTTTTCTGTTGGAGTTGCGAATCATGGCGGATGTGGGCCTTGTCGGCTATCCGAATGCAGGGAAATCGACGCTGCTTGCGGCGATCTCCCATGCTCGCCCTAAAATCGCGGCTTACCCGTTCACGACCTTGACCCCGCAGATCGGCATTGTTTACTACAACGACTATGCGCGCCTAACGCTGTGCGATGTGCCGGGTCTGATCGAAGGCGCCCACCAAAACGTGGGCCTTGGCCACGCCTTCCTGCGTCACATTGAACGATGCAAGGTCATCGTCATACTGTTGGACATGGCTGGCACGGACGCGCGATTTCCATGGGATGATTATAAGCAGCTGTTAAAGGAACTGGAGTGGTACGATCCTCAGCTATTGATGAAACCTCGGCTTGTAGTGGCGAACAAAATGGATGAAAGCGCTGGCGGTGAAAACCTCAAAAAGTTCAAGAGAAAGATCTCAAAAACTCCAGTGCTATCGATTTCCGCAGCGTTCGACCAAGGCCTCGAGCCCTTCAAACTGGCGATCAAGGCGGCTGCGGAAAAAGCGCCACCACTCGTCTGAGGTCCGAATGATGATCGACCTCGGCGAGGGACTTTCATTGAGGATTTTGCGCGTTGACACGGGTGCGGGTGACTATTAGTGTCCACGCCCTGACACCGCGCAGGGCCGAGGTCGGACGGCATAGTCAACCACGCGCGCGGAATGTTTGGAGAGGATGTGAAAGAAGTTTGACAGAGATAAAGCTCAAAAAAGGCGAGCCCGTCGAGAAAGCACTGCGACGGCTGAAAAAGAAAATTGATCGCGAAGGCACGTTGAAAGTGGTTAGAAACCACCGTCATTACGAGAAGCCGAGCGAGAAAAAACGGCGCAAGATGAAGGTCGCACGATTCAGTGCGATGCTCAGCGCCCGCTACGCCGATCTTTAATCCAGCCGCATTCACTTAACTGAAATGACGCGGCTAACGCAATTCTCAAGCCGACTGCTGTGCCAAAACGCAGGCTGTCGGCTTTTTTTATGTATTCTTTATCCACTTGTTGGAATTCAGGCAGGCACACTGACGGCCGCGCCATGCTGGAAGAAATCCGCGACCTGGGATTCGATCACGCAGAGTTGAGCCACGGCATTCGTTTAAGCCTTCTTCCCGGTGTTCTAACCGCAGTGGAGAACGGTGTTATCAAGATCTCGTCCCTGCACAATTTCTGCCCTCTCCCGATCGGCATCAACCATGCTTCGCCAAATATTTTTAAATTCACGTCCACCGATCCGAGGGAGCGCGAGAATGCTTATAAGCACACACTCAAGACCCTCGAAATAGCCGAGCGCGTCAAAGCCACGCTGGTTGTTCTTCACATGGGTTGTGTGGAGATGAAAGATTTTACTGATAAGCTCCTGGAGATGGTCGAGCAAGGTCAGAAAGACACTCCCAAGTACGAGAAAATATGTCTTGAAGCACAGGAAAAGAGGGAGCATCGGAAGGAGAAGCATCAGTACCATGCCTACGAGATGCTGGGAAGAATTGAAGAGCAGGCCACGATGAGAGGCATTCGGTTAGGCATAGAAAACCGAGAAGCCCTTGAAGAAATCCCTTTCGAATCGGATTTTCACTTCTTTTTTAAAGAGTTCAAAAGCCCAACAATCTGTTATTGGCATGACACGGGTCACGCTCAAATCAAAGAAAACTTGGGATTCATTGATCATGTCATTCATTTGGAATCGATGGCCGACCGACTGGCCGGATTTCACATCCATGATGTGCGTTTTCCAGGGCACGATCATTGTCCTCCTGGGACTGGTTCCATCGCATTCCCATCGCTAGCCCGCTTTGTGACACCCGAGCATATCAAGGTTTTCGAGCTCGGCCCAGGACTCCCCAAGGAAGACGTGCTGGCTGGCGTGCAGTTCATAAAACGACTTTGGGGCAACGAGTGACGCTCTCACGGCACTTTCTCAAAAGCGTGCTGCGGTTCGTCTGCTGCGCCCTCCTCCTGCTGGCAATATTCCATTCCATCTTCGAGAAAGAGACACGTGCTCTGCTTCCTCAAAGCCAGGTTGATTCCTCCGAGCTAACCACACTGCAGCGCTTCAAACTGATATGGAAGACCGGGGGCAGCCAGTTGGCGCGAATTATTCGTGCCACAAACCCCTGGCTTCTTTCAATCTCCATTTCGACTATGGGCTTGGCCATTTACCTTGGAGCTTTGCGATGGAACCTTGTGCTCCATGCTCAAGGGCTTGAACTCCCGATCCGGCGCACCTTGGAAATCACTTTGGTGGCTCAATTTTTCAACTCATTTCTCCTGGGTGCCAGCGGGGGTGATCTGATCAAAGCCTTGTTCGCTGCTCGGGAAACGAAGCATCTCAAAACCGAGGCCGTGACGACGGTGTTTCTCGATCGACTGATCGGGCTTCTGTCCATGTTAGGGTTCTCCGTGGCGACCATGCCTTTGTTCATCCATCAAATTCAAAATGCGTGGCCCCTTTTGCTCTCCTCACTCCTCACATGCGGCCTGCTTGCCATAGGGGTCACGAGTCTCTATCTTGCGAGACGGGGCTGGGTGACCAGGGGATGGCTGGGCCTGTTCGCCAAGCTGGAAGCCACCAAGGTCGGTAGACATTTCACACGCTCAATCATCTCTTGCGCCCGATGCACCCACCGCACCTCTCTTCTTTTCCATATGATCCTGCTGTCCGTAGCAATTAATGCCCTTTGCGTTTTTCAGTTCTGGCTGATCGCCAGAGCGCTCGACATCTCAGTAACCTTCTCCGCCTTGGCGCTCATCGTCCCCATGGTGGTTGTCTTCTCCGCCATCCCCATCACTCCAAGCGGCCTGGGTCTGCGCGAGAACCTTTTCGTCACTTTCCTCGCCATCTCCCCTTTTGAGGTCCCTCATGGCAAAGCTTTGACATTGTCGCTGGTGGCCTATGCCACAACCGTTCTTTGGAGTGCTTTCGGTGGATTGATTTACGTGGCATTCAAGGACTCCCATAAGCTCGCCGAGCTCACCACGCCCACACCGCCCACCACAAATTGACCATGGAAACAATCCTTCTCATCGACGATGAGGTCGATGTCCTTTACTCGTTCCGACGTATTTTCGCTGATTCCGGCGTTGATATTCTAACAAGCTCCAACGGCGAAGAGGGTCTTGCTAAAATCCTTTCAGCCAAACCAGACATGGTCCTCATGGACGTGAGGATGGCGGGTCTCTCAGGGCTCGAAACGCTGCGGAAGATCCGGGAGTTAGACACGAAACTACCGGTAATCATCATGACGGCTTATGGCACGACGCAGACTGCGATCGAAGCCATGAAACTCGGTGCGTACAATTACATTCTGAAGCCATTCGATGTGCCGAAATTGAAGTCCCTCATCTTCACAACCCTGAAAGCCTCCAAAGCGATCCATCAAACAAATGCTTTCAAGCCTTTGCTGGAAACGGAAGATTATGAGCAAGGAATCATAGGCCGTAGCGAACCCATGCAGGAGGTATTTAAATTGATCGGGCAGGTTGCCAGTTCGTCCGCCACGGTCATGGTCACCGGAGAAAGCGGCACTGGAAAGGAGTTGATTGCCAAGTCGCTCCATAAAAACGGCAACAGAGCCGCGAAGCCCTTCATCGCGATAAATTGCGCGGCCATCCCCGAGACGCTCCTGGAAAGTGAGCTTTTCGGTCATGAAAAGGGAGCCTTCACCGGCGCTCACACCCAACGCATCGGACGGTTTGAACACTGCCATGGGGGCACGCTTTTCCTCGATGAGGTCGGCGATATGCCACTGGCGACTCAGGCCAAAATCCTCCGCATTATCCAGACAGGCGCTTTTGAGAGGGTCGGTGGAAATACTCCGGTCTCTGTGGACGTCCGGATTATAGCCGCCACGAACAAGGCCCTTGAGGTCGCGGTGGCAAAAAAGGAGTTCAGAGAGGATTTGTTCTACCGCCTGAATGTGGTGAGAATCCACATGCCCACGCTGCGAGAACGCCGAGGGGACATTAAACTCCTAGTCAACTTCTTCATCAAAAAGATAAGCCAAACCCAAGGGCAACTCCCAAAATCGATATCCGAACAAGCCCTCGAGGCCCTTGAAAGCCATTCATGGCCTGGAAATGTCCGCGAGCTCGAGAACGTCATCCACCGAGCGCTGGTGGTCGCCACTGGAGATATCATTCTCCTTGGAAATCTGCCTGCCGAACTCCAGGTGTCGTCGGCAGAGAAATCTCCGGTCCCTGATTCCCGCAGCGGAAGCGAAGTTCCAACTCCCAATGCCCCGAGTCACAGCAACCCCGCTCAACCACAATCTGTGGAGCAACTCAGCAAGCTGCTTTTTCAATGGGCTCGAACTCAGAAGCAACTCAGAATCCTTCCAGCGGTGGAACGCGCACTAGTGATCCAATCTCTCGCTGAGACAAACGGCAATCAAGTGCAGGCGGCCAAACTCCTTGGAATCACCAGAGCGACCCTCAGAAAGCGAATCGAAAAATTCGCCATCACTCAGCACCTGGAAGTGGGTTAACTCTCAGCCTTTAGCGCTCCGCCAGGCGCACTCTGAAAAAGCGCTGTGCATCCGAGCCTGTGGAAGCCTCCACGGAGAGCTCGCCGCCGGTCCCCAGCATCGTTGAAGATGTCGGAAGCCATACCCCACCAAATATTCTCGTGGAACTCTCCAAGAAATACTCCTTGTTCTGAACCGAGGGCCATCTCAAGACGATCACCCCGGAGAAGTTCCCGCCGGCAGCAATCTGACCACGACCGCTTAAACGTAACGCGGAGCGGGTGTCATTCGGATTTGTGCCCATGCGGTACTCCTGCCAATTAGAAACGCCATCGCCATCCGCGTCCGCAGTGGCCAGACTCAACGCATTGTCCAAGGAACCAAAATACGTCAGGCGCCAGCTATCGGGAATTCCATCACCGAGACTGGATTCATCCCGGTTGCTGAGCGTCAGCAGGCCGTGCTCAATGCTGGTCGGGACTCCGCTCAAGCCATCAGGAGACGCGGAGAACCTGCTGACCCTGACTACGTAGGCATCCCGTGGTCGGGCATTCGCGGGGATTGTGAGCCGCAGCTTCGCGATCGTGGCATCCCCGAAAATTCCAACTGAATCGTTGTTCAAACAAGCCACAGCGGCATTGCCCAGAGAGTCGCTTGAGGAAAACGACACGGAGCCAAAGGCGGCGTCAGGAAAAAGCTTCACCTGCTCGTCAAGGGGAGGCGCGGCATCCAAAGGCAAGACCTCGACATTCAACAGCATGATCTTAAGCGGAAGATTCCCCTGTGTGCGGCCACGCACTGGAATGAGCACAGTTTGACCCGCCACACCTTGGGTCGCGTCCACTGTGACCCGGGCGTGTAGGGGCACATTGCCCTCGATCTGTTTTGTTGACGAAGCGGTCTTAATCGACCCTTGGCGCACTTCCGACCCCAACAGACGTTTGGCTTGAGAGGGTCCGTTAGCTTCCAATTTGGCAACCAAAACGCCGTTGGACCAGAAACGTCGGTACCAAGACAAGCTCGTGTCTAAGGAACGTCTGAACGTGACGAACAGGTCGTTGACATCGATCGTTCCATCTCCAAACGAAATCTGATTGATCTCATTGGTACGACTGCCTTCGAAAATGTCGCTGCTGGCCACTATAGGGGAAGAAAATTGCCCCGAGCCGTCGTTCATAAGGATCGTCACAGTGCTTTCATCCGCATTCGAGACGGCAAGATCCGGCCCGCCACGCCCGTCCAAATCCCCCGCAACTACCCGCGAAGGATTCCTCCCAACACTGTAGCTACGAGGCAATCCGAGCACGCCAGTCCCCGTGTTCAGGAACACCAGAACAGAATTCGTCTGCGGGCTTGTGACCGCGACATCACCAAAGCCATCATTGTTTAAGTCCACGACAGTCAGGCTATTGTTCCCCACTCCTCCCGGGTAACTGACCGGGGCCAGAAAACCACCGCCGCTGCGGAGGATCACCGTGAAATTCGATGCCCCCGGGTTCACCGTGATGATATCCACGGGCAATCCGGTATTAGTCATGTCTCCGAGAAGCACTTGAGAAGGCGCACTCGCTATCGATCCTCCAACCACAATATTGCTGCTAAGAACAAGGTCGCCGGCGGCCGTGTTCGTGAGTATTGAGATTGTCCCGTCGAATTCATTTGCCGACACAGCATCCAGCCAGCCATCAGAATTCAAATCACTCACGACCACCGATTTGGGACCACTTCTGTTTCCCGAACCAGAGAGATAGCCGGTCTTGATAACGTAGGTTCCGAAAGTGTTGTTAGTCAAAAGGTTCAACCTTCCCGTTTGCCGGTTTGCGATCAACAAGTCGCCAAATCCGTCCCTGTCGATATCCGCCAAAGCGACGGCCCTGGTTTCAGCACCCACGCCGCTGCCATTGGCATAGCGATCTGCGGCGCTAAAAGATCCATGTCCATTTCCAAAGTGAATGTGGATTAGGTCACTGAAGCTAGTGGGCACCAACACATCGAGCTTCCCATCTCCGTTAACGTCCATGACGGACAGGTCCACAGGTTGGATTGTCCCAATGCCCAAGGCTGTTCGTGTGACCGGGCCAAACGAACCATCCCCATTCCCAAGACGAAAAGTCAACGAGTCGTCATCAAAATTGGTTGTCAAGAGGTCAAGAAGTCCATCCTGGTTGAAATCGGATAGCGCGAGGCCGGTCGGCCTTTTGCCGACTTTCACTTCCCGAAACGTCGTGGACGTGACGGCACAGCACGCATCCATGGCATCAAACAAATCGCTCCCTTGGGGAGGGAGGTTGACTTGGTTAGCAGCTGTGTGAAAAATCTGGGAAACATCCTGGTTGATGATGTTGCCGTCACCGAAATCACCTGCGTTGAGCCAATAAAAGGGGCTGAGATCGCCAACCACGTACGAACGCTCCCCCGGTGCTGCGAGCGTGATCCGCTTAATCGCGTTGATCGACCCTACGGTCTGAGATCCATTCAGCGGCAAGTCGATGAACACATCTCTGCTCACCGCGTCGATATCATATTTCGTCGCTGAGGGCCTGCTCAGTTGGATCTCGTAGGAATCCGAAAGGGAACTATTGCTGGGGATCACAAAAGAAAAGCCTCCCAACACCACCCGTTTGTCCGCTTTACGAAAAACCGTCTCCACGATTTTTGAATACGAAATCAAATCCTGAGAAGACGTGTCGTATAGGGTGGACCCACCGTATCGCTCGAGCCAACCCACTCCCAGGAAGTTTTGAGTAGCGTTGGTCACCAACAAGCTGGTTATGTTCGTGCCACCAGTCGCTGCATCAGTGGCAAAAGAAGGCGGAATATTCACAAAGATAGGAGGACTCCCTGGACGCACCCTCTTGAGCATGGATTCAAACCCAACGAGTTGTCCAATAACACGAGGCGCCCCAGCCCCATTGGTCACAGACAACCCAAACTGCATCGCGAAAATAGACTGGTCCGCTTGCAGGTTCAACGTCACCGGCGCGAAGAAACGCTGCCCCGGCGATCCAATGAACTCGCTCGCTCCCTCCACTTTGTTCGTCCGCGATCTAGCGAACCCAAAAGCCATCAGGTTGGGGAGGTAATTGGTGGCATAGAACACGTTCGAAACAATCTGGCTGGACGCATAGTTTGCTCTGAAGCCCTTGGCCTGAAATACGATGTCATTCGTCGTGATCCGGAGCCGAATGGTTCCATCTCCTTCGAGCAGATGACTCACGCCGGCCCTGCCATCTCCGTTCGCTACAGGCTCAGATCCGTCCACTGTGTAATAGACAGCGGCTTTTTGGGTCGCTGTGGAAACCGAGAACTGGGCCGGATTGGCCCCCACAATCCCTGGATTGGACACCCGGAATTGAAACCGGGCCTGAACGATGGAACTGGAACGTCGCTCCGTGTGGGTGCCAATAGCCTTGATAGTCACATCCGGCCCAGGGGGATCAACCTGGCCGTTGATATAGTAATTGAGCTTCGCCGCCTGATCAGTGGACAGTCCATCTCGATAGTTGGGAGCATCCAAACCCTTCTTGCCAGGGTCTGGGGGCACATCCTTAGAGAGCAAGTTGGGCGACGTTGCGGACGATGTAAACCGAGTCACCGTCTGCACTTCCCCGATGATCGCAATGGGGACGTCATTGTTGAACACTTCGCTTGTCACAGGCCGCAACTTCGACTCAGTGCGTCCCAGGTTCTCGTTAAACACGAACTCCACCCACCCGATCTGAGGAGTCTTCACCGGAGGCTGAACAGGGCTTCGCTGCACGCGCCTAATCGCGTTATTCGCAAGATCCGCAATCGCAAATCCGGTGTTCAAAAAGTCAGAAGACAGACCCGCAGGCGAGTTGAATTTCGAATCCTTTAGCAAACCATTGATGAATCCCGGAGAGCCTAGTGAACCAGCGAAAGTCTCTATCGAAAAGGTTTCTATCTCAGGTTCGAAAAATAGCCGCCTGAGGGTATGGTTTCCTGAGTCGCTGATGATAATTCCTGCCTCCGGGCCCAGCCAGAGAACGGAAAGGGGATTGCTCAAGGTCGCGTTGGTTGCATAAAGTGAGTTCTCTTGACCGTCTCCGAACCTCGAATTGGCCCCCGCCAAGAGCGTCGCGATCCCACTGCTCAGGTTCAGAGATTTGACCGAGTGATTCCGGGTATCCGCAACCAGAAGCAACCCATTGGTCCACACGGTCACTCCGGCGGGCTCATAAAATCCATTCGTTGTCCCAGCAAGGGTTGTCACCGAGCCATCCATCGCAATCCTTCGGATCGCACTGTTCTTCGTATCCGCAACGTAGATCGTGCCATCCGGATCCGCAGCCAATCCAGAAGGAAACCTGAACCGCGCACCATTGCCGCCCGGTCCGGAGTCAGCAAAACCTGCAACGCCTAGCTGCCCTGACAGCGTGGTGACAACTCCATTCAACGAAATGTGCCGGATGGCGTGATTTCCGGAATCTGCGACCACCACTCCCTCACGGGCTAAAACGATGCCTTGAGGAGCCGAAAACCTTGCCAAAAACCCCTTGCCGTTATTGGTCCCCGAGAAGCCGATGGCACCAGCGAGGTTTTGCAGAACCCCTGTGTCTGGGAGAAACTTGACTACACGATTGTTCCCCTGATCTGTGATAAACAGGTTGTTCTCGGAATCGGTCACGATCCCATGCGGTTCTAGCAAACCCCCGCTCGTGAGAGTCGCCACCGACTGCGCCATCGCTGGCAGAGCCAGTGAAACTAATACCGTAAAAATGACCCAACTTTTATTTTGCATGTCCAAAGCTCCAGCCAGCCACATGATCGACTGCTCCAGAACCACATTTTTTTCAGCTCTTTACCCCATGTCAATCATGAGCGAGCAACACCAACCATCTGAAAGAAAACCCGACACAAACAATTCACACAGGTCTAGTTTTTCAACCGGACACGATAGAATGATGCTTTCGTCCCTGTGGAAGAAGTCGAGACCTCGTGAACTTCCCCATCGCCATCCACATCGTCCGCGAGCACATTCCATACCCCGCCCTGGACCTCAGCAGACCATTCAACCAAATAGCTTCGACCTGGAGTTGTCCGCCATTTTAGAACGAATTCCGAAACCCCGCCGGAATGTCGAACTTCAGGTGCGGACAATTCAAGCCGAGACTTTGAATTCAAGGGATTGGTGCCTGCCACGTATTCCGCTAGATTCGATGCCCCATCCCCATCCGAATCCCCGTCCGCTGCAAGTCGCGGATCCAAGAGCCCACCGAAGTAAAACACTTTCCACTCATCAGAGATGCTCTCTGCGGGATTTTGAGCATCGACCCCGACCCAAACATCTCCTGGAAGACTTTCAATCTCATACTGGGTGTTCTCATCAGGAGATCCGTCGGCATGGTGGAAGTGGACTGTGTAACGTTGACCCTTTGAGGCGTTTGCGGGAATTTTGATTCGAACCGATCCTAGGAGCGATGCCGACCGAAGGGCAGGGCTGAAGGCGGCGGAAGGCACCAAGGCCCACGACGCAACCGTCTCGCTTATGGACAACCCTTCGACTGTCAGCGGCTTAGGCATTCCCTTCGCGGGCACAAATGCGATCGGACTCTCCAACGTCGCTCCGCTGCTTTCAACCTCAATCCTGAATTGCAAACCAGCGATGGTGTTGCCCTTGCGAACATCCAGGTAAACGGGAACATCGACCGTCGAATTCGGCTCAACTCGGGCCACAGTGCCGGCTCGAATCGCCGCTTGACGGTACCACACATCGCGACTTGCGAAACCCCGCTGCACACTGGCAGGGAGACTGGCCTGAGCCGACAAGCTCGTCGCGGCTGTCGTCCGATTGCCTCCAAGCGACCATTGCCGTCTCCAGTTTTTAGTATCCCTTCTCAATGACTTCTGAAGAACCCGCTGCCAATCCAGAAACCGGATCTGGCCATCGCCGCCCACCGCGCCGTCATCATCGTCGGGGTAGGTGTCCATGGCATCGAATACATCCGAGAACGAAAACGGTAGCCGAATTCCCAAGGAAGCATAAAACGCGTTATTCACGTCGCTGTTGTCTAGGTTTCCGTCTCCGAAATCACCGGCGTTGTACCAACTGCCCAAAGCGGAATCTCCTACAGTGTAAGAAATATTTGTCACCGTGATCAACCTCGGCTCCATCGCCTTGAGTGCGAGCTTCGCTTGTAATGCATTGGTTGTTCCAGACGGTTCCAAAATGTGAATCTTATATCGATCGCCGACCACCGAATCAGCAGGTAGGGTCACGGCGAGCAAGGCGACCGTCCCAAAGTCATTCACAGAGAAATTGGAATTCGTTCCGATCGCGGAAACGCTTATCCCGTTCGTGGTTCCCGATCGATAGGCCCTCGTGCTAAAGAGAGCGGGTCCGGCAGCCGTGCCGCTGCCAGCGACTTTCACGAAGTCATTGGTCGTGATGTTGAGTCTACGCATCTCACTGCCCAAAGGCTTGGTTGTCGCTGTGTCCGGACTCACCTCCAGCACGAATTGTAGAGACCGCAACGGAACATCGGTCTTCAGGTTGATAACCACCGGCACGACAATCGTTGAACCTATACCCGCATTCATGTTCCGGGGCACTCCAAGCACATTCTCATCCACCGGCTGCCCAGAAATAATGTCGCTCGGAAGTGTGTTCGGAGCGAATGTACGCGCTGTAACAAGGCGCAGATCCTGCCCAGGTGAAGCGACCTGGTTTACGCTGAACGGGCCTTTAGCGATCGTCGATTTTTCATTCGGCTCACTCCCATCCAACGTATATCTAATGACGGCATCTGCCCTACCCTCGGACAGCGTCAGAGTGACCATTGTTCCGTTGGGAAAATAGCCGCCCTCAGGATCGATTTTAGGCTTCGGAGACTTCACTCGGAAATCCGCCGAAATGATGGAACTGCTGGTAAAACCATCCCGTATGCCCACAACCCTTACCTGCGCATTGGTGGTTAACGTCACGGAATCGACGTACAAAGTGCTTTTTGCGGTTGGCTCCGTCCCATCCGTCGTATAGTAGAGACCCGTGCCCGCAGGGGAGCTGACTGTCTCAGACGTGACCGCGAAGACCATCTTGTTCACGTTCGTCCCACCCGCCGGCAGGAATTTCGGGTTCGCGAAGTTGAAACGGAAATCTGCCGTGGAAATCTCGCTGGCGGCAAAGTTGTCCCGATAAGCCCGGGCCTTGAGCACCCCACTTCGCTGCACCACAAAAGAAGTCCCGGCTGTTGCCGGAGTGCTGGCTTCGGTCGGATCTGTTCCATCAACGGTCCAATAAAGTTTCGAACCCGTGGTGGCATCGCTCAACGTCACATTAATCGAGTTCAATGAATTTGTGGATCCGGGAGTGATCACGGGGGTGGCCACTTTTAGGGAAACTTTGTTGGTCCATAGCGCACTGGGCTCAAAGCCATCCCTGAAACCTCGAATCTTTAGGACCCCATCATGGTCCACGACAATATTCCCTCCCACGACCTTGCGCGGGGAATTAACCGTGGGGTCAGTGCCGTCAAAAGTGTAGTAGAAAGTTGAATCCGTTGTGACGGACGAAACCTTGATGGGGATGTCGTTGCCAGAAGAAAACGTGGGAGCACTCACCGCAATATCTCCAACCACGAAGCTAAACAAATTGGAAATTGTGGCCGGGGTGTACCCATTCTTTAGACCCTTGATCCGAAGGGGGCCGTTGGCGAATAAACCATCCGTCCATGGTTGACTCTTGCTGTCCGGTTCAGTGCCGTTGGTCGTATAGCGAAATTCGGTGCCCAAAGTGGGGGTGCTCACCGTAATCTTGGATAGAACATTGTTGAAAACACCGCCTGGCACTGAGATCAGAAGCGGAGCGACAGCAAGTTCAAAGCGGTTGCTCAGGATCGAGCTGGGCTCAAATCCAGTGCGAAATCCTCGAACCCTGATCGTGACGTTGGAGGAGATCGTCGAGTCAACCCACTTCGCGCTTGTTTCCACCGGGACGCTGCCATCTGTGGTAAACCGAAGGATCGCGTCTTTCGTGTCCCCAAAAATCGACACGGGCGCGTCATTGGTAAAACTGCCGCCTGCCGGAGACATCACAGGTGGGTTGACAAAGAAACTATACCTGTTGCTGAGGGCGACGCTGGCGCCAAAATCCGCGTGAGAGCCGCGCAACCTGACTGAAACCGGGCCTCCTGTAATTTCCAGGTTCGCAGAGGTGGAACTTGAAAAGGGATTTGGATCACTCCCATCCAAGGTGTAACGGAACAAGGCGTTCGTGGTTGTGGATGTGATCACCAGCGCCACAGAGTTGCTGTAGCTTCCGCTGACAGGTACAATCTCGGGTGTCCCCACCGCGAGTCTCTTCATGGTCCGCAACGCGTTGTTGTATAGATCGCAAATAAGAATGCTCCCTTCCGCATCAACGGCCAGCCCAACAGGTCCGTTAAAGCGCGCATCGGACAACGCTCCTCCCGCGAACCCAGCTTCTCCGGATTTGCCAGCAACGGTTTCCACACGCCACGCCCCAGTCTTAGTAGGATACACTCTTCGGAGGCTATTGTTGCCGGTATCGGAAACCAGCAGGCCGGTCTCACCACCAACCCAAACCAGACCGCGAGGGTTGTTGAAAGCGGCTCCCGCTCCGACTCCATCGTCAGTCCCTTGGTCCTTGTTCCTGCCCGCCACTATTTCGGGTTGAGCACCGGGTGAATCTATCCTTTTGATAACATGGTTCCGTGTGTCCGCCACGTACACGACGCCCTTGTCATCGACCGCCACACCGCTGGGCTCGTTGAATCCGGCTGCGTATGTCGAAACAACCCCTGCGGCAGTCACTCGCCGAACCGCATTATTCTTGAGATCGGCGACATAGAGATTTCCGGCGGCGTCCGCGGCAATTCCGGCAGGTGCATTGAACTGGGCTGCTGCTCCCGCTCCATTGGCGCTACCCCTTGCACCCCCAGCGATGAACGTGAGTTCCCCGTCGGAACTCATCCGCATGACCCTGTTCGCGAGGGATTCCGTGATATAGATGCCGTTTCTCGTGACGACCACGCCCTGTGGGCCGAACAAGAGGTCTTCGGCCAGTATCGTGGGCTTCCCGCTGGGTGGCACGAGGCGAATGACTCGGTCGTTCGCGCTGTCCGTGAAGTAATAGGCGTTGAGACTCAAGTCAACCCCCACAGCGTAGGGCTCGTATAGCCCGGCTGATGACGCTGTCTCGATCGTCTGTGATCGCACAAGGGTAACGACCAGCGTCCAAGCCAGGGCGATAGTTAAGATTTTCTTGTTCATAAGCATTAAAACAATTCGACGAAATGTTGCGGCTAAGGGATTATCTTCAGTCGATAGAAACTCGTTCCCGACACAAAACGGTCGTCGGAAACATCCATGAATTCCCCAGTGCCGACGACGGAATCTCCGATGGGTTCCCAGCTCTTTGAGAGGATGTCAACGGCTCGTTCAATCTGGTAGCGTTTACCGGGTGCGGACAGCCACTTCAATCTGACGACATTTCCCTTGGAGCTCGGCTCGAACACCAATCGGGGCGTGGAAGCTGCAACGACAGGATCAGTCCCGGCAATATATTCCTCCAAATTGGTGAGCCCGTCCCCATCAGGATCTCCCGCAGCATCCGCCAAGGAGCTTTGTGAACTCCCAAAGAAGCGCGCCTTCCATTCGACAGGGAGAGGATCCGCTGCGCGTGGGGCTTTCTCGAGGATCCAAATGCTAGACCTGAGCGTCTCGAAATCATATTGCGTGGTGGCATTCGAAGCGCCATCGGCGTTCGCAAATTCGATTGTATAACAAGAACCTCTGGCGGCGGCAGCTGGAATTTTTATCCTGAGCTCACCCATGAAATTGTGACCCCTCAGCGAAGGGTTGAACGAGCTGAGGTTCCACCCGCAGGCCACCTGGTTCAGAGGCACTGCGCCGAGCTGGATCGGGGCAGGGAAAGCGGACGACGGCAGAAACTGCACTTGAGTGTCAATGGGAACCCCGCCATCAAGCGCCGAAATCACAGCCCTGAATTGCATTCCTGACACCAGCGCCGGATCCGAAACCTTCACGTAAACTGGAACCGTCACGGTGGTCCCTGGGCTGATCATATCAAGACCTTTGCTGCCGACTTGCACCTGTCGCACCCAAACCGAGCCCGGAAGCCGATGCTCCACGCTCGCTGAGGCCAGCGGCGAGCCGAGTCCCAAAACAGCTTCCTTGTTGAGCCGCCCGGACCCTGGTTCCCAATACCTTGTCCAGTTATTTTTCTCGAACCGCAAGGATCGGTAAAGGAGGGTCTGCCAATCTAAGAACCGAATCTGGCCGTCGCCGCCGACTAAGCCTGGCAAGTCTTCTGGGAAAACGTCCATCGCATTGAAAAGGTCCGAAAACTCATAAGGAACCCGAACCCCCAAGGAGGCATTAAACGCATTGTTTACGTCATCGTTCCGCAGATCTCCATCTCCGAAAGACCCTGCGTTATACCACCATGCGTAGGCGGTGTCGCCGACAATATAGGACGTCCTTCTGACCGTGAGCTTCCTGTCCGCCATCAGCCCAAGAGGGATGGTGAACTGCTGCCCATCCGAGGTTCCGGAAGCCTCCTTGATGGAGAGTTTGTAGGACTCGCCTTCACGCGCGGAATCAGGCAATGGAACCGCGACCATTGCGATGGTAGCGAAATTGCGAATCGCAAAATTTGCATTCGTTCCGACAAACGAGATCGCCAGTGTTCTGGTGTTCCCCGATAAGTAGGCGATCGTCCCAAACGTAGCTCTTCCTCCTACGCTGGAATCGCCCGTAGCCACTCTGACAAAGTCGTTTGGCGACACCGTGACCGCCCTGAAATTGGGGGAAATGGGGGCGCCTCCGAGCGTTTCTGGGGTGACCTCGATCCGAAACTGCAACGAGCGGAACACATCATTCGTTCGCAGGTTGAGCACCACGGGCAGCACCACAACGGAACCTCCGCCTCCCACAGCATCACCGGCGAACCCAATCTCGTTTGTGGGAGCGGATTCACCGCTCACAACGACGCTCGAATTGCTTCCTGAAAACGCCCTCACCCTGAGGGACGACAGATCTCTGAACGCTTCACGCCATAAAATGGTTCCGGTGTTTTCGGTCCCCAACAAAACCGCGGCGCTTTTCGAGGTGGGCTCGGTCCCGTCGGTAGTGTAATAGACTGCGGGCGCTGCGCTTGAGACCAAAATGGATGTGCCCATCGGATAATAGCCGTCCTTTGGCGAAAAACTCGGCGCTGCAACCGAAACGAGATTGGTGACGGAATTCGTGCCTCCTTCTCCTCCAACTCCGACGACGAACACGGGCTTGATGGGGGCTCCTTCCACTAACTTGATAAGGTGATAGTAGGCCTCGCTGATATACATTCTGCCCCCAAAATCTACCGCAACACCCACCGGTTCGCGTGCCTCGGCGACAGTGTTCGTCCCGTCCACCCACCCCGGATAGCACTCAGAACAACGATCCCACGCCGAAGGGTCAACACCATACGCAGTAGAGACGAGACCGTTGGTCTGCACAATCCGAACACGATGATTCATCCTGTCCGCCACAACCAAGGCGCCATTGGCTGCCTTGGCGATCCTGTGGGGCCTGTTTAGCTTGGCTTTCTCCCCGACGCCGTCAGCAAATCCGGCCCCTTTCCCTCCAGCCAACACACTCAGCAATCCACCACGAGGATCGAACAACCGGATGGCGTGATCGTCCGTATCGCTAATGGCCAGCAACCCGTTGTCCAGGATCGCCACACCACGCGGCCCGTGCAGTCCGTCGATCAACACGCTGACCCCGCCATTCCCCGTCACCTTGAGCACTCGTCCGCCAAGCTCGGTCACATAGAAATTGCCCTTTCCATCCAGTGCAAAGGAAGTAGGGCCGACGAAATTCGAAGCGATAACTTTGTCGAAATTCAGCGACGCATCATACCGAGAGATCCGGCCGTCACCCTCTGTTAAAACGTAAAGATTCGTGGACTGATCAAACAGGACGTCAACGGGAGCGGAAAGCCCTCGCAAAACAGTCGTGGAAAGGTTGGCCGGCGGATCGACCTTTCGAATCGCCCCGTTGGTCGTGTCCGCAACGAACAAGTTCCCGCTCCCATCCAGCGCGAGGCCGTAGGGATGGTTGAACTGCGAGGACAGAAGGCTGTTTCCGTCAACAAAGCCGAACGAGGGTCCGCCGAGCTCGATAGGTCCCCCCGCCAGGGTTTTCACCGTGATGCTTCCAGTCTGGCAGTACCCTTTGGTGGCTAGGACAAGCATGATGACTGTCCCCAGAAATGCCACGGACAAGCGTCTAGCCGACACCCTTCGCCACTGCATCGACCAAGTTAATGACTCGGAATTCATAAACCAAGGCTCGTCAACTTAGCGTCATCAAGCGCGACAAACATAAGGCACATCTCGGGTCACTGTTTTGGGGCCACGGAGGACTTTGACTTGTAAGGCTTGGCACTATCCCATCGTCCTAGATCATCGGGTAGTTTGTCCTCTTTCTTGCTCCTCAAAATGGCCTTAGAATCCGGATTCTGCTGCAAATCTTCATCTTGAATGATTGTCGGCGTGACGAAGATCAACATGTTCCTTTTGTTCCGTATTTTTTCGTCCTTACGGAATAACCTGCCCAACAGTGGGATATCACCCAAAATTGGTACTTTGACGAAGTTCTTTGCCGATTCATCGCTGCTTAAGCCACCGAGGACGAGAGTGCTTGCGGAGGGTACGATGGCACGCGTGGTGACAAGACGTCTGCTGAAAATAGGCGACTCGTTGATTCTGCCGCCCAACACCTTCCGCTCCGGCAAGCCTTCCACTGTTGAAATCTCGGGTTGCAGGTCCAGCAGGACGCTTGTGTCGTTCACCACGCGAGGGGTGACCAACAGCTTGATGCCCACTTCATTGAGAGGCCTCTCATCAGCCTGGGAACCTTCCACCTTCAAGCTGTAGTTGGGCTTGACGCTCGTGGGACTTTGAGAACCTGCCACAGCGGCACCCTGCTGTTCCTCGAACACGGGGATGTTGCGAACCACGACGAGTTTTGTCTGCTGCCCTTCAAGAGCCACAGCAGTCGGTGACGCGATCGAGTCGCTGTCCGAATCCGTGTTTAGAAAGGAGAGCGTGGCTTTCACACCGTCGGCGTTCAAAAACGCGAGCCCAGGCGTCAGCCCCGTGGCCGTATTGAAACTCATTCCCGGCAGATTTCTGTCTCCGATCAACGTCGTGATAGAGGACTCCTTTGATGAATTTTGGCTGCTGGTGATCGTACGACCGCTCGGGAGGGTGGTCGTGGTCGAATTCCCAGGAGTCGTCGTGGTGGAGGACCCACTGCTCAACCCGTTGCCCATCGTGAGGGTTTGGTTCGCCAGGGTTCCGGACCAGTCCATCCCCTTGATGGTTCTGGGGTTTCTCAATGTCTCGTAGAACTGCGCTTCAATCAAAATCTGCTTGGTAGCAATATCCAGTCTTATCAAAAGATTCGTGATGTCCGCCGTGTCGCGCATCGTGGCACTGATGATGACTTGTGAAGTGCGATTCTCAGCCAAAACTTTAGCCCCTGGGGGCAACGCCGCGAGCATCACGCTGGCGATGTTCGTCGCGCTGGCAAATTTGAGATGATAGACCGTCAACACCAAAGGTTCCTTGACCGTAGGATCGCGTTTCATGATCCGATGAATCTGAGTCTTTTGGTCGCGGATCATCACAAGATCGTTATTGATCAGGAGAGCCTCCAAAGCATTTTCGGCGGTGACCTTTTCAAATTTCAGCGTGATAGTCGGTTGCGGAAGCGGCTTTCCGTCGGCTCCTATTACCGGTGTGGGCGATGAAATCTTTGGATCCACGAAAACATTGAGTCCCGCGAGTTTTACGAGGTGGTCAATCGCACCTAGCATGGAAGCGTCCACAAGGTTGATTAAAGGGATGATATCCCCTTCATTCTCGGAACTGGGTTCGTCTTTCGTCTCAGCGGGGAGTGCCACTTTCTTCTCGGCATTGGGCTCGTCTTTCTTCTCTGAAACGGGTTCTCCTTTCGCATCAGGAATGAGTCCCTCCTTCTTCTCGGAATTCAATCCTTCCTGGCTCTTGTTCTCGCCGGGTGGCTTGTCGACTTTAGCCTCCTGGCTTTGTCCAGAAACGAACCACAAGACAAGAGCCATAAGGCACAGACCACGGCTCAGTAGTTTCATGCGAGTAACTAAGTTAAAATATTTGCTCCCGGGATTTGCCCAGCCAGATTGCCAGGACCGAACCCCTCAGCCTGCTCACGATCCTGACGTCCCTTCATGGTTCTCATAAAAATAAGCAAGGTCATTTGCTGGGGAGAAAGAGCGTTTTTTTCTCGGCCACACCCCGAACAGAGACCACGACGAAACCGTCTTTAATGTCTTCACACGTCACCACATTTGTGGCTCCACCCAACCTGATTGTGGACGCTTCACCCAGGGTAAAAGTATGGTTGTTGATCACGGCCAATCGATTCCCTCTGGCCGCCCGAGAAATCCCCTGGAGATTCAGCATGGCAAGAAACGTCCTGGGATCGCTTACACTGACCCCTGAAAGGATGTTCGATCCGCGGCGTGGATCGGAAGAGGCGTTGTTGGTCAAGCGCCGTTCAGATTTCGGAAAAAACGGATCAAGCCCTTTGGCGGGGTCATCGATAAATATAGATTTCGGCACGACAAAGACAACCGGGGCATTCGTCACCACCTTGGTTACTGGCGTCAGCTTTGCTGCCTTCGCCGGGGCGGCGAGCACTTGCGCTGCCACTACAGAACCCAGCACCGCGAGGACTCCGAAGAAGCGGTCTGCGGCCGCAGCGGTCTTGAGATATTTCAAAACAGAATTCTTCATGGCGACGACGACGGTTTGACAAGAGCCACGACCTCAAAATCAATCAGCAACTTCTCGGGCGACAACGGATCGATAATAGGAGGCAACGTGAGTTCCAAGCCATTGATGAAGGTGTGCGGAAACTTGTTTTCAAAGTCTGCGAGGAATTTGCCGACCTCGTTGTAGGGTGCCTCCATAGTGACGTGCCAGGTAGCGGTGTTTGTGTAAGGAAAATCAGGCAGAAGCTCAAACCTCCCCAAGTTTTCGCGCTTCGGGATCACGTTGTCCACTGCATGCGACCCTTTGAACTTTGTGAGCGTATCGACAAACCAAGAATATATATCTCCGGATGGCATTTCGTCCTCCAGTGATTTCAAACGCGTTGCCGCCGTGACTAAGTTGCTCTGAATGATGGGAGCGTTCGTCACATAGAGTTGAAATTTCGAGAGCTTCGACTCAGCGTCGCTTTTTTTCTTGATTGTCTGAGCGAGCGCGTCTGCTTGAACGCCAATCACGCCATACCACAATCCCCCCACCACGACGAGGGTTCCAACCACGATGAATATGAGTTGCTTCTGCTGTTCCTTAGAGAGCTTAATCATAACGCGTGAGAACTTTCAACTACCGAAACAGGATCATTCTGTTGGTTCTCAAAGCCTCCTGAAATTGAATTTCCAGGGTGAAATCGATGTACATCCGCTTGGTTGCCGGATCAAGCTGTGGAGAGGACTGTTCCACAAAAGCCACCTTGCTTTTTTTCAACTCGCTGGAGAAGTATGGAGACGCGAGGAGAGCGTCCCTGTAGGGAATGATCTGGCTCCCAGCAACAGGAGACAAGTCCATTCCCTTAATCGCCATTCGCAGTGTTTGACGAGAACTTCCCAGCTTCCCGGGGATGACGTTGGTCACGCCTCCAGATTTAACTATCTTGGTTGGAATGGGCTCCACAAATTCGAATGTCTGACGTCCGGTGAGCTTGGTGACTTCGACCCCAGCCAACACTGTGAGCTGGAGAGCACTCAGAGAGTTCCCCCACAAAAACCGATTGGTCGAAAGACGATCCAGCGCGTCCAACTGGGCTTCGATGACAGTGGTTCGTGTAAAATCCTTTTGGACCTGGTTGTACCTTGTCTCGAGGGCCTTCCATTTGGCGTTTTCAGCCAGTAATTCACTCGCAGCACGGGACACGCGAACTTGCAACAAACCCGTATAGACCAGCACCAGCCCCACCAGAGCCCCTGCGATCCAATAAGCCCGCTTGACGGGATCGCGTTTGCGGATCTCCTCAGCGGCCAGTTGTTCGGCAAGTAAATTGATCCTTATTGGCATAACAACGGCTCAAGCCGCAGGGGGCATCGCAGAAACGGCAGCACCCGCGACCACCACAAATTGCGGGGCGATCTTTGCGAGCTCCGCCGCTTTGTCCTCAGACATCGCGATTCCAATTGACGCGAAAGGGTTCCAACTCTTACACGGCACCATTAAATCACTTTGAAGCGTCTGGAGGATGAAGTCCGACAACGCAGCGCCGCCCGAAATAAGCACCTGCCCCACAGCCTTGTCGCTCTGATGTTCAAAAAAATCGACCGACGCGCGCAGTTCGCGACCCAAAGGAGAAAGCAACGGAGTCATGATGGACTGGACTTCCTCGGCCATCCCCACTTTGATACCCTCCCCCTCAGCGTAGCTAATCCCCATGGTCTCGGCGATCCCGCTCGTGAGCTTATCCCCACCAATCCCGACCACACGAAAGAGAGCCACCTTGCCTTGCATGAGAACAGTGATAGTGGAATGTCTGAAGCCCAAATCCACCAAAGCCACGACATCTCTGCCAAACGCCTCGGGGTCCGAAATTTCGAAGGCGTTGGCGGGACCGAGCAACGAAGGGAAAATATGTTCCGCCACCAATCCAGCGCTCTTCGCAGCCGACTGCAAATCTTGGACATATTGCCGCTTTGCCCCGGCGACAATCACCCTCGCCTTGGCGGGCATCTTTTCGGCGTCAGCCCGCTGCTCGACCATGCTCTGGATGAAACAATCGAAAATATAGTCGGGTAAATCCTGTTGTAAATAATTCTTACTGTTGAGCTTGATCATCGCCCGCAAATCCGCCACGGGCGACAGTGGGAGCTCGGCATCTCGCACAATGGAATCGCCTACCCCAGCCACCAAAACGATCTGTTTGGTGCGCATCCCCAAAGTGGTGGCCACAGTCTTGATGTGCTGCCCAAGAACCTCGACTGATAGGCCCTTTTCATAAACTGGCGCATCCTGAAGCACAAAGTTCGCCAACTGATAAACGGAGCCCTTCCTTTGCAGATGAATGGCCTTGGTGTAGCGAACTCCCAGATCGATAGCCAGTATGTGATCCTTCCTTTGTGGCTTCGATTTGAGGAAACTCAACGACATTACATTTCCTTGATAGAACTTTTCTTGGACAAATTCAAGGAGTAAGAACTGGGATTTGCAAAACAAACGGCAAAGGGACTTCATCGCAGCGCTGTTGAGTCCCACAATTTGACCAGTTTGTCGGCACCGCCCGACGCAAGCTGCTTCCCATCCGCACTGATCGCGAGGGATGTGACGGCAGCCTCATGGGCCGTCAGAGTGGAGCGTGCGACACCGGCTTTTAAATCCCATATTCGGATCGTACGATCATCCCCTCCGCTGGCCAAAAAGGCGCCGTTGGAAAAAAAACAGAGACTTTTCAGCTCCGGTCCATGGCCTGAAAGGCGGTGAATCTGTTTTCCTGTGTCCACCTCCCAAACACCCACATCACGCGCCTCAACAGCGCAGGCTGCAAACCGATTGTCCTTGGAGATCACCACGCCGTTGAGCGTGTTGCTCGACACGGTAAAACTCTGTCGCGACCGGCCCGAAGCGGTGTCCCAAATTCGAACGGCATCATCGAAGGACTGGCTCACGACCAGCTTCCCATCATTTGAGAAATCGACCGATTTAATCCAACTCTCTTGATCCGAGAATTCCGCGCGTGTCGCGCCGCTGACCAAATCCAGAAGCCGAACCACCTTTCTGTTCCTCGTGCCGCTTGCCACCCAAGCTCCGTCGGGCGACACGGCGACCGGCCAGATGGTCTTCCGATGATCCGCAGCGGTTTTCCGCAACTTCCCGGTGGCGACCTCCCAGAGCGTGAGCGTGTTATCCATCGCCACGACGTGGAGCACCTGATTATTGGGCGAAAACGTCATGGATTCGACTCCCTCCGTGATCCCAGACAGCGTATGTCGAAGCTCACCAGACTGAGCATCCCACAACCGGACAGTCCCGTCGGCGCCGCCGCTTGCCAACGTCAGGCTGTCGTGTGCAAACGCGAGCGAATCCACTGATTTTGCATGCCCCTTGAGGAGGCCTATCGGTCGCAATTTAAGCTCCGGCAATGAGGCAGGTTTGGCACTTTCGTCCTGGTTTGGAGTCACGGCGCGAGGATTTGCCGTGGTGAGGGTGTTGAGGGGACGTTCCTTTTGCTGTGAAACGGGTGGGGATCCAACTGGAGCGGTGGAGGATTCCGTTGCCTCCTCCACTGAGGTTGGCTCCGTCGATGACGATTTCTTCATCTCCATCGCCCCCCAAACAGCCAGGGCGACGCCCAGCATGCCTCCGCCCACGCCTACCCATTTGTTCGGTGTCTGCCCTGTGCCTCCGCGAAGAAGCCCCACCAAACCACAGATAAAGGAACCTGATCCAGCGATCAACCGAAGCGAGGGTACCAAAGCCAGCAAAGCCAGCCCCACGGCCGCAAGCGGCCAGAGGTTCAAGCCTCCGGAATGGTCCGCATCGACCGTTGGCGCAGGTGCCAAAGCACGTGCTGGAGCCGGTCGATCCTCCTCAGCGCCCCGGGTCCCGCTCCAGGCCGATGTGGTCACGGGTTTCGAATCTCCCGAGGCGCGCGTGGCTGAAACAGCGGGGGCCATCCGAGTTCCCCCAGCGCCAGTCGGGGCTATCCGGGTGCCAGCAGGCGGCGATGAGGGTGCCTCCTCGGCCATCCAGTTGGGAGTCGCTGTAGAAATCGGCGCCGCCGCCGCGTTGAGATCGACGGGCAGCTTTCCTTGCTCGACCAACTCCGCGGTTTCCAAAAAGTCGGGAACCATCGCAACGGGCCGCAGGCACGCCCATTCGATGAGCGCCGCGAGCAACTTGACCCGTTGATCCGGACTGTTCTTCAGGCGCTCGATGATCTTGGACTTTTGCGGGTTGTGAAAATCGGAGGCCACAAACAACAAGTTATCGCCAGTCGAGAATTCGGCCCACAATTGAGGCTCTTTCGAGATCGCCAAGAAACTGGCGTAACCAATCAATGCTCCAAAGTTATCGAGCGCCTCCTCATAATAGTCCGGTGTTCGCCGCGGATGCTGATAGTTGGCATGGCCCAATTCCGGACTGCGTCCACGGCCAAATCCAGGGACATACATGCCGTCGTAATCGACCAACCGAAATTCGCGTTCCGGCGTCACCATGACGTTGCCATGCTGAAGGTCCCCATGCGCAATGTGATGGGAGCGGATGCCTCGGAGGAGTTCCCGCCACTGCTCCGCAAGTCGGGCCATCAACACCCCGTCCTGATGATTTTCATCCACGAAAACGTGCATGGGCACACCCTTCACCCACTCCATTTTCACGATGGGATACCACTCATTTCGAACGTTGATTCCCTTGGTGATATACTCGAACTTGACGATTGAGGACAGGCCGACGGTGCTGAGATGTTTGCTGAGGATCGTATAACGGGCTTGCTGGCCGCTCACCTGTCTGACAAAACAGCGGATCGCCCATTTTTGGCCGCCTGTTTCAAGCTCATACACGCTTGCGAAGTTACCCGACATGACCCTCGGCAAACCCAGCATGTCGTTGGCGATGGTCGCCACCTTCAGATCGGGTTCGCTGAATGAATGCTGCGGGTTTTGAATGGAGTCCTGATAGTCGGTATGATTCGCCCAATTCATAAGCGTGATCTTTCAAGAGCTCAATCCGACTCCCAGCGCACGAGCATCAGGGTGGTATCATCATTCTTCAGATGACCCTCCTGACGTTCCTGACCAATAAAAGCGGCGTAATCCGAATCGCTCTTCAACGCGAGAAGTGAATTCCAGAGCTTGCCACCCGCCTCACAATGGCTCAAGAACCAATGAGCGAGCGCATCCGTCGCAAGCAAAAAGCAATCGCCCGAGTCATACGTGCTCTCCAACGTTTTCAATGCATGGCGCACCGTATGATTCCAGGAAGGATTGCTGCACAGCAAAAGCGGACGAGCGTTGAATTGCTCGGCCTTGTCGATCGGAAACGAAGCCAGCATGCGCCCACCTCGGATTTGGAATAAACAACTGTCTCCGACTGAAAACGCCCTCCACTTTGGCTTCGGATCAAATTCGGGAACGGGCTGGGGCAGGGAGTGCCCAAAGAATCTCTCCCAGAACGCGATTTTGGGCGGAGGCGGCGGAACAGGCCGAGGCGCGCACCCCAAGAACTCAATTCCCACGAGAGTCGCGAAGGCACCATTCTTGGCCTTCTCTTCCGCAAACCATGGCAACCGGTCCCAGGGCACCGCCTCGCGCCATGCTGATTGCATCGGCTCTAGCCAACCCGCCAGCTCGGATCCAAAAGGAGGCTTTTCTGAGAATGCCTGAACGAGGTTCTGAGCCCAGAGGTCCGCGAAGGACGACTCCGTGGCCCGGTCGGCCACACCAAATCGACGCGATGCAAGCGAGTAGGCAAAGGCATCCTCGTATTCCTCGGCAGTGTTGCCCTGCTTGGGCAACCAGAAAGTCTGGACCCTCGGAAGCATGGCCAAATTCGTTAACGCAAATTGCTGGCTCGTGTGCCGATATCCAAAAAGCGGATCAACTCCACAAGATCCGCATTAAACGCGAAGCCTCGCGATGTCGGCCCCAAAGTGAAGTTTTCGCTTCTCGCCAGTTCACGCAAACTTGTGGGAAGCAGGCTGGAAACAGAATACAACACCCTGGAGAACTCATCTGGAAGAGACGCGTCATTCTCAGGAAAAACAATGGGGGCCGTCAACTGGCTTGAGATGTGGCAATTGAACAGAAGAACCTTGCCGTCCTCCGTGCCAAGGTCCGTCAAAGCTGTGGCCTGCGGCACAGGACCTGAGTCCGTCGCTTCGCCATCCGTGATGTTGATGACGATAGGCGGATACGAATTCCGGTGTTTGGCGACCCATATCTCCAATAAACTGGCAGCCATCGCCAGCGCCCTGCCCATCGGTGTGATCCCCTTCGCAACAGGCTCGAACCAGAGCGGAAACCGAACTTTTTGTTCAATCACTCATCCCGCGCTATCGCTGACTTTCTTGATTCGCTCCTCAACGCGCGCAGGGGAGTTAGCCACCTCGCTTAACGCGACGATATCGCGCCCGGCCAAAGGGCCGCTGAACGCAGGTGCCACAGTGGCCCCGTAGCCAATTACGCAAACCTCGTAGAAGTTACGCACCCCCTCCCCGCGCGCGCATTTAATAATCAGATTATGCAGCAGACGATTGATCGCGTCCGAAACGCTGTCGCACTTTCTCTTGCCATCGCTCCCGGCAATCGGATCGACCATTGACCCAGACTGGTCGATTAAAAACACGAAGCAACTGGGATTAGCACGGCTGATTTCAGCGGAATAGGGGATAGATTTTTCGCAGCTTTTATGCGAACGCGAGCCATCACTCCAACCAAGGCGTTAGCAGGGCGCGCCCCATGACCGAGACGATGCCCACGCTGAAGTGGTTTGCAACCAATTGGGTTTGGTCCACAGATACTCAAGTCACCCCTGATTATCAATCCAAATCTGAAATGGGCACCCACCGCGGGTGCAACTCACCGTTTCCGGGAGGTGTCGTTCGGAGGACAATACCTACCGCAGAATGGGAAGAGTTAACCACGGATAACACGGATAGCACGGATAAAGTACCCCTCTCAGCTCCCTTTCCTCATCCGTGTTATCCGTGTTATCCGTG
>CAMBEJ010000044.1 GCA_945865375.1 Akkermansia muciniphila | reverse complement strand
CAAATTGGCGCGCCCATCCACTTACCGATTATGTTACCATCATCAAATTGATCAGCAACACGGGCACGAGCAAAGGACTCTCGATTCAGGCCGAGATCGATCCTGCCGTATATGAAACGGGGAAGGAGGTTTCCGACGAAGCTCTCGCTCCGATAAATATACAACGCTGCGATTTTCACGGTGATTGGAATTATTCCTTGCACCACACATGACTATATAAACTTGTCCATGTTATTGTGAATAGCATCCTAACTACTTTAACTTCAGTTCCCCTGAGCTTTGAAAACGAAGGACTAAGCGGGTAGAAGAACGTAATCTTTGCGCTCGAGAGCCCGGCCCAGAACATGGAGAGCCGCCCCCAGATCCGTGAGAATCGTTCCCATGGGGTTAAAGAGCACAGTCTCTCGTGCGGATCGTCGAATCTCAAGACCTTCTTGGAAAAATTGGCCGATGCTGAGAAGCCGTTTGGACTTCAGTCCGCCTTCCTGTTCGAGGACTTGCAGCGGCCGTCTCTCATGTTTGCAAAGGGCTTCGTCGTCCACGACGATATGGCTGGCTCGCCGCAGCACTTCCAGTTCGGGATCCAGGAGGGAGACCGCAGAATAGAGGGAACCGGGATGGATCCAGGAGGCTTGAATATACGGTGTTTCCTGGGTCGTCATGGGAATCAGCACATCGGCATTCTCGACGACCTCGCGCGCGGACCCACACGGGATCGGCACCAAGCCGGCTTCGCGTGCGTGACGCGTCCACGATTCCAATGCCTCTTGGTTGGGGTCGAAGACATGGATGGTAGCGCAACGATCAGCGTAGAGTTGGCGCCACATATCCAGATGGACCGTGGCCAGGTAGCCACAGCCCAGGAATCCGACTTTGCGGATGGTTTTCGGCGCGAAAAGCCGAAGGGAGAGCCCGGTCACTGCAGCCGTTCTCGTGGCGCTGATATGGCTCGCCTCGAGAATGGCGTAAGGTCTTTGTGTTTCAGGATCGTTCAACAGGATCAACCCGGAGGCACGCGGAAGCTCGCGCTGTTTGTTGGTGGTTGAGGAGCAGATTTCTTTGAGTCCACTGACTTGGAACTCGCCTCCCAAATAACCCAGTAGAACGATAATGCGATCGTAGGATGGGCGGTCGGGGTACTTGAGGTAATCCATCCTGGGCATCCGGTATTCGCTGCGGGCATGAACCTTGTAGACTCGTTCCATGACCTCGACCAAACTCGCGAAATCGAAAACGCCGTTGCGCGTGACAGAGTCGGCGGCCAAATAGGCCAAACGCCGGGTGCTGATGAACTCCTTGATCTCAGCTTTCATGCGAGCGGGGGGGGGGGGCGGAACGGGTGCGGCAGCACTTCGGAACCGTTTTCTCATCAGATCTTGAGCGATCATGATCTGCTGCATCCGGCTGCTTCCTTCGATAATTGTGGTGAGCTTCGCATCCCGATAATATCTGTGAACAGGGGAATCAGGGCCGCATCCATGCGCTCCATGAATTTGCAAGGCATCGCTGGCGGCGCTCACGGCTGTTTGAGAGGCGAAATATTTGGCCTTGGAAGTTTCGATGATGGAATCGGGGGATCCCGCATCGCGGAGTCGCGCCGCTTCCAGGCAGAGAGCTTTGGCGGCTGCCAACTGTGTGGCCATGTCAGCAAGCATCTTTTGAATCAACTGGTGGCTGGAGAGGGGAACCCCGAATTGTTTGCGTTGGGTTGCATACTCCACGGAGGCATCCAGACACATTGCCGCCAGGCCGACGCTGCCTCGGGCGATCGCGTAGCGGCCGAGGTCCAGCGCAGCCATCGCGACATGCGACACGCCGAACCCGACGCGTCCCACGACCCTGTCCAGAGGCACTAGGACTCCGTCAAAAACCAATTCCGCCATCATCGAAGCCCGAAATCCGAGGAGCCCCCTCAACGGTTTGACCGACAATCCTGGGGCATCCCCGGGGGCCAGCAGGGCGATTGTTCTACCCGCGCATTGAGCGAACACCAAAATCACTCCAGCGAGTTGTCCGTAGGAGATCCATTTCTTGGCTCCTCAGAGTCTGAACCCTCCAGGATCCTGGGGGGCTTCCAATTGAATATGTGGGGCGTCGCATCCAATGAGAGGCTCGGTGAGCGCGAAGGCGCCCAGGCATTTCCCGGAAGCCAACTGTGGCAGCCAGATCTCGCGTTGTACTGCTGTCCCCCATTGCGCGATCGCTTGGGCTACCATGGCATGCACGGTCACTAGGCTGAGCAGCGACATGGAGACCCGTCCGATCTCCTCACAAATCGTTCCAAATTCGTGGATGTTCCAACCGCGCCCACCGTGCTCGCCTGGGATCAATCCGCTCAGGCAGCCATGGCCCCCCAATAGGCGATCAATTCTCGTGGCGTGGTTTCTTGCTCGTCCATCCGTTGAGATTGAGGCGCGATGTGCTCCCCGAAGAGTTCACGAAAACCGTCTCCTAATTCAGCGATTGTTTTGAGTGGACGGAGTGGAATGAAAAAGGCGACAGGGGGAGGGCCGCAGGGGTCAATCTGCCTGTTTCTTCTGGACGAATTGAGCCACGCGGAGGACAGAATTGAAATTCGCCAGATCTAAATCCTCGTTGGTGACCTTGATGGCGAATTCCCTTTCGACGAAGAGGACCAACTGCATGGCCATGAGAGAATTGACATGGCCCGAGGCGAAGACGTCATCTTCATCGCCAAAATCGGTGTCGCGGAGGTAATGGCAAAAAAACGTCCTGATCTTAGCGGCGATCGGTTCCAAGCTCATGACAGATTAGGTGGAAAAGGTTGGGTAATGGTAAAAACCCTGACCGCTTTTGCGGCCGAGCAACCCTGCGTCCACCAATTTTGGGAGGAGCGGGCAGGGGCGAAATTTCGAGTCGTTGAAGCTCTCATAAAGCACTTCCAGCGAGAAGAGAATCGTGTCCAAACCAATTAAATCCGCAGTTTCAAGAGGCCCCATTTTGTGCCCAAAACAGGATTTGAAAATCTTGTCAACCTCTTCGGCGGTGGCGACCTGTTCGTGGATCAGAAAAATCGCTTCGTTCACCGTCAACATCAAGACCCGGTTCGAGACGAACCCCGGCGAGTCCTTGACGATCACGCATTCCTTGCCATGCGTGCGAGCAACGCTTTTGCATGCTCGATCGTGGCGTCTGAGGTGTGGTATCCTCCAATCACCTCAACCATCGTTTTCATGGGAACAGGGTTCATGAAATGCATTCCCAGGACTTTGGGCGGGCGCCGCGTGGCTGAGGCGATTCGAGTGATGGACAAGGCGGAGGTGTTGGCGGCGAAAATGCAATCCGGCCCGCACACCGTTTCGAGCTTCGCATAGACCGCTTGTTTAACCGGCCACTTTTCGACCACATTCTCAATCACGAAGAACGCGGCTTCGAGCAAACGTGGCTCGGTGGAAAACTAGATAAGCTCGACAATCTGCTCGGGAGGCGGAGCGTCAGGTCGTTTGCCCTTTCGAAACATTATTTGGAACCGGAGATTCCGGAGAATCTCAGCCCTGGCCCGCTCCAGGGGGGCGTCCTCGACATCGATAAGAATCACATGGAAACCGGATTCGGCCAGGTTTTGAGCGACACCGGCTACCCATCACGCCCGCGCCGACCACACCGACAATCGCGTTGCTCATGGATAGATTCGATGCCGGGAGGCTGGGATGGCTCGCTGGTCCGGGGTGGGTTGTTGCTCCGCGATCCGGTGCCACGCTGGGGTTGTCGGTTGAGTTGTTGCAGGTCTGTCGGTCATGCGACAGGAGTTTGCCAAGACCTCCCTTCAGGATCAAGAGGGACTTGCTGCCCACGAGCGAGGGGCGGCTTGGATTAAGTTATGGGAGCAGGCGGGCCAAGCCCGTCACCAACCTATCCGCTCCGGCTTCCACGGAACTCGCGTCCAGGGCACCGTACGCAACCCTCAGCAGGCAGGAAGAATCTATCCCGAAGGCGACCCCTGGGATTGCCGCTACTTTGTGTTCGACGATCAGCCGTCTCGAGAGCTCCATCGACTCCATGCTGGTTTTTAGCTTCAGAAGAAGATAAAATGCCCCGTCTGATGCGGGAACCAGGCAACGGTCCCCAAGCTCCTGGAGACGGTCGAGGAGGATATCGCGGTTTCGACGCAGCGATTCCAAGTGGCTGCGACAGTAGTCAGCGCTGGTGGGGAGAGCTGCCGCGGCGGCAAACTGGCTGATCACGGGAGCGCAAATGAGCTGCGTGTCCTGAACTTTGAGGGTGGCTTCGAACAGGTGGTCGGGGATGACCTGATACCCCACGCGCCAGCTTGCGAACCCGCACGCTTTGGAAAAGGAAAACAGGGAGACGGTGTAGTGTTCGCTGCCCGGGATGGAGCCTGGAGAGAAGTGCTTCCGACCATCGAAAGTAAAGAGCTCATAGGCTTCATCGCTGATATGCACCAGTCCAAGCGCGCCACAAAGTGTGTTGATCTCACGAAGCCGGTGTTCTTCGTAAACGGCGCCGGAAGGGTTGTTTGGGGAGACGGTGACAATCGCTCGGGTGCGGGGGGTGATGGCCTTGCGAATCAGGTCCGGCCTCGGTTGATAGCGATCGTCGGTGGGCACCAGCACCGGTCGCACACCCAGCATTTGAAGCGCCATTTCATGATTGAAATAGTAGGGCGTCTGGAGGATCACCTCGTCGCCCGGTTCTGTGATGGCGAAGATCGTGTTCGAGAAGGCCAAGTTGCTGCCCGCCGTCACCACCACTCGATTCCCCGTGCCCAGCCGGATGAGGTTCTCGGACTCCAGCTTGGTTGCGATGGCCGCAAGGAGTTGGGGAATTCCGTAGACCGCTTTGTACTTGTGGTTTTGGGCATCCGCGAAAAACTGGTCTATGCCGATTTGAATCTCGGGTGGGGGGCCGTAGAACACCACGCCCTGTCCCAGAGAGATCGTGCCGGGGTTTTGACGTATCCATTCGGCGACAACGGGGATGATCGGGGCCTGTACGCGGCCCATCCGTTCGGATGATTGGTTTGGCAAGCAGAGCATGGGAACGAGGGTGTGTCAGATCGTGACTTTTGTCATGCCAATGTGCGATTAAGTTGAGAAGAACTCACCCGCACCCGTCCTTCGGACATCTTTTCGCATCATGGAATGCCTCGCCGGCCCCCCCCCCGCACGAGCGGCACCGGTAGCCGATCGATTCGGGGAGGTTCGCTTTCCAAAAACCCTATGAGGCCCCCGATGGGGTTTGGGTCGCGGGTTTTGGCTGGCAACGAAAGCACTGCGTTCTTATGGTTCGCTCACATGACAGCCACGACCTTGATCCCGTTGCCTGACCTGGACGCCCTGGTCCATAGAATTGTGGCCGAGACAGAAGTCGATGACATCCACACGCACCTCTACCAGCCCGCTTTTGGGCCTTTGCTCCTGTGGGGAATCGATGACTTGCTCGTCTACCATTACCTCGTTGCTGAAGTTTTTCGGCATCTCACAATCCCTCATGAAACCTTTTGGTCGCTGACCAAGCAGGGTCAAGCAAACCTGATCTGGCATCATTTGTTTCTCGAGAACTCGCCTATTTCGGAATCCTGCCGCGGGGTTTTGACAGTGCTGAACCGTCTGGGGCTGGATGTGAAATCGCGGGATCTGAGCGCCCTGCGATCCTGGTTTTCCGCACAAAATCCTGCCGAATACGTGACTCGTTGCATGCAGGTTGCGCGAGTTCGGAGCATTTGCATGACGAACTCTCCCTTCGATCAGGAGGAGCGAATGATTTGGGATTCCAATCCTGTTCGTGATCCTCGGTTCAAAAGCGGCCTGCGGATTGATCCTCTGCTGCTTTCCTGGGAGACAGCCTGCAAGGAACTGGCAGGATGGGGATACCGAGTGAGGTCGACTGAACTTAACGAGCAGACCCTTTCCGAGGTGCGCCGTTTTCTGGCCGATTGGACCCGGCGGATCCAGGCGGCCTATGTCATGGTGTCGCTCCCGCCGGAGTTTCGATTTCCATCCGATCACGATTCGAGCGCCCTTATCGAACGAGCGGTGCTTCCTCATTGCAAGGAGTTTGGCATTCCCTTCGCGGTGATGCCGGGTGTGCGACGCGCGGTGAACCCTCTTCTGCGACTTGCAGGGGATGGCGTCTCGGCTTGTGATCTGACTTTTCTCAGAAACCTCTGTTCCGGCTGGCCGGACGTTCGGTTCCTCATCACGGCGCTCCCACGTGAGAGCCAGCATGAATTGGTTGTCCTGGCCCGGAAATTTAGAAATCTTCATGTTTTTGGATGTTGGTGGTTTACCAACATCCCCTGCTTGATCGATGAAATGACCCGTTTGAGGATCGAGCTGTTGGGCACCAGCTTTACGTTTCAACATTCCGATGCCCGAGTTTTGGATCAGATTATTTATAAATGGGAGCACTCACGGGTGATCCTTGCGCGGGTTCTTTCTGAAAAATATCGTGGGCTGGTTCTGAACGGATGGCAGCTGACGGAGGCTGAGGTTCGACGTGACGTCGTTAATCTGAATGGGGGTTCCTTTTCAAAATTTTGTTCTCAGCCTGGGCTTTGAGATCAGGAATCCGCAAAATCCTGTGGACAGATCGCTTCGTTTTCAGCAATTTGTTGGGCCAATGCTTGCTCTACGTATCCGAATGATATCGATTTGGAAAGTCCGATGCTTGGCCGCTTTGCTCCTGGTGCTGGGTGGGATGGCCCAAGCGGAATTGATCAACAATGGTGAATCGACCGGAGATCTCGTTAAGCTTTCGAATAGGAACGGTTTTGGGTCTTCCCAGTCAGAGTTGACGCCGCAGATCGTCGAAGGCAACGCGGTGCTCGTTGTGGATTGGACCGGTGTTCCGGGTGATTTTTCTTCGAGATCAGTGTGGTATGCCTCCACCATAAGGCCGACGAACGCCGTTTACTCTGTCTCCGCGCGGTTCCTTCCCCAAGCCCAGGAAGCGGAACGTCGGGGCGGGGTCATGGGATGGTTGAATCTTGCTTCGAACAAAGGGCTCGCGCTGCTCGTGGTTCCTGAAGGTCCTACCGCCTCTTTTAGAGTCGCCACGGTTGATTTTAACGCGGAGTCGGGTGCGGACAACGAGTCCCCTGCGGGGCTTTATGGTTTGAATGGCGCCTCCGCAGCCGCCACGCTGGGTTCCTCGTGGACTGAGCTGGGCAATTATTCAGCCACTCAATTCGCCGTGTTTGAGCTTCAGTTTACCCCGGCTTCCACGTCGGATCTGCAGGCGCTCCCAAACGCCACAGCTCGGTTGAAAGCGCGTGTTTATCAGGGAACCGATGCCTCGGGAAATCGCATTCAGGTGGGAGCTGCCATCGAGCTCTTAACGGATCTGCCGCTCCCTGAACCAATCCATCATCGTGTGGGGTATTACGGCTATAACGGCAACATTTTTGCCGATCAGGGCCCAGTTGGAACTTTCGATGATCTTTCGGGCATTGGAGGTTTTTCGAAACCGAACAATCCCCCCACAGTGGCGCTCTTCGTCACGGCTCCTTCGGCTGTATCGAAAACTGTTTACGACAACGCGACGACATCGGTTAACAGGAGCTTGTTTGAGGGAGTCGAATTTGGGGACCAAGTTGTTTTGGACAATAATTTATTACCCATCTGCCGGCTGGATAGCTTCATTTTTCAATACGTCGGCAAAAAGTTTAGTGGGGATGAGACGGCTCGCATTCAGTTTTACAAGAACGACGGTCCGTTGGGCAAACCTGGGATGATGATTTTCGACAGCGGTTCCTTCGAGATTCCGGCGGCACCAGACGGCGCAACGGTAGATCTGGGTGATCTCGGTGCTATCTCTGTCCCCTCTAATTTCACATGGACCATTTCGTTTGAGGGTGTCAACGCGGGGGTTGGAGAGTCCGCCGGCCTAAGCTTGTACGGCCCGCCGAAGATAGGGAGTGGTTTCCTCGACTATTGGGCTCGTAACGGGAATGATTGGGCTCTGAAGACTGTCAGCGGGGAGGATGCAAGTTTTGGTGCTCTGATCAACGGCACCCCAGTGTTTTCAACAGGCATCACCCTGACAGCGCCGGCGTCGTTCGCGCTGGAGGCCATCGCAGCCGATTCCGATGGCTCGATCACGAGGGTCGAGTTTTATTCAGGCGCCACTTTGATAGGGACTGCGAACACGCCCCCATATAGGATTCAACTGAAGTCTGTGGGCGCGGGTTCAAATTCGTTTGTTGCGAAAGCGTATGACAACCAGGGGGCTGACGCGTCCAGCGCCCCCGTGCAGGTGACCGTGAACCCTGAGCAGGGAGTGGGTGGGGATGAAGGCGTGTTGTCCTACACTTGGGCTGGGGACAAGTTGACGGTCGCGTGGTCTGATAAATACAAAGGGCAGGTGCTGCAAACCTCCGGCACGCTGTTGAACCCCGTCTGGAAAGATGTGGACGGATCTTCTCAAAAAACATCCGTCGTCGTGAGTTCGGCGGCCGGTGCCCTTTACTTCCGCTTGGTGAAAGCCGCCGGGACGCCGGGCGACTCAACGGCCCCCAAGCTGGCTCTGGCACTGTCGGGGAACAATCTCCTGATTTCATGGCCTCTTTCCTCGACGGGGTACCGGCTTGAAGCGACTGACTCGCTGTTAGCTCCCCGATGGGACACGGTGTCCAGCGCTAATAATTCTGCGGTTGTTCCGAAGGCCTCCGCATCACGTTTTTTCAGGCTTTCAAAGCCGTGAGAGGCATCGATTTGCTTGCGGAGATCGCCATGGCCGGATGCGGGGATTGTTCTCGAATCCAATCCTCTGGCTTGAGCAGATCTGAGACCACGGGCATCGGTTTCATTTTGCGCACCCCAGTTGTGGGATCGGAGCTGGGTTGTGATTCTTGATTTGGACCTTGTAGCGAAAGTTTCAGAGATTTTTGGGTCCTGGTTGACTTTGAAGGCGCGAGTCTTACTCTAGCGCTCGAACTACCGACGGTTAAAAACGCCTCGCCGGGAGGCTCTGATTTTGTTGTGGCTGCTAAAGACGATTATCTTTTAGACTCGCTTGTTAACATGGGCTGGGTGACCAACGATCAGTTGGAGCCAGTCCGGCAGGATGCGGACTCCACTGGCGAAGGTGTCGTTGACACCTTGGTGTCCCAGGGAACGATCCGTGCGAGTGCGGTCGCGCAGGCCAAAGCAGGGTATTTCAATGTCGAGTTCATGGACCTGACGGACGTGAAGCTCCCGGATTCTGTGATCGCCGCGATTCCCAGGCACATCGCGAAGAAATATAACGTGGTGCCGATCCAATCCCAGGAGGATTCGGTCACTGTGGCCGTTTCCGATCCTTCCGACCTGGAGGTTTCTGACAGCCTCGCGATGTTGCTGAACAAAGCGGTGTCTTTGGTGGTGGCGACGGAGGAGGATATCGCCGCTGCGATCGGCCGCTATTACGGAGCCAAGGACGACTCTGTCAGCAAGATGATCCAGGACATCACCGAGGGGGAGGTCCAGATCGCGACTCTGGGGAATGTGGGGGATGCGGGAGATGGGTCGGCCGTGGAAGCGGACGCGCCGATCATCAAGTTGGTGAACACCATCATCGTCGATGCGTTCAAGATGAGAGCATCGGACATCCACTTGGAGCCTCTGGCCAAGACCTTTCGGGTTCGATACCGGATCGATGGGATGCTGCACGAGATGAAAGGCCCTCCCAAGCGATTGCAGGCGTCGATCATCAGTCGGTTGAAAATCATGTCGAACATGTCCATCGCGGAGAGGCGCATTCCGCAAGATGGACGCATCCAGACATCCGTGGGCGGGAAGACCATCGATCTCCGCGTGTCTTGTCTGCCCACGAACCATGGCGAGAGCATCGTCATGCGTATTCTTGACAAGGAAGGATTGAAGCTGGGATTGGCGGAGTTGGGCTTTTTCTCGGATGACCAACAAACTTTTGAGCGGTTGATCGCTCTGCCGGATGGAATCCTTCTCGTGACCGGACCGACAGGGTCGGGGAAAACAACGACCCTTTACTCCTGTTTGAACTATATCAATCGACCTGATCGCAAGATTATCACGGTCGAAGATCCGGTTGAATACCAGCTTGCGGGCATCAACCAGGTGCAGGTGAGCGAGATCATCGGGTTCACTTTTGCTTCGGCGTTAAGGTCCATGCTCAGGCAAGCCCCCAATGTGGTCATGCTCGGGGAGATTCGCGATTTCGAAACGGCGTCCATCGCCATCAACGCGTCGTTGACCGGGCACTTGGTGTTTTCGACGCTGCACACCAACGATGCTCCCAGCGCGGTGACTCGTCTGATTGACATTGGAGTGAAGCCTTTCTTGGTCGCCTCATCGACGCGAGCGCTGATGGCGCAACGGTTGGTTCGGAAAGTCTGTAAGAAATGCACGACCCCATTCGCTCCCACCGAATCTGAATTGAAAGCCTTGGAGATCGATAAAGAGTCAGCGGCCAGCGCTAATTTCAGAAAGGGAAGAGGGTGCCCTGATTGCTCCAAGACAGGCCATCGCGGACGATTTGGAATCTTTGAAGTTTTCGTGATTGACGATGAGGCGCGCAAGCTCATTTACGACAAGGTTCCATCCTCTGTGCTGCGTGTTCGTGCGCGGGAGATGGGCATGCGAACCCTGCGTGAGGACGGACGCCGCAAAGTCATCGCGGGATTAACAACCCCTGAAGAAGTTATCCGTGCGACCGTCGGCGATTCTGCTTAAACGAATTTTGCCCTAATCATCCCAACCATCCACCCGCGAACAAACAACAACGCCAAAGTTTTTGAGCTAGTCACGAGTTATGTCGTATTCGATGTCAGATCTCCTTCAGTTGGTTGTGTCTGAGGGCGCGGCGGATTTGCATTTGCGCGTCGGCACAGCCCCAGTCATCCGGTTGCACGGGATTCTCCACCGGGTGGAGGGCCCTCATCTGAAGCCGGAAGATACTGAGGAATTGATGCGCAGCATCACCTCCGAAGAGCATATCCAACACGTCCGCGAACGGGGCGGGGCGGACTTCGGTTTCGCCTTCGGTGAGCTCGCACGGTTCCGTGTTAGCGTGTTCAAGGAAAGAGGCAATTTCGGCCTGGTTTTGCGCCAGATCCCGAACAAGCTGCTGAGCCTGGATCAAATTGGACTGCCTCCTTCGGTTCGCGAACTGCTTTACAAGCCGAGAGGGTTGGTTTTGGTGACGGGCCCCACCGGCTCAGGAAAAACTACGACCCTGGCCTCGATGATCAACGTGATCAATGAAGTGCGCGATGACGCTCACATCATCACGATCGAAGATCCCATCGAATATTATCACAAACACAAGAAAGCGTTGGTGACCCAGCGCGAGGTGAATGTGGACGTTCCCAACTTTCCCGAGGCCGTGCGACGGGCTCTGCGTCAGGACCCCGACATCATTCTGGTGGGCGAGTTGCGCGATCTTGAAACCATGGAGGCGGCTATCACCGCCGCCGAGACGGGTCATTTGGTCTTCGGGACCTTGCACACGACCGGGGCTGCCAAGACGATCGATCGTATCACGAACGCGTTTCCAACAAACCAGCAGGAAATGATCCGGATACAGCTTTCGACCGTTCTTCAGGCTGTGATTTCACAATTGCTGATCCCTCGACACGACAAACCGGGTCGCGTGGCGGTATTTGAGATCATGATCAACACGCCTTCGGTCAGCGCGTTGATCCGCGATAACAAAACATTCCGTATCAATTCGGACATTCAAACGGGGGCCAAATGGGGCATGGTGACCCTGGATGGGTTCCTGATTGACAAATATATGCAAGGTTTGATCGCTCAGGAAGAAGTCATCACCAAGGCGCAGGATCCCACCACGATTTTGCAGAAGCTGCAGGAGATCGAGACCCAGCGTCAGCAGGGCAATAAGGCGGCTTAATTTGTTTCCCATCGGATTTCATTATGGCTGAAACCATATCAAACCCCCTGCTGAATCTGATTAAAGATCGCGGGTTGATCGATGACCTCCAGATAGATGAGGCTCTCCAGGAGAACAACCGTAGCGGGAAGCCAATCGGCCAGATCCTCAACGATTTTGGGATCTTGGACACCGATTCCCAGCTCCAGATCATCGCCGAATATTTGGGGACGGAGGTCGTGCAGGTTCAGGAAAGCGAGATCACGCCCGAGATGCTAGAGTTGATCCCCGCGACCACCGCCCGAATGTATCAGTGCCTGCCGGTTGCGGATTATGGAACGACATTAAGGGTGGCTCTGGCGGATCCGCTCAACCCGAGCGTGGTGGACGAGCTCGGTTTCCTGGTGAAGAAGGAAGTTCAGGTTGTGGTCGCGGACCCGGCGCAGATCGAAAAGCTGATCGGAAAGCTGTATCCTCAAAAGACCGACACCTCATTCGAAGATGTTCTGAAAGAGCTCGGGATCGACAAGGAGCTCGGGATTGAGGCGGCCGCCGTTCGGGGGCCCACGGGAATCGTGGTGGACCTGAAAGAAATGGCCGATGCGACCCCCGTGATCAAGTTTGTCAACCTGGTCTTGTATCAGGCGGTCCAGGATCGCGCGAGCGACATTCATTTCGAGCCTTTCGAAGATGAATTCAAAATCCGCTACCGCGTGGACGGGGCGCTCTACGAGATGAGTCCGCCTCCAAAGCATCTGGCGATGCCGGTGACTTCGCGCATCAAAATCATGGCGAATTTGAACATCTCGGAGCGCCGTCTTCCCCAGGACGGGCGCATCTCGATGAACATCGGCGGGAAGCAGATCGATTTGCGCGTGTCCACGCTGCCGACCCAGTTTGGTGAATCGGTGGTGTTGCGCGTGCTGGACCGCAGCGCCGTGAGTCTGGATTTGGAAACCTTGGGTTTCCCTAAGAATATTTATGACTTCATCGTGGAGGCGATCCAGCAGCCCAATGGAATTTGTCTGGTCACGGGCCCCACCGGCTGCGGCAAGACCACGACGCTGTATTCATGCATGAGACGGATCAATACGATCGACTCCAAGCTTCTGACAGCGGAGGATCCGGTTGAGTTTGACCTCGAAGGGATCATGCAAGTAGCGGTTAACGACTCCGTCGGGATGACCTTCCACAAAGCGCTGAGATCGTTTCTCCGCCAGGATCCCGACGTCATCATGCTGGGGGAGATCCGTGATTTGGAAACGGCCCAGATCGCCATCCAAGCCTCGCTCACGGGCCACCTTGTGCTGAGCACACTCCACACGAACGATGCCCCCGGCGCCGTCACCCGCTTGGTGGACATGGGCGTTGAGCCCTTCTTGATTTCATCGACGCTCCTCGCCGTGCTGGCCCAGCGTCTCGTGAGGATGGTGTGCAAAAAATGCAAGTCCTCGTTCGAGCCCACCGAGGCCCAGTTGCGAATGATGAACCTCTCGCCACACGATCTTGGCGATAAGATGTTTTATTACGGACGCGGTTGCTCGGCCTGCAACGATACAGGCTACAAAGGGCGAAAAGGCATCTACGAGTTGCTCGTGATTTCTGAACCGTTGCGAACTCTCATCAACGATCGCGCCCCCACTGTGGTGGTGCGACAAAAGGCGGTTGAACTCGGGATGGTCACCTTGCGCGAAGACGGCTTGCGAAATATTTTTGAGGGTGATACAACCGTCGAAGAAATCCTGAAGTACACCTAACCGAGGCCTCTGATCTTATGCCCACCTTCAACTATGTTGCGCTGGATGCCCGTGGCAAGGAAACCCGGGGCTCGATCGATGTCGCGAACCAGATGGAAGCTCTCGGGCGCATCAAGGAGATGGGGTTTCATCCCACCAAAGTGACGGCTGCGGTCGCGGAAAAAAGCGGGTCCAAGGGGCAGGGAGGTGCAAAAGGTGGATCCGGCCCGAAAAAGGCATCCAAAGGGTTCACCATCCCAGGCTTTGGCGGCAAGGTCAAAGTCAAGGTTCTGACCTCATTCACCCGGCAGCTCGCGACGCTTGTGGACGCGGGACTCCCTCTCTTGCGCGGCCTTCGTGTGCTCCAGAAACAGGAAAGAAGTCCTGTGCTCAAGAGGATTTTGGGCGATCTGGCGATGTCGATCGAAGGGGGTAGCACCTTCTCTGAGGCCCTCGCCCAGCACCCCAAAGTGTTCAACCGGCTCTACGTGAACATGGTCAAAGCCGGGGAACTGGGTGGCGTTTTGGAAGTGGTCTTGAACCGGTTGTCTGAGTTCATGGAAAAGGCCCAAAAAATCAAGGGCAAGGTCATCGCCGCGATGTTCTACCCGGCTGCGGTCATGACGGTGGCCGGCGGTATTCTCGTTTTGCTCATGGTGGTTGTGGTGCCCAAGTTCAAGCTGATATTCCAGGACATGTTGGAGGGGGCTCCTCTGCCGGCATTCACGAACTTTGTGCTGAGCATCAGCGATGTCATCGCCAAAAACTTCCTCCTGACCGCAGGCATTGTCGCCGGCGTCGTCATCCTTTTCAAATTCTTCATAAAAACCAAGTTTGGACGCCGTGTTTTTGACAAGTCCAAGCTGATTTTCCCGCTGGTCGGCCCGGTCATTAGCAAAGTCGCTATCTCGCGCTTCACACGAACGCTAGGCACCCTCGTCAGCTCCGGAGTTCCCATCTTGCAGGCGCTCACGATTGTGAAGGAAACCGCTGGAAATGTGATCGTCGGGAACGCGGTCGCCGCTGTGCATGAGAGCGTCAAGGAAGGTGAGACCATCACGGCACCTTTGGAGGCCTCAGGCGTTTTCCCACCCATGGTCATCAGCATGGTCGATGTCGGAGAGCAGACCGGTGCCCTGCCCGAAATGTTAATGCGAATTGCCGATAATTTCGACGAAGAAGTGGACAACGCCGTGTCCGCAATGACCTCGTTGCTGGAGCCGATCATGATTGTTTTCTTGGCGGTGGTTGTGGGAAGCATTGTGATCGCCTTGTTCCTTCCGTTGATCACCTTGATTGACAACTTGGGCGGATCAGGTGACGGCAAGAAGGGCGATGACTGACCCTCGGGAAAGATTCTTAGCGAGACAACGCGACGGCCACCGAGGCGAAACTCGGTGGCCTTTTTCTTTTCGAGTTGACAGATGTTTGATCCTATACGTAAATACAATGTAAATACAATGTATGGCAAAATGAAGAGATATCACTAAGCTTCCGATGGAGTTTGACTGGAGCCATATAACGTTTGAATGGGATCGTTCTTTGACGCCACAGGCAGTTGAGGAGTCGTTTGAGGACCCGTTTGCGATCCGTTTGCTGCCTGACAGTCCGCGGTTTTCAGTCCAGGCTCGGTTTTTTAATCTGGGCCGGTCTTCGGGTGGTTTGGGTGTGTTCAGCGTGTATCGCACCAACGGCAAATCAGTTCGAGTCATCGCCGCGCGATCGTTCACGCCGGAAGAACAGTATTTTTATCAGCGTCGGTTGAACCAGACCCTCGCCCACTGATAGGGCTCTGAGGTTGGAGCGCGGCGGGCGAGCGGTTGGGATCGGGCAGGTGTTGCATGAATGTCATAACTGACTGGGAAGAAGTGCCGCTCTTCGGGAGTGATGAGTCGGAGGCTTCATTTTGGGCAGACACCCAGGTCGATATCCGTCTGATGGAAGGGGCCGTGGCAGCGGGTGCCGAGGTGTCCGAATCGGTGACGGTGACCATCCGCATGGATCCCAGGATGCTGGCACGGATTAAGCGGTTGGCCCGCTCGAGATTTTTGAATTACCAAAGCATGGTGAAACAGTGGTTGAGCGAACGGATGGAACATGAACTGCGCGAACGATCCTGAAAGAAGTGATCCTCTCAATTTGAGCGAAATGAAGATTGTGACTCCATCTCCGCAGCCCCCGTCCGTTTCCGGTCGCGGCACCGCGTTCACCCTCGTGGAGCTCCTGATGGTCATCAGCGTCATTGGAATCCTGGCGAGTTTCACCGTCGGCCTCGCTCGGGTGGCTTCCACTCGGATGAAGGAAAGCCGGGTTCGTGCCGAGTTGACACAATTGGTGACAGCCATCGATAATTACCATGCGACCCTCGGGTTTTATCCTCCGGACAATCGGGACCCGAACCAGAAGACGGTGAATTCCGTCACGAACGTTCTTTATTACGAGTTGGTGGGCACAACGCTGACGAATCGCGATAAATCTTTCGTGACGAAGAACGGGGCCGAGCAGATCGACGTCAACACCGTGAGCGCTTATTTTCGTACGCGGGGGTTTGCTAACTCGGGCCGTGACCCCAAGGAGGTGAAGTCCTTTTTGAGCCCGAGGGAGAAGCAGATCGGGCAGATCAGCGACGTGCCCGATGTGGATGTGCTGGTGGTGCCTGTGGAATGGGCTCTCAACAAAGGGTTTGATCCGCCGTTGAAAGCTCTGCCCGCCAAATTTCTCAAACTGAACCCTTGGCGCTACGACGCGTCCTCCACGAATCGACACAACATGAAGGGGTTCGACCTGTGGGCCGAGTACGTGGTTGGCAAGGAACTCAAAGTGATTGGTAATTGGAAGGATTAACGCATGAAGAAGACCCACGGCACCCGCAATAGTTTCCCGAGCCAACGGGGTTTCACTCTTATCGAGCTGCTCGTTGTTATCAGCATCATAGGCATCCTGGCAAGCATGCTTCTCCCAGCCATCGCCAAAGCCAAAACTAAAGCGCAAATCGCCAAGGCTAAGACCGAGATTTCGGACCTGGTCGGCTCCATCACCCAGTACAAGGCCAGCTACAATCGGTTTCCAGCCTCACAAAAAGCCCGGGGTAACACCTCCGAGGAAAGCCCTGATTTTACATATGGCACGATGCACCTTGTCGATGCCTCCGGCTCGAGCGCGGTCCTGAAGAACAAGAAAGGCCAGAATCTGGTGAGCATCGCGAGCAACAACGGCAGAGGGTATCAAAACAGCAACGCGGAGGTGATCTCGATTCTCAGAGATATAGAAGTGTTCAGAAGCGGAGCTCAGGCGTTCTGGAACAAGAATCACCAACTAAACCCCAACAAGACTGACTTTCTGAACGTTAAAAATGTGGAGGGCATCAAGAACAGCGGGATTGGTGAGGACGGCGTTTACCGGGACCCTTGGGGAAATCCTTATATGATCACCATGGACCTCAATTATGATGGCCAGACGCGTGATGCGTTTTACAAAACCGCCTCCGTCTCAAACGACCCCACCGGCAGCGGACGCAAGGGGTTCACTGGACTCGCGAGGAACGGGAATGGAAACGTGTTTGAGGCCCGGGCGGAGCTCATGGTGTGGTCTCTGGGCCCTGATGGCCAAGCGGACTACAACACACCCGCCGGCAAGGGCGTGAACAAGGACAATATCCTGAGCTGGCAATAATGATCCGTTGGAACCTCGGCCTGCGCCGATCCCTGGAAAACAACTTTTCGTGAAAGCCCAACCCACAATCGCCACCCAATATCCGATCCGGCCCGCAGTTTTCCGCGCCGGGTTCACGCTGCTGGAGTTGCTGGTGGTGGTGGGCATCATTGGGATCCTCGCCTCCATCACGATCCCTTCCTTGAAAGGGTTGGGCCGCGCCAACAAGACGGCCGCTGCAAGCCGCCAAATTCTGGATGATCTGGCTGTCGCCCGGTTGCGGGCGATCAGTGAGAGGACCACTATCTACATGGTTTTCCTGCCTCCTAACTTGTTCAACTCGATTGATAATCTCCAGCTTTACTCCAATCAGGAAAGGACGCAGATCAACAGGCTGCTCTCGGGCCAGTTGACATCCTATGCCTTGATTGCAAAGCGTAGTGTGGGGGACCAGCCCGGACGCGAGACTCCACGGTATCTCACTGAATGGCGGCCTTTGCCTGACGGCATGCTTGTGGCAACCAACAAGTTCATAGCGCTTTCGAAGAGTGTGTGGTCGACTCTCGCCGCGACAAATCGCCCGTTTTTTTATTTTTCAGGGCTCCCTTTCCCGAATGGCGAGAGTCGCACCGATTTCCTGCTCCCGGGAATCGCGTTTAATTCCCATGGCCAGATCCTGCAACCCGCAGGGACCGTTGCCCTGGATCGCGACGAGTTTCTTATGCTCAGCGAGGGAAGCGTTTTTGTGCCGCGCGACGCGGCCGGGAAACCGATCCGCGCCTCGGTTGATGTGGTCGAAACACCCAGCGGCAATCGGGAGATGGTGCGCGTCAACTGGCTGACTGGGCGCGCCGAGGTGCTGAAAGCAGAACTCCCATGAAATGCCTCGACCCATCACTCGTGAAGACATCCGTTGAGCCTGCGGCGGGTTGTCGAGATGGCCGGCGGCCAGCGCGTCGTGAAAGCGGCTTCACCATGGTGGAGATTGCCTTGTGCCTGGCGGTCGTTGGGTTCGCCCTCGTGGCGATCATCGGCGTTTTGCCCATCGGCATGCGTGTTCAGTCGGATAATCGCGAGGAGACATTTATCAATGCGGATGGCCTGTTCTTGCTGGAATCAATCCGAAGCGGTTCGCGCGGTCTGGATTATCTGACGAATCATTTTGACAACATTACGGTCAGCAACTCCACCGGAGCGTCCACCGTTTATACCTATTCACCCACACGCGCTTCGGATAAATATTCCAACGGTTCACAGATCCTGGGTCTCTTGAGCACACCGCGCTATTTTGAGGCCGCAAATCGCCGTATTACGACGAACACGGTCTCAGCCATCGTGCGGTCCATCAATGGGTCGCCTTTGACTCAATCGCGGGATGGGCGGGACCTCGCGTTCACCTACCGGTTGATCGTTGAGATGACTCCTCTAAACATTTTCCCGCCGATCGCGACGAACTATCTGGCGCTGGGTCTGACTCAAGAAGAGACGATTGGGCGTTCGAACAACTGGAGGTTGGCCAGCAATTTGAGCCCTAATTTCCATGAGCTGCGGCTGAGCCTTCAATGGCCGGTTTACCAGCAAGGCAACCGGTTGCAAATAGGGTCCAACCGGAAAACAGTGAGGACGCTTGTGAACGGGCGGTTGGTGACCGACGGGGTGGAGGGGCTTGTTCACGTGCAACCCTCCCAGTATGAGAGGCCGTTGTTATGAGACTGCCATACTCCAGCCGCCCGAGCTCCGCAAAAGAACGCTGCTGGCGCATCCCGAAGTTGGTTGTTGCGGAGCAGGACAGGGATGTGACGCTCCTAAAGTGGCAGCGGCGTGCCGCCGCTGTTCCGCGCAGAGCCGAGACGGCTCGGCCACTCTACGAACAACTTCGGGATGCGCCCCAACGCTGCGCCGCGTTCAGCGTGGTGGAGATGCTCGTGGCGGTGGCGATCATGACGTTGATTGTTTTCGGCCTTTACAAAATGTTCGATCAAACACAGCGAGCGCTGCGCAGCAACATCACGCAGACCGATGTGCTGGAGTCGGGCAGGGCGGCCATGGAACTCGTGAGCCGTGAACTGGAGCAGATGGCGCCCTCGGGGATTCGGTATGGGACAAACTTTGTCGCGACCCTCGCCGCGCTTCCTGATGAACCCCTGGTTCAGAGTTTGATGGGGGGTAATGAAGTGCGGACCAATGTGGTCCAGGATGTTTTCTTCTTGTCGCGGCTGGGCCATGAAGTGACCGGCACGGGCTACCGTGTGCTGTTTGCGTCCAACGGGGTGGGAACTCTCTCTCGGTTTTCCATCACCCGGCATGTGGGCCTGGTGACGTCCAGCAATCTGCCTCTGGCATTCTTGAGGGCGTTTCCGACGAACTTTCAAAAAATCGCCAGCGGCGTGGTCCATTTTCGCGTGTCGGCTTACGATCAGTCCGGCGTTCGCATCACGTCGGTCAACAGGCCGGACCAGATCATAGCGGTGCCCGAGTTTCGAGCCAGGAGCGAGTCGCGTTTGTATTTTATGGACAAGCAGATGCCCGCTTATCTGGAACTCGAGCTAGGCTACCTGGAGCCGCCGGTTGCGGACCAGGCGAAATCATTCCCGGACCGGGCTGTGGCCCGTCGTTTTCTGGAGAAACAGGCCGGTAAGGTCCACCTGTTTCGGCAGCGAATTCCGGTGCATACTCATACGTTCACACCATGAAGCGCCACTCCCAAACAGCCGTTCTCTTGTTGGGCTGCGACGTGGGGCAGACCTCCTGGTCTCCCGGTCGCGGGGTCTCCGACCTCGCGCCTAGTGGGACAATCCGCGAACCAGGCGGTCGGAGATCTGGCCTCCATGCTTTCAAAACTAGAGCTTCTGATTCCCAAAGGGGCGTCGCACTGGTTGTGACGCTGGTGATGCTCTCGATCGTCACTTTCATGACGGTGGTGTTTCTTGGCATCAGCCGACGCGAGCGCACATCCGTCAAGGTGACCGAGGATCAGGGCACCGCCCGTTTGATGGCTGACACCGCCTTGGCGCGGGCGCAGGCCCAAGTGCTTGCCCGAATGCTCTCCGCCAGCAATGTCCTAAACTACGATTTCGCGGTCTCCACCAACTTTGCCAGCCCGCGCGGGTTTGATTCCAATCTCGGAGCAAGCCTCGAGAATGTAGGTTACCCCGACCCAAACGGAGCGAGCTTGAACAGTAAAGATCTCGAAAACGATTTCCTGCAGAACCTGGCTAACCTGTATTACGACCCGCGGCCTCCGGTTTACTTCTCGATCCCCTTGCCAAATGGGAGGACTAGCAACGATTTCCGATTTTACCTGGACTTCAATCGCAACGGACGGTTTGAAGCCAACGGAACGCTGCCGGTCAACGATGATCGAGGCCGGTTTTTCGCGGGTTCTGGAGCCGGAGTTGGCGGCGTTCTGAGCAACTATTTTGTGGGTGACCCAGAGTGGATTGGCGTTTTGGAGCGGCCTGACAGACCGCATTCCGCGACGAACCGTTTTGTGGGCCGCTACGCATTTCTAGTGCTCCCCGAGGGCAAGAGCCTGGACCTTAACTTCGTTCACAACCGCGTTTTGGATCCACGTGCCGGGTTCTCGAATGTGGACGGTTTTGGCCGGAGCCAGGGATTTGGATCCTGGGAGTTGAACCTGGCCGGGTTTTTCAGGGAGTTAAACACCAACAGATGGTCGAACGTTTTAAATCCTCCATCCTATTTTGAAAACGGTCTTGGGGTTCTTTCTGGCACGGCTGCTGAGGATGCTCGCGCGGTCCTTGTGCATCGATATGGCAACAATGGAAACACGCAGCAATCCGTGCGCAGTTTGTATGGTCCACGTGGAGATTTCGCGTTTAGAAACGATGGAATCGATGGCTACTCAGATGCCTTGTCCAACTTCAAGAGCACGACGCTGGGTGAGCCGGACAACACGGATCTTCCCTGGGCCGGGGCTTCGAACACCAACGCATTCACTGACATCCAGCAGCTTTTCACGCTCGGGAATTCATCGGTTCTTTTCAGTAATCTGACCCGCCGATTGTCCATCCCGGCCTCCGCCACCAACCAGAGCTCCTATGATCGGTATAGCTTTTATAGGCTCCTCTCTGCCCTGGGCACTGATTCCAAGCCTGCCCTCGAAAATAAGACCCATCTCAACTATAGCAATGCCGGTTTCGAGAGCTTCACGAATGGCGCGGCTTTCAGTGCTACAAACTTCATCGCATGGACGCCGGTCGAGTTTTTCACGAACGCTGCCGATCGGATCCTCCGAACCGAGTACGCTTTTGGAGTGCATGGGATTCCCATTTATCCGTCGAATTATTACACCGCCCAACTGCATCGGCTCCTCCAGGTGGCGGCCAACATCTACGACGGCTCCACCAACCGGCCTGCGATCGGATTCCCGAACGATCTCCCGTCGGTTTTCCGTCCCATTTTTGAGCGAACCACGACTGGACCATCGGGAGGGACGAATGTCGCGATCGTTGGGTTCCGCGAGGTTCGGAATGCCGCTGATACCGTGGGCCCATGGATTGACATGCAACAGAATCCCCTCCTGGTTAGCAGCAACGCGAACGTCTATGGCATTCCCTATGTTGTGGGTGTGAAAAAAGGGTATCCTAACTTCAATGAATTCGAGTTGCGCACTGCGGTTCAGGTGGCCCGGAAGCTGGAGTTGGTGAAACGGGTTCAGAACGGGCCGGTTGTCGCCACCAATCAAATGCTCGTCATCGGCATCTCCAACTTGTTTGGGGTGGAGGCTTGGAATTCGTATTCGTCCAATTATGCGCGCCCTCTCCAATTGCGTGTGACGAACGTGTATTCGATGGTTTTGAGCAACGAGTATGGTGTGCTGTTACGGCGCGATTTTGCCCTGGGCAACCAGGTTGATATTCCAGCAAATAGCTGGGCTGGCCATCAGTTTCGCCTTCCGTTGTCCACGAATCTGAACCTTCTTCCCAACTCCATCTATCGCACGCTAGCCCCCGGCCGGTTGGACGCTCTTGGAACGACCCCTCATGGAACGACCCCTCAATTTGAGCGGTTTAATCCATCGCGGTTCCCGGTTCCTCGTTGGACGATGACGATTACCAATCGGCTCAACTACATGCTCATCGACAGGACCGACAATCGGGTCGTGGATTTTGTCAGCCTCAAGGAGCTCTCCACGCAGTTGGACATCACTCGAGAGCTGTCTGGAAATGGCAGCACATTCGGCGGGGAATCTTCGGTGATCGGTTCCATGTGGCTGACCAATCGTCCTGGCATTGTAGCCAGCGATTTTGTGGCCACCTACGGCATTATCAACCAAATGCAGGCAGCTTTGGGCATCCTGCCACTCAGCCAGACAGAGTGGACCAGCTTCAATCTGCAGCCGGATTCTGGATTGGACAAGGATAAGTCCATCGATCTTCTCCGCACCTTTTACGACCTCACCCCTCTCCGCTTCCAAGGGAACCCCGCCTACAAGTCCTCGTTGCAACAGCAGGTCGGCAGGAGTTTGATTTATCAAGTGCCGTTTGCACCGATCAGGAAACTGGTGCAAAGGAGTTCCTGGGCCGCAAACGATCCGCTCGTACACTATACGGTGGAGGATCTCCGGGACATCCGGATGACGAATGACGTTCGGTTTGCCGTGCCTCCCAACCTCATGCCGACCAATTCCAATCTGGGTTTGGTGAACGATCGCTACAGGCCATGGCTTGGCAACCCGACGAAAACTGCTGAAGTGGGCGACCCGACACGCCAGGATTCATTCATCAACACTTCCGATTCGTGGACATTCCCTTCCCAAAAATTCGCCAATATTGGTCTGTTGGGCCTGATTCATCGGGGCACGCCATGGCAGACTATTTATTTTAAATCCGGGATCTACACAAACGATTGGGCTCTCTGGGCTGGGAACCCCGGCACGCATCCCACAAACGATTGGAGGCTCCCAGATTTGTTCACGGTCGCACCGAACGAAAACGCGGCTCGTGGGTTGCTCAGCGTCAACCAAACAGAAAGCGCTGCTTGGGCAGCAGTTTTCAGCGGCAGCCTCCAGAGCAATGGCCTCCATACCGGCTATTCGCCTGGCTCGGCGGATTTGAAAGCGGTCGTCGATGGTATCAACCGGTCGCGCAGCAATTATCCGAGCGCCCGGTTCCCGACCCTGGGTTCCGTGCTTTCGACCCCCGAGTTGACGATGCGTTCCCCACAATCGCTGAGATCCTTCCAAAACGGGGGAGCAAACAACCTCTCCGACGCGGGTTACGAGGAGCTACCGAATTACTTTCTGTCTTTATTGAAAGCGGATGAGCCACGTGTGGCGGTTTACGCGTTCGGTCAATCGCTCAAGCCCGCAGAATCTTCTCTCGTGAAAGTTCCTGGGCCGTTTTTTCAAATCTGCACTAATTACCAAGTCACGGGTGAGGTGGTGACGAAAACTTTGATTCGTTTCGATGGAATCGTCGGGGATCTGAGGTCGGTTGTAGAGAGCTTCAATGTTCTCCCGGCCGAGTAGCCAAAAGTCTTTAAAGAAAAATTTGAAGATGCGCTTTAGCAGTCGAACATGGTTGGTCGTCAGTTTGGTTTCGCTCGTGGGAGCGGCAATGTTTGCCAGGTTGGGCAACCATTTCCGTGACCGGCATAAGCCCGCCGCCCCGCCTCGCGTGTTGAAACCGGCTTTGGCCCTTTCGCCCTCGACGGCGTTTCCATTGCTGTCGCTGACGTCTGGGAATCGCGGCACCGTTCCCGGTGGGCAGCCCGCAGGGGGTGCCCATAACTCGCGCGCCACAACGCCCAGCTCGTCGAATCAGCTCGGTTCGATCGTCGATAAACAATTTCCGCAACGGCTTCGCAACACGCCCGCTTCGATGCAGGACTTGGTGCGACGGGATTCAGCGGTGTTGTTGAGAAATGCGCTCATCGACACGGATGCAGCCGGAGGAGTGGAAGTGCCCGAGGCCTTGAGATCCAAGGGTGATCCGGGGAGTTTTGTGGTCCAGGCAAAGGGGTTCGCGGATGAGTTCTTTCGGGCGCAAGTGAGGGAGGTCGCGGGGGAGGTTGTCGCCTACATTCCCAACAACGCCTATCTGGTTCGGATGAATAACGCTCAGGCCGAGGCCTTGCGCGGACGCTCTCGCATCCGTGCGATCCTTCCTTTTGAGCCTTACTACAAATTGGATTATTTGTTGTTGCCTCTCGCCCTGGGCCAACCTGATTCGGATGCCTCCATTCCCCTTAAATTAGGGCTTTTCCCGGGCAGCGCCGATGCGGCGCGCGCTGGGCTTAGTGGGTTGGGCTTGGACGTTCAAGGGGAGGATCGGTCCCCATTTGGCCCTGTGTTCGTTGTGGATGCCGCCCCGCAAAAGCTCGCCCTGATCGCGGGACTCTCATCCGTGCAATCCGTCGAGATCTTTCGGAGCCGCGTAGCGATGAACGACCGCACGCGGGTGCTTCTCGGCGTATCCCCGGATTCGACGAGTCCGACGAACAGTTACCTGGGTTTGAACGGTTCTAATGTTTGGGTGAATGTGAACGACTCCGGAGTGGACTCGACTCATCTGGATCTCGTGGGCCGGGTTTTTTCAGGGGACCCCACTGCGTTGACCGACAAGCTCGGGCACGGAACGCATGTCGCGGGCGTGATCGCCGGCAGCGGTGCTTCATCAACAAATGTTCTCAAGGTCCCGCCAGGGTCGGAGATGGGCGGGAACTTCAGAGGCGTGGCCTCCGCAGCCAAGCTTTTTGTGCAACCTGTGAGTTTGACAACAGGTCCGTTGTCGTCGGATGCGATCCTCCAGGAGACGGCTGCGCGGACTAACTACGTGTTGTTCAAGAAATCGAACCCCATGATCTCCAATAATAGTTGGGGCTACCCCGGTGCCCGCGACTACGATCTGGCGGCCGCGAGCTACGATGCCGCAGTTCGGGATGCATTGCCCGAAGTGTCCGGCGGTCAACCCATGATCTACGTCTTCGCCGCTGGCAATTCAGGGTTCGGCAGCCAGGACGGCCTCGGGGGTGAACCGGATGGTCTTGTGTCCCCGGCAACCGCCAAAAACGTGATCACAGTGGGGGCCTTGGAGTCGCGTCGGAAAATCACGAATGAAGTCGTGATCAAGGATCCGAACGATCCAGCCCGGTCGGTGACGAACAAAGTGTTTGAAACCGCCACAGATAGCGACGATCAGATCGCCAGCTTCTCGAGTCGAGGCAATGTGGGCATCGGGCAGGAGGGTCAGTACGGGCGGTTCAAGCCGGATGTGGTTGCCCCTGGTGCCTTCGTGATTTCGACGCGTTCGAAAGGGTGGACCAACGCAACGTTCGAGCCCATTCCGCAGGTTTCAAAGTTTGCAGGACAGATCGTTGGCCCAGGGCAAAAAAATGATTACGTTTTTTTTATCCCTGACAACGCGATCAGCTTCGACGTCCAGGTTGTCGCCAATCCTGGTTCCCCCAAGCCACTGCCAGCGCTGCCGATCCACGTGGCCTATAACCGCCCTCCTGTCGATGGCGATTTCCTCAGGGATGGCCAGGTGGTGCTTCCCCGCGATGGGGGTTTGAATCCTGGGGAGCTCCATTTTAGCATCGGCAACAGAACCGACCGGCCTGTTCCCTTCGATTTGGTGACAATCCTGACAACCACCAACGCCAGCGGCACCTATTTTCAGGAGCTCGGAAAGCTCAACGACGACCTTGCTCCAGCTTATCGGTTCGAATCAGGCACGAGCGTTTCCGCAGGTGCGGTTTCGGGAATGCTAGCCTTGATGCAACAGTTTTTTGAAAGCAATAAAGTCGCTTACACGCCCGCCTTGATGAAGGCGTTGCTGATCAACGGCGCCAAATCCGCGAATTCGATTTACGACTTTCAAGTCGCCAACACCATCAATTACCAGGGATGGGGCGAGGTTCAGATTCAAGCGAGCATCCCGCCTGCTCTGGCCTCCAGTTTGAAACAAAATCCGCCCGAGTATTTTCTGGAAAGTGGGTCCACCAACGCCCTGGCGACAGGGCAGTCGGTCTCCTGGAAACTCGACACCTCGCTTCAGACCAACCAAACCGCGCCGTTGCGTCTCACCCTGGTGTGGACCGATCCGCCCGGGAATCCGAATGCCGCGATCAAACTCGTTAATGATCTGGACTTGGTGGTTTCAAACACCGCCACAAAAGAAGTGTTTTACGGGAACTTGATTCCCGAAGGGTCCGACTTCACATCCTCTATCCAGGCCGGAGGCACCAATTCGGGCTCCTATTCCGATCTGGTCAACAATGTGGAGAATGTGTACGTCGGCCATCCGCAGGGGAATGATTACGTGGTGACGGTGACGGCCAAGAGAGTGAACGTCAACGCGGTCACGACGCATACCAACGGTGTGGTTCAGGACTTCGCCCTGGTGGCTTCCTTGGGAGGGCAGCCTGTGCGTTTGACGCTTCTCCCTGGCCCCGTGCCTGTCCGAGCGGAAATTTTCTATCCCACCAATGGCGCTCCTTTGCTGAGCCAGCGGGCCGGGGCGAATTCGCCGCTCCAAGGGGGTCCGAGTGTTCCGAACAATGGCGTCACAAACCAGTGGAGTTTTTACGTGTTCACGAATGTCTTCTCCACGAATCAGCCTTACAGCGCCTCCCTGACAAACGGGCAGAATGTCGCCTTCATTACGTTCGTTCCTCCGAACCTTTCGAAGCCTCGGAATTTCGATGCGGATATCGATCTCTACGTTTCAAGAAACCCCGCGATCACGAATCTGGATACGGCTGCCTTGGCTGGAGCCGATCGCTCAAACGGCCGTGGTGGAACTGAAACTGTGGTCTATACGAATGCTCCCGTGGGGTCCGACGCCGTCTTCTATATCGCCGTCAAGTCGGAGGATCAACAGGGTGCAGAATATGGTTTTGTCGCACTTTCAAGCAACGAACCTTTCGAACGCACGGATGAGTTTGGCAATCGCCTCTTGAGAGCCATGCCTCCCGTCGTGGAGATCCCCGACGGCTCCCCCAGCGAGCCCTCAGGTGTGTACATGTTTGCGGTGGGTATCACTCCCAGCCTGGTCCAAAGAGTCACGGTGGCTACAGATATTAACCATGGGAATGTCGGGGACTTGTTTGGCAACTTGAGCCATGACCGCCAGTTCGTCGTGTTGAACAATCACAACTCGGACGGAGGGTTTATAGGACCGTTTCACGAGTTCATTTTTGATGATAGCAACAGCGGAACATTTTTGAGTTCGCGCCCCTCAGACGGGCCTGGATCCTTGAGCAGTTTTCAGGGGAATCCCATCACGGGCGCTTGGATTTTCTCGATGGTGGACAACCAGCTCAGCCATTCCGGGAGGGTTGAAAGATTGGAACTCAAGATCGAGCCTTCTCAATTGGATAGCGCCAACGGCGTCAATAGTTCGGTGCTGGCGAATCGGTTTGCTTACTTTTTTGTCGATGTGCCCGCGGACGCCAACCTTTTGGAGGTGATTTTATCGCAGAACACCTCCCCGCTGAATGTTTACCTGCGCAAGGACGTTCAACCGACGGTGGTTGATTATGATAAGTTCGGTTCCTTTAATCCTCCTGGAGGCGTTGTCACCTTAGGCACGCGCGACGTGCCGCCGCTTTCCGCGGGACGCTATTACATCGGCATCTTTAATCCGAACGCGGCCTCCGTGAATTTTAATCTTCGCACCCGGATCGAACATTCCCTCAGCCAATCGTTCTCCAAGTCGCCTACTGTGAAGACGCCGGCTGTCTTAGCCGACGATGTGGTGCAGTTCGCCACGAATGTGGTCGATGACGCGCGCCCGTTGACTGACGTTCGCGTCGGCGTTCGGATCGATCACGCGCGTTTGTCCGATCTGGCGCTGCGGCTTATAAGCCCTCAGGGTAAAAAGATTCTGCTCATGGAGAATCGTGGCGGCACCTCTACGAAGGAGATCGGTTCCCAGAGTGTCACGACTAATTTTCATCATGTCGCGTTGACTTATGATACAAATAACGGCGTCGCCGCCCTGTATCTGGACGGAGAGAGGGCGGCTGAAAAGGTTGTGGGAGCTTTTGCCTTGGATACTCGCGATGACTTGTTTATCGGTCGTCAGCCGACAACAAACCAATTCTCAGCGCCCTTTGTGGGCGTTCTCGATGAGGTCGGCTTGTACAAGCGTGCCTTGTCAGCTTCCGAAGTGCGGGCCATCCACCGGTTTGGGTCGGCTGGGAAAAACTCGATGGGGCGCGTTGCCAACTGGTCGTTCGAGAACAACGGCAACGATCAGCAGACCAATAATCCAGTTCAGATTTTCGGCGGCACATTTGTGGCAGGCAAAGAAGGGGTCGGGCTTTACCTGCCCCAGGAGGCTTACGCGAGGACGACGAACTCGGGGGCTTTGAACGTCGGCCTCGGGAGTGGCTTCACCGTGGACGCTTGGATTAGTCCGGCGGATCTGACGACGAATCGGACACTCGCGCTTTGGAGTAATGGAACGAACCGCCTGGGCACAAGCTTTTCGATCATCCCCGGTCTTGCGGGAGGTCCCACAGGAGCTTCCGGTCCAGGGTTGCTCAGCGCCACGCTAGTGGGTCTCGATGGAACAAATCGTGTGGTGAGCATGGTGCAGGCGGGTTTGATCCAAACGAATGGTGTGGCGACGAACTTTGTGTTTGCGGTGTTTAACGAGGATACCAATGTCGCCCGGGTGCCGATCAAATTCGCGGTGCCCCCTTACGTGACTAACGCGGTGTCTGCCTCCGTTTATCTGGGCGGTTTTGAGGTGGCGACGACGAATGTCAACACGGTCTTTGGCGTCTCCGCGAGCCTGGATGGGTGGACCGTCCAGAGCAATCAGGTGAGCGTCCTCAATTTGCCCGGACAGGCGCACACCGGGAGCAACCTGCTGGCTCTCGCGCGTGGCGGTATCCGTCGCACGCTCCCGACTGAGGCCGGACATCGGTATGAGGTGAAGTTCGTTCACCGCCATCAACCCGACTTCGAGGGCATTGTGGCGTGGTGGCCGGGAGATGGAGATGCCTCGGATTTGGTCGGGTTCAGCGGCGGGGGAACTTCCTCTGGATCGGTCGCGTTCACCAACGGTGTGGTGCAGGAGGCATTCTTGTTCCCGACCGCCGGGTCGGCTGTCTCGGTCCCCGACAATATATCTCTCAGGTTGACCAATGAGTTGAGCGTGGAGTTTTGGTTCAACCGGCTTACCGGAGACACGACTTCGGGCGCTTTATTTGCGAAACGAAGCGAAGCCAAAGGAGCCGTCAAAGGGCGCGCGAATTATGGTGTGGATTTCGACCCTGCGCGCGGGCTTGGTTTCTGGTTCGACGATCCGGCTGTCGATGGCACGGGAGGAGATGATCTCGGGTCGCCGAGTTTATTTGAAACCGTGCGCCTTCCCTTGCCCTTGCCTTCTGTCGGTGTGTTCCACCATTTTGTGGGGACTTTTAAACAGATCACCAGTGGGCAGGTTGATGGAACGGTGTATCTGGATGGCAAGCTCATCAAGTCGAGACGGCTCGATGGCAGCCTCGCGAACACGCTCAACGAGGCGCCGTTGGTGATTGGTTCTCTGGCAACGAATCTCGGGCCCTACTCGGTGGTCATTGATGAACCAACCTTGTTCGCGAGAGCTTTGGGTGAGGCGGAGGTGTCGTTGATCTACTCGCTCGCAAATCTGGGGAAGTGCCGCTATCCCTGCACCCCCCAAACGCTCTTGGCGATTGACGGCAATGCCCCCTTCGGCTTCTTCAGCGGTGGTGATTGGGTCACCAACACCTACACTTTCACAGCCAAGAGCCAGGGGACACCGGTTCAATTGTCGGCGCTGACGCCAGGTGCCTTGCTGGATTCTTTCGAGATGAAAGAAGTGTTTTCCAAGGATTATCTGCCAGAAGAAACTTTGAAGGATCTCGTCGGCGAATCCGCATTGGGCGTCTGGCAGTTGGAAGTGACCGACACCCGCGCGGGCCCAATTTCAGCTGGCCAGCGGAGCGAGTTGGTTGCATGGCAGCTTTTGCTGTCCTTTGCTCCGACCAACTATGCGGCGGTGACCCTGCAGAATGGGGTTACTTACAGCAATCTCGTCGGTGCCGGGCAATCCCTGTTCTTCATAGTCGAACCCCCGCGCAGTGCTACCCGAGTCACCAACACCCTGGCAGGCGTCGCGCCTTTGGACCTTGTTTTCAACCAGAATGGACTCCCCACCGGCGGTCCTGTCACCGGGGATGTGACGCTTCTCCGGTCCCTCATCGCCGGGATCAGTCTTATCGCCACCAACGGCACGACGCAGATGGACGCCAATAACGCGGTTCTAGGGGCCTCGGGAATACCGAAGCTGCAGCCAGGGCAGCGCTACTATTTGGGTGTCAACAACGTGGGCGCTGAGGCTTCATTCTCAATCCGGGTGGACTTCGATAAACTCGACCCAGCGATCGGCGGACTGACCGAGTTAAGGCCGGGTCAAACGGTGCTCACGAACATCGCTTCCACGAATGCGCTGCAGTATTACCGGTTCAATGTGGCCGCGAAAACGGTTTCAGCAACCTTTGGTGTCTATCCCACTAATGGCAATGTGAACCTCTACATTCGCAAAGCGCAGGGAGTGATCAATCCTTTGCCGACTCCAAACCAATACGATTATGCCAGCGAGAATCCTGGCACGGCCCCAGAAGTGATCACCATCGATCGGAGTTCACTTCTGCCATTGGCTCCAGGAGACTGGTATCTGGGAGTGCAGAATGTGGAGACCAATCAGGTGGCCTACTCCATACTGGTTTTGGAGGACTCAGGGGGATCAAGCACCAATGTGGTGCGGCTCTTCGACAGCCAGGAAGTGGCTGCTTCGACAGGTGCCGCTTCTGGATTGAGCCAAGTTTATGTTTACACGGCTTCCCAGGATCCGGCCAAGCTGCTTTTCGAATTGTACAATCTGACCGCGAACGGGGATCTTGTGGTGAAACGGGGTTCTGTCCCCACCGCCATCGACTTTGATTTCTCGAGTCAGAACGTGAGCAATGAGGATGAGCAGGTCTTGGTTCTGACAAGCGAGCTCGGGGTGTCCCTGGATGGGGATTGGTACGTGGGTGTGTTGAACCGGGTAGGGGGTCCGGTTGGGTACACTATTCGCGCGGCCGCAGCTCGCAACGGCGTGTTGGCAGGTGGGAAGCCAGCTCGGATCGCGGTGTCGCTAAACGGCCCCGGTGGGGCGCTTCAGTTTACATGGAACAGCATCCGTGGAGAGCGGTACCAGATCGAGGTTTCTCCGGACTTGGTTCAATGGGCCACGCTGACCACGCTCAAGGCCACGGGGCCGATCACGCAGTTCGATGGACCGCCCTTAGGAGCGTCGAATCAGTTTTATCGAATCCTCCAAGTGCCTTGAAGACGGGGCAGTTCTCATTTTCAACAGCGTGGGGCAGGGGCTCCGACTTTCCGGTTCACGGAGTGTTCTTCCCACTCCGTGCGGGGCCAGAGGCCTCCGCAACCGGCAGACCGGGAGGTCTGCTCCACACCCTGCCGATCAAAATGAGAGCTGCTGGGGTGCAACTCACGGTTTCCGGGAGGTGTCGTTTGGAGGACAATACCTACCGCAGAATGGGAAGAGTTCCTAACCACGGATAACACGGATAGCACGGATAAAGTACCCCTCTCAGCTCCCTTTCCTCATCCGTGTTATCCGTGTCATCCGTGGGCACTTCAGCGTGGTTAAGCGGCGGGATACCCGCGTCAGGGGAGGCGATCTCGGATAACGTGAGTTGCACCCGAGCTGCTGCTGAAGACACTACGGGGCTTGTGTTCGGTCGGGTTTGTGGCTAGAAAAGGTCCATGAATCGCCGAGAATTTCTTCAAACAAGCAGCGCTGCGCTCGCGCTGACCGCTTTCAACAACCACGCGGCGGAATTCGCCGACATGAAACCCAAGCGCGTCGGGCTGATAGGCACAGGTTGGTATGGGAAAGCAGACTTGCTTCGCCTGATCCAGGTCGCCCCTGTGGACGTGGTTTCTCTCTGTGACGTCGATAAGACAATGTTGGTTCAAGCTGCCGAGATCGTGGCCAGCCGACAGACCTCAAAGAAAACGCCCCGCACCTATTCCGACTACAGGAAGATGCTGGCGGAGAAGGACCTGGACCTCGTTTTGATTGCGACCCCGGATCACTGGCATGCGCTGCCGATGATCGAGGCGGTGAAGTCCGGTGTGGATGTGTATGTTCAGAAGCCCACAGGCGTGGATATCGTGGAGGGGCAAGCAATGCTGGCGGCGGCCCGCAAATACAACCGTGTGGTGCAGGTGGGAACGCAGCGCCGGAGCACACCTCATCTGATCGAGGCACGAGATCGAGTGATTAAGGAAGGGCTGCTCGGAAAGGTGGGGTTGGTCGAGATTTATTGTTACTATCACATGCGAAACCGCGACAACCCTCCCGACACCACGCCTCCTGACAATCTCGACTATGAGGCATGGACAGGCCCGGCCCCGATGAGGCCTTACAACAAAATTGTCCATCCACGGGGATGGCGTGCTTTCAACGAGTATGGGAACGGGATTGTGGGAGATATGTGCGTCCACATGTTGGACATGGTCCGCTGGATGCTCGATTTAGGATCGCCTGTGTCAGTGAGCTCGGAAGGTGGAATCCTCGTGGAAAAGAATGCAAAAGCCAACATCTCAGATACCCAGAGCGCGCTGTTTGACTTTGGCGATGTCAAAGTCGTTTGGCAGCATCGCAGTTGGGGGCATCCGCCGGATCCGAAATATCCCTGGGGTGCGACCCTTTACGGCGAGAAAGGCACCTTGAAAGCGAGCGTGCAAAGCTACGATTTCATCCCAATGGGTAAAGGGCAGGCGATCCACAAGGATGTCACCTATGAGTTCGACCAATACCCGGAGGATAAAACCGAAAAAGATCTTGAGACGCATGTCGCGCCAGCGATTCGTGGGCACATGAAGAATTTTCTGTCAGCCATCGCTTCGCGCGGTCGTCCTGTCGCCGACATCGAGCAGGGACACATCTCAACCACAGCGTGTATTCTGGCGAATTTATCGATGCAGTTGGGGCGAAGCTTAAAATGGGATGCGGCCAAAGGCGATATGGTTGGGGACCGAGAGGCCAGCCGCTTGCTTCGGCGGCCGTACCGAGCACCTTACATTCACCCTGAGCCTGCGAGTGTTTAGCGGAGCTTCCTTTGCATGAACCAGACGCGCGGGCCAGGGCTGATTCAAGAAAGCAGCCGCCGCCCAGCCAGAGGGGCCGGAGCGCCGATTTCCAATCGGCTCGGGTGCGCGACCGGCGGATCCTTGAACCAAAGCCGGTTGCAAACCGGCGCTCCGCTTTTTTGAATCAGCCATGGACACGGTCTTTGAGCCGTGGGCGCTCTTTATGAAACAACGCTTAATTCTTGCTGGAGGCAGCGGCTTCCTGGGTCAGGCTCTCGCCGGCCACTTCGCCGCGTTGGGCTGGGACGTCGTGGTGCTGACGCGCAAGACGTCTGCTGTCAACACCGTGGCCCGACACGTGGTCTGGGACGGCAAAACACAGGCGGGATGGACTCGTGAGATCGAAGGGGCTTCAGCCGTGCTGAACCTCACAGGACGCACTGTCGATTGCCGTTACACCGCCGCGAACCGCCGGCTTATCATGGACTCTCGCGTCGATTCCACGCGCGTCCTGGGTGAAGCCATCGCTCGTTGCGCCTCCAAGCCGCGCGTCTGGCTCAACGCGAGCACGGCGACCATCTACCTCCATACCCTGGGGCCGGCCTGGGATGAATCGGGTGAGATCGGATCCACGCCGGAGGCTCAGGACGAGTTTTCCGTGGAAGTGGCTAAGGCGTGGGAAGAGGCCCTTTTCCGTGCCTCCGTTCCGGGGACGCGAACTCTCGCGTTACGCACCACGATGGTGCTGGGCTTGGGGCGCAATAGTGTTTTTCCGGTTCTCTGCCGGCTTGCACGATTCGGGTTGGGCGGACGGATGGGCAGTGGGAAGCAGTTTGTCTCGTGGATTCATCTGACGGATTTCTGCTGTGCCATCGAGTTTCTCATCTCGCGAGACGATCTGAGCGGTGTGGTGAACCTCACCGCGCCGAACCCGGTTCCAAACCACACGATGATGCGCATGTTCCGCGAGGTGTGCGGTGTGCCATTTGGTTTGCCTGCCGCGGAGTGGATGCTCGAGGTGGGTGCCTTTTTCATGCGGACAGAGATGGAGCTAATCATCAAAAGCCGCCGCGTGATCCCCGGAAAGCTCATGGCGGCGGGTTTTAAATTTCAATTTCCCGAGATGATGGCCGCGCTACGTGATCTGAGCGCGAGACTTTGACCCGGCAACTTGGGCATTCCCGACGTCCATAAAACGGACTCAAACCCTCGCTCGACAGCCGTCGGTAAGAGAAATAGAATGCGGTCATGATCGCTCCATGCGGAACGCGGACCAGGGTATGGACAGAGGCTGAATTGGAGGCGCTGCCGGAGGACGGCTTCATCCACGAGGTGGTTAACGGCGATCTGGTTATGAGTCCCAAAAACAATTTCCAGCATGAGGATATCTGCACGCGCTTGCTCGTGGCGCTGGAGAGTTTCAACCGCGCCCACCGGCTGGGGAAAGTTCTCGGCTCCAGCGCCGGTTTTTGGATGCGGGACCACAACTGTCGTGCGCCGGATGTCTCGTTCACCACGAAAGCGCGGCTTTTGGCGCTCGGATTCACGTCTTCGACAAGGAAGTTTTTCCCCGGCGCTCCTGACCTGGCAGTAGAGATTCTCTCGCCCAACAACGTTCGCACGGAAATGGATGCGCGGTTGAACGACTTCTTTGCCAGCGGCACGCAGATCGCATGGATCATCAAACCGGATCAACAATGCGCGGAGGTCTGGCATTCCGCGACGCGGCGCAAGGTGCTGGGTCCGGAGGCGGAATTGGACGGTGAACACCTGTTGCCTGGATTTCGTTTTCCCCTTGCGGACCTGTTCAAAGAGTGGGATTGGGCGTAACACTACAGCGACACTTTCGAGGCCCCGGAGCGCGGCATTCATGCTGCTGCAACTTCCAACTGCAAATGGGAGCGCCTTTCAATGCTGCGGCGCCGTCAAGTCCGCAGGCTCAGAGTTCCTGATCCCTCGGAAACTGCGCTGAACCTTTCCTGAGACCACAAGTGTGGTTTTCGAGCGTAACTCGTTGCAAATTAACGCAGAACTTCTGGAATGGTCTCGTGACAAATCCGTCAATCGTTCGGAATGATGCGGAG
>CAMBEJ010000043.1 GCA_945865375.1 Akkermansia muciniphila | reverse complement strand
CAAACCCGAGCCAATGGTTGCCCTGGAATTATACCAAGGCCCAAGTCACATTGGCCCCAGGGTGAGCCCACCCTGACAACTCCCGCGCAAAAACTTCCGGACGACAACCCGCCGCCGGGGTTTTTACCCCAACGCAGGCTTGCCGAAGGGGCACAGTTCATCTTCAAGAATTTTAGGCTAAATTCTATTCGTCTCCAAAAACTAAACCTTCCTAGTCTCGCTCAGTCCTGAAGATAAATTCCGATGCAGTTTAACTATTCCCTCAACGTTAATTGTCTGCCAGAAGATCGCGCGGCGGTGGACGCGAAACTGCAGAACCTCATTCTTGGCGCGATGAACGAGGTTGGAGGTGGCATGAGAATCGGGCTCGACTATCCGGTGAATCCGAAGCCGCATTGGATTGACAACCCGCATGAGGGGTTGGACCAGTTGTTCGCCCAGCGACGCGATGAATTTGCCGCGCGCCTCCGGAGCTATGTGCCGCTGGCGAAGTCGTTGTCCGCGGATTCCTCGCTTCAGTGGAAGAACGGATGGTTCGAAGGCCTCGATGCGATCATGGTTTACGGGGTGATCAGCATGCACAGGCCGAAGCGTTTCATTGAAATTGGCAGTGGCTATTCCACGACATTTGCCGCCTCGGCCAAGCGCACGCATTCGCCCGGCACTCGGATCACCTCGATCGATCCGCACCCGCGTGCAGAGATCAACGCGCTCTGTGACGACGTGATTCGTCAATCGTTTGAAACCACGGATCTGGCGATCTTCAGCGAATTGGAGAAAGATGATATTCTGTTCATCGACAGTTCGCATCGCGTGTTCACCAACTCGGATGTCACCACCCTGTTTCTCGACGTCATTCCCTATCTGAAGCCGGGCGTGTTGATCCAGGTGCACGATATTTTCTTGCCTCGCGATTATCCCGACTCTTGGAACAACCGTTTCTACTCCGAACAATACTTGCTCGCCGCCTATCTTCTTGGTGGACATCAGGGCACGGAGTTGTTCATGCCGGTGGCTTATGTAACGGAGCATAACCTCCTGCCACCGGAACTCGCGCAAGTTGGCAGCGGTGGAGCTTCTTTTTGGTTGAAGACAACTTAGCCGACCAGGGGGGCATTCCGTCGCTCTCCTGTGCCCATAAAATTCGCTACCCTTGCGGAGCCGAACGGCGGCGTCGGATACGGGGTTTTATGCAGATCGATTTCTTGAGGCCGACAGCGGATTGCAATTCCACGGGGTTATACGGGTGGGGACACGAGAGGCGGTAAGGGCACCGGTGCCGAGAGCCCAAATCCTGTCATCGCCCCGATCGCAGGCAGAGATCGACACGCGTTTCCAGACTGTGGCCATTTCTGGACTTTTATTCAGAGGGTGGATAGCCAAGCAACTAACCGGGGCGGTCAAATTTTGCTGCACGAGGGTAAGCGTACGCCCAACCCCCTTGGTTCCCGATTCGTCCTACTTGGATGCTATCCTCTTTCGCTGGATCGCTGGCTACGGATCACTCATCCAACCCAGTCGCAGCAGTATTAAATCAAAGGAGGCGTGAGAAAAGTCCACGCGACTTTGGTCGACCTTTCGCTCCGCCTTCGATCGTGGAATAGCCTACTTTCGGCAATGAGGGAACCATGGGGTTAGACGTACGCTTACGGTCAGGGAACGATTTCCGATTTTTGATGGCTCCCTTGGAATCCCCTCATCCACGCCTGAATCTGTGGTGAAATTGTGACCGGTTCAAGTTGACCAAAGAAGAGAGTGGACGAGTTACCTCGCTGAACTTAGGGTCGTTCAAGATTCCACGAAAGCCCGGCGACAACCAGGCGACAACCCGGCGACGAAGTAGGGTCCGAGATCTCTCGGGACGCTGATTTGGATGAAACCTGAGCAACGCAAACGAAAAGGCAAGAACGCCGGCGAGACGCCAGCGCTCCCAGGGATCAACTACCAACGGCGACTTGGGGCAACAACCTCTGGAACAAACCAACAACCTCGCCAAACTCCGGGAGAACCAACGCCATGGACACACACCTACTCCAAGAATCAGCCTCACGACCCATCGAACTCCTTTCCCGCCGACGACTTCTCCGCCGCGCCACCTGCCGCGCCCCGTGGTTGCTCGTGCTCGGGGCGGTTCTTTCGTTGCCTTCTCTTCCGCTCCTCGCTGCGGAGGCGACTAATTCCGCCGCGCGGCTCGACGCCGCCGTGGCCAAACAAATCGACGGCGTTTTTGCCGAGTGGGACAACACTCGCTCGCCGGGTTGTGTGGTTGCGGTAAGTCGGGGCGGACAGGTGGTCTTCGCGCGCGGCTACGGCATGTCCGATCTCGAACACGATGTGCCGAACACGCCGGACTCCATTTTTCATGTCGCCTCGATTTCCAAGCAGTTCACGGCGGCGGCCGTCGCGTTGCTGGTGGCGGACGGCAAACTTTCTTGGGCGGATGACATCCGCCGCTACGTGCCGGAACTGCCGGACTACGGAAACACGATCACGCTGGCGCATCTGGCGCATCATACGAGCGGCCTGCGGGATCAGTGGAGCCTTCTGAGACTGGCGGGTTGGCGCGAAGACGATCTCATCACGGAAGCGGATGTGCTCACCATCGCAGCGCGTCAACGGGCGCTGAACTTCCCGCCGGGCAAAGAGTATCTTTACTGCAACACGGGGTTCACCCTGCTGGCCGTGGTGGTCAAACGGGTGTCGGGCCAGTCGTTGCGCGATTTCGCCGACGCGCGAATCTTCAAGCCGCTCGGAATGCACGCCACGCATTTCCACAACGACCACACCGAGGTCGTGCGCGGCCGCACCTCCGCGTATCAGCCGCGACCTGGCGGTAGATGGGCGATCAGCATTCCGGTTTTCGACACCGATGGCGCTACCAGCCTGTTTACGACGGTAGGCGACCTGCTGAAGTGGGAGCAAAACTTTGTCGAACCCCGCGTCGGCGGACGCGCCTTCGTCGAGGCAATGCTGGTATCCGGTCAGTTGAACAACGGCACCGCGACAGGCTACAGCCTCGGCCTCGTCACAGAGAAGCCCCGCGGTGTGGTCGAAGTGGGGCATGGCGGATCGGATGCCGGCTATCGATCCGATGTCGTGCGTTTCCCGGAGCACGATCTGGCGATCGCGGTGTTCTGCAATCTGAGCACCATGCAGCCGCGGATGCTCACGCGCAAAGTGGCGGAGATCGTGTTGGGACCTGGGCTGTTCGAACCACTGCCACCCGCAGTGGCGATGAGCGAGCAGGAGTTGAAGGTCTTGGAGGGCGCTTACTGGAACGAGTTGACCGACGAGGTGCGCCGGTTCTCGATTAAAGACAGCAAGCTGGTGGCGGAGGGCAGCTCCGATGCGTTGGTGCCGATCGGCGGAGGACGTTTTCGCGCCGGTAAAACCAGCGATGAAATCGCGTTCCCCGCCGTCGCGTCTGGCGGTGTGCAGGAATTGCAGGTGCTCTCTCCCCCGCTCCCCGTGGCGAAGTTCAAGCGCGTCGTTGCGCCGCCCCAGACCCGTGAGGAACTGGCGGTGTTTGTCGGAGCCTTTTTCAGCAGTGAACTTGAGGCGACCTTTCGAGTGATGGTCACGGACGACGGCAAACTCGAGTGGCGCCAGGCCCGCGGCGAACCGGTGACGCTCCGACCGTTGATGCGCGATACGTTTACCCTCTTCAACGCCGTGACGTTCACCTTCACCCGCGGAACCGGCGGAACGGTGACCGGGTTAACGATCAGCAACGGCCGAGTGCGCCGACTCGCGCTGACGAAGACGGGACCTGGGCAGTAACCAAATGCCTCAATCCAGATGAAGTGCATCGGTTTCATCGCCAGCCTCAACCCACAAACAAAATGAACCCTCACGAATTACCACACCTAGGATTCCTCCAGACCGAACTTCTGTCCCGCCGACGGCTGCTGCGCAGAGTTATGTTCAGCGCGGTGGGACTGCCGTTGCCCGGGGCGTCCGCGTTCTTGCCCGGCAGCCTGCTGGCGGCGACGGAAGAATCACGGGAAACGGAGAACAACTGGGAAGGCCCGTTCTACAAGCCGGGCGGGCCGTCCGCTCCGTGTTGCTCGAGAAGGGTATGGCCGGCACGCCGCTCACCGTCACGGGGCGCATCCTCGATACGCATGGCCGACCGCTCAAGGGCGCGTTGCTCGACATCTGGCACGCGGACCACACGGGCAGCTACGACAACACGGGCTTTCTCTTGCGCGGCAAGCTCTACACCGACGACGACGGATGCTACACGCTGCGCACCGTGAAGCCGCTTTACGATGGCGAACCCGGCGAGATGCGCCCGGCACACATCCACGTCAAAGCCAGTTCCGGGAAGTTGCCGATCCTGACGACGCAGCTCTACTTCAAGGGCGATCCGTGGATTCATAATGACGCCGGCGTGCGCCCGTCGCTCGTCATGTCGCCTCGCCGCGAATCAGAGGGTTTCGTGGCGAAGTTCGATTTCGTCATCAAGGCCGGTTGAACCCTAGAGAACTCCAATGAACCCAATTACCCTCCGAGTCAAAAAAGCAAATTCCTATCAGTTGCACTGTGCCACGATAGGCGCGGCCATCTCGTCGTATCGCGGTTTCATCGAGACCTTCAGGACAGGACTACTATTCGTCCCTGAAGCGGATTGTGGGCAACTGGTTTACGCGATGCCCTCGAATCGAACCTTGAGCGGACCGGCGGACTTCGGGCTGACGGAGAAAAGGCGGCGCAAATGACCTATCGATTGTTCCTATCCATTATGACGAGACCCCGATTCTGCTGCTGCACACTGCTGCTTTCCATCTTCGCGACGCTTCCGGTTTCCGCTCAGCAGAAGCGCACGCTGACCCCGGAAGACCTGGTAGGCATCCGCGAGGTCAGCGATGCGCAGATATCACCCGACGGTAAGCTTTTGGCTTTCGTTATCATGGAGCCGGCCGATCCCAAGAAGCCTGAGAAGGCACGTCACGAGGACATCTGGATGGTTCCGGCCGACGGTAGTGAAGCGGCCCATCCGTTTGCCGCCTCGCCCGAAAGCGACAATTCACCCCGCTGGTCCCCTGACGGGCGGCTTCTGGCCTTTCTTTCCAGCCGCGATGGCGGCCAGCCCCAAGTTTGGCTGATGCGCCTAGACGGTGGGGATGCCCGAAAGGTCACGAATTCCAAGGCCGGCGTGAACGCCTACAAATGGTCCCGCGATGGCCGACTGATCGCATTCGTGGCTAAGGACGGGCTGACGGACGAGGCGCAGCGCAATAAGGATCAGCGGGATGACGCCATCGAGATCGACTCGGACCACAAGTTTAGTCGCCTCTGGGTCATCGGCGCCGGGGGAGGGATCCCTACGCCCGCCACCCGCCAGGATATGGACGTTGGCGATTTCGACTGGTCGCCCGATGGTGCGAACCTGGTGGCTTCATTCATCACCCGCGATCGGGTGCTGGAAGGGCGCATCGGTATCTTCCATCGCGCGGACGGCGCCCTGCTCAGGGAACTCAACAACAATTCCGAAATCTACCCTGATGGGCTCGTCCGTTGGTCGCCTGACGGGAAGTCCATCTTATTCATGGAGAGTTCGCCGCGGAAGATGCGCGGTTGGCTGTCGGTAGTTCCCGCGGAGGGTGGAATTGCTCGTCCGTTGGCAAAGGACTTTCCCGGCACAATACAGCAGTGCTTCTGGACGCCCGACTCAACGCATGTCCTGGCCGCGGCATTGACAGGCACTCGTGCAAAGTTGCTTCGCGTGGACACGGTGAAGGGCGAGATCGCCACGACCGCCGAGTACCTGGTGCCGCGGCCGGATTTCTCCGTCACCGCCGACGCCCGCCGTATCGCTTACGTGAGCGAGACCCCGGACTCGCCGGCCGATGTGTGGACGATTTCCCCCGGAGACGCCGCGCGCCGCCTGACTCACAGCAATCCTCAAATCGACTTGATCCAACTTGGAACCGTCACGGAAGTCTTCTGGGCCAATCGGAAGGATGGCGTCAAACTTACGGGCGTGCTGGTCACGCCGCCAGACTATCGGGAGGGAAGGGCCTATCCAATGGTGGTGGAGGCCCATGTGGGCGATCAGGGGTGGTGGGCCGGCTGGCAGGGGTCGTGGTGGCAATGGGCGCAGTTGCTGAGTTCGCGCGGATACGTTGTGTTTCTGCCGAACGCGCGCGGTGTGACAGGGCAGAATTGGAGGCTTAACGACGCCATTATGGACTGGGGTGGCGCTGCGCTCGATGACATTCTGGACGGTGTTGACGATCTGGTTGCGCGAAAGGTCGCGGATCCTGACCGGCTCGGTATCGGCGGCTGGAGCAATGGCGGTTTCATGACCGCCTGGGCGATCACTCATACCAAACGGTTCAAGGCTGCAGTGACGTACGAACCTGTAATGGATCTCTCGCTTTTTTGGGGAAAAGGCTCGCTGCTTGGTTGGGGCGAGTTCTTTGAGAACGCCATGGGCGGAACTCCTAACCGCACCCATGGCAAGTATCAAGCCCATTCGCCGCTTCATTTCGTCGGGAACTGCGACACGCCCTTGCTGATCCTGCATGGGCAACGGGAGAGTCTCGTCTCCCTGCACGGCTCGTACGCGTTTTATCGCGAACTGAAATCCAAGGGTGTGGAGGCCGTTCTGGTGGTCTATCCGCGCGAAGGGCACTCGGTCGAGGAACGCGCTCACCGACTGGATCTCATGAGGCGAATGCAAGCGTGGTTTGATGAGCATCTGCAGCGAAAATAGTCTGCGATCCGGAGGATCCGCGGATTGAGAAACTTCGGCGTCACCATGTCTACGCGCCGGCCCTCCAGGAGCCCGGACAAGTCGCGCTCCATGCTCACGAAGGCGAGGCCCGGGACGTGGCCGGCTTGAAACTCCACCAAAACGTCAACATCGCTTTGGGGGCCGAAGTCGTCGCGAAGGACAGATCCAAACAGGGCTAGCCGCGCTCTGTAGTGGCGGCGGCAGAATGCCGAGACGGCGTCGTGATCGATTGAGATCCCCAGGCTCATGACGTCATTCATGATACGCGCTCGTGCGCCCGGAAGACCTCGCCCATCCCTCCCACGCCAAGAGGGGCGAGGATTTCATACGGACCCAGCCGCGTGCGGTTGCTCAGGGTCACCTGAGCCCCTCAACGAGAGCGATGTTGACGTCGCTGCTGACTTTTTCCGCATCGGGGGCAGGACGCCGGGAACCCGCTCCGCCGTCATCAGGTTGGATCCGCCAAGCTGGTGAGCGACCACTATCCGCGAGCCGTCCGGAGAAATGCCGAAGGTGGTGAAATTCATGTCGTCGAAGGTCCTGGTCAGTTTTCGGCGTGTCTTGCTGGTGTCCTTCCCCGGGTCGAAGTCCTGCACGTAAACCTCATTCGCCGCTGTCTTCTCGTTCCAGCGGAGCAAGGCGATGGCTCGTCCGCCAGGCATCCAGCGAGGTTGGGTGATGGAGAGTGACCGGAATTTGAAGGGAACCTTCGCGCCGTCCTCCATTCGAACGACTTTCAAACCGTCATCGAAGGTGAAGTAGGCGGCATATTTTCCATCAGGCGAGACTTCCGGAGGACCGATCAGGCCTTCAACGAGACGGGTGGCCTGGGACCCGTCCACTCGGACCTTCCAAAGCCCCTGTTTGGCGGGGTTTGCAGAAACGTAGGCGACCCAGCCATCGGGTGTTGCCGTTCCGCTCTGCGCGTCGCTCCCGTCATGGGTCACCTGCCGCGCATTCGAACCGTCGGTGTCGGCGATCCAGATCTCGAAGTTGCCGCTCCGATTTGCGGTCCAGAGGATCTTCTTCCCGTCGGGGGTGAAGCCTGGGTCCCAGTCGGTTCCCGGATCATCCGTGATGCGTCTCAAGGCGCCCGACGCAGTCGCCATCTCCCAGAGGTTCCAATTGCCGCTGCGGTTGGAACGGAAGATCACCCGCGCACCGTCTGGCGAATAGGCGGGCTGCGAGTCGCCGCTGTTGCCCCGCGTGAGCCATCGGCTGGCCGGCTTGGGCGCCGCATTCTCAATCTGCACTTCCCGGAGATTGCTGGAGGTCGCCTGGGTGTCAAAGACCAGGCGACCGGTGCCCTCAGTAAGGTCTAAGGTCTTGAGCGTACTGGGACCCGATTCGGGATTTGATCGACTGCGACGTTCTCCTGTCGAGGCCTTCCTCATGCACGCGCCACGAGGTCCTGTTGAAGTCCGGGAAACCCCCGGTTGGCGCCGCTACGAGCGGCACTTCCCGGGTCTGGGGGCCGAAAAGCAGGTCCGGCGAACTGCGGATGCTCCCGGAGCTACCCGGCCGGTGTGACTTATCTTTAAGATGCTTGGGCTTAACAGGTTAGAGGTTGGGTACAGCCCTCTGTAAAGTCAGGGCTTGCGACCTGTCCAGCCAAGTGTAAAATGATTAATAGAAAATTGCTTTTTGACGTGGAAGGGAAGTCCGCGCGGCTGCTGACCCAAGTCGTCATTACCGGGTAGAAGCGCTGCGTTGTCGGACAGTCGTTTCGACTTCGCCCGATGGGATGTTGGTCGTGCAGGCGAGCCAGCACGTGCTGGATCATCATCAGTCCAGCACGGCCTGAATCACGCGGCCATGGACATCGGTGAGGCGGTAGTCGCGGCCACCAAAGCGGTAGGTCAACCGCTCGTGATCAATTCCCAGCAGGTGCAGCAGCGTGGCATGCAGGTCGTGGATTTCGACGGGGTTCTCGGCGGCCTTGTAGCCGTATTCGTCGGTCGATCCATAGGCCATGCCACCCCGAACACCACCACCAGCCATCCAAAGACTGAATCCGTGGGGATTGTGGTCCCGACCATCCCGACCCTGAGCGAAGGGGGTGCGCCCGAATTCGCCGGACCAGAGGACCACGGTTTCATCCAGCAGGCCGCGCGCCTTGAGGTCGGTCAGCAAACCAGCGATCGGTTGGTCGATCGCACGGGCGTTGACCGAGTGGTTGTTGCGCAAATCCCCATGGGCATCCCATCGGGAATTGCCATGGGCCCGTGTGCATGTCAATTCGACGAATCGGACGCCGCGCTCGATCAAACGGCGGGCCACCAAGCATTGCCGGCCATAAGCGCGGGTGTGTTCTGAGGTGGCGTCTAAGCCATAGAGGCGTCGGGTGGCTTCCGATTCACCGTTGATCGAAGTCGCCTCGGGGACTGACAGTTGCATCCGATAAGCCAGTTCGGCGTTGGCGATGGCCGCTTCGAGGGCATCGTGGGAGCCGAGTCGGGCCAGGACTGCGGCATCCAGCGCGCGCACCGAGGTCAGTTTGTCGCGTTGAAGGCCGGGCGCCGTCTCCAAAGGTTGGATGTTGGCCAACGCGGGCAGGTCGTTGCGCAAGAGCGACGCCTGATGGCTGGCAGGAAGGAAACCGGGTCCAAAGCAGTCGACGCCGCCGGAGGGAATGAGTCCTCCATCCAACACCACATAACCCGGAAGATCTCGGTTCTCCGATCCGAGGCCGTAAGTGGCCCAGGCGCCCATGCTCGGACGGCCCGCCATCCCGCTACCGGAATGCAGGAAGTAGTTGGCGGCATTGTGCTCCGAGAAACGCGACACCATGGAGCGAATTACGCACAAGTCGTCGGCGCGGGAACCCACTTGGGGAAAAAGTTCGCTAACCGGTAATCCGCTTTGGCCACGGGGACGGAACGTCCAGGGGCTGCCCAGTGTGGCTCCGTTTTCCTCGAACTGGGTTGGTTCCATGCGCAGTCCGAAGGGCTTTCCGGCTTCTCGGGTGAGGCGCGGCTTCGGATCAAAGGTGTCTACCTGTGAGACCCCTCCGTCCATGTAGAGGAAGATGACATTCCTTGCACGGGGCCGGTGGTGAGGCTTGCCGCGTTGGCCCGAGGTCCCCGGGGGGGTCGAAGGAGCCGCGTGGCCGGTTCCATCCAGGAGCGTGGCCAAGGCCAGTGCGCCAAAGCCCAAGGCGCTGTCCATGAGCAGTTGGCGGCGGCTCAGGCCGTGGAAGGCAGGCGGTCGATGGTAACGGAAGTCAGGGGACATGGGTGAATTCTTGGGTCATGAAAAGGGCGTGGCAGATTTCTGTCCAGAGGCGGATCTCCCCATCTGGCCCTGCGGGCGACGAATCCAGATCCCGGGTTCCCATGGCCAGGAGGTCCTGCAGCGTCTGGATTTCTGCCGGTGTGGGAGTTCGTCCGAAGGCCTGCAAGTACAGGCTGAAGAGGCGGTCCGTAGTCGAGGTTCCACCCTCCAACAGCAGACGTCTGGCCCAGGCCGAGGACTGGTGTCGGACGAAGGGGTCATTCATCAAGGTTAACGCTTGGGCGGGTACATTGGACTGGTTTCGCCGACCCACGGTAGTGTCGGGGATGGGCAAGTCGAAGGTCACCATCAGGGGTGAGAGGAAGTTGCGCCGAGTCTCCTGATAGACGGAGCGCCGTCGCTCTCCGTCCAGGGGGCCATTGGCATTGCGGACCCACATGCGGTCTCCCATAAAGGGGGTGATGTGAGTGAGGACTGGTGGGCCGAATTGAAGGTGATTCAAGTTGCCCGCGGTGGCTAGGAGCGCGTCGCGCAGAGCCTCCGCTTCCAGACGACGCAGGTTCTGGCGATGGAGCCACCGGTTGGAAGGATCCCGGCTTTCCGCCACGGGATCCCGCGGTTCGCTGGATTGAGCGAAGGTCTTGGTCAGGCACAGCGTGCGAATCAACCGCTTGAGCGAACCGCCCTCGCTGCGGAAATCGAGGGCCAGACGGTCGAGTAGTTCCGGATGCGACGGGCGGGAACCGAGCGCTCCGAAGTTGTCCACCGTCTCGACCAGACCGCGCCCGAATAAATGCGCCCAAACACGGTTCACGATCACCCGATGCAGGAAGGGGTTAGAGGGTGAGGTGATAGCCTTTGCCCATTCCAAGCGCCCGCTGCCCTGCGTGATCGCCATCGGTTCGGGACCGGAAATGGCTTCCAAAAACCGACGTTGCACAGGTTGCCCCAGAGTGCGTGGCTCGCCCCGAAGAAAGACGCGGGTGGACTCCGCGGAACCATCAGTCATGGCCAGAGAACGGATCGGGTTGGGCAGTTGTTGGGCTGCGGCCCGGACGGGAGCAACGAGGGCGGCAAGCGCGTTTCCGGAGCTTCCCCAATCCAACAAGCCGCGGTGCCAGAGGGTCGATGCGAGGTGAAGGTTGAGGAGATTCGGTGTTCCTTGAGCCCACGAATCGATGCCTGCATGGATCGTTTTTTCGAGAGCTTCGGCTTGGGCGGGCGAGGGGAGGTTGACTTCGGGATTCCAGACCGTCTCGGGAGGCTGTGGAGGTTTCGGATCGTCGGAGGCAACCAACTGATCCAGCGCGATGAATCCGTCCCCATCATCCAGCAACTCCAAGTAGGCCAGACGTCCTCGATGGCGATGAAGCCCCGAAGACATGGACCGCCACACGAAGTCCGCGCCGGCATCCACCTCGATCTGGGTGGATTCGAAGAGCAGGGGGTTGAACTCGCGGAGCCCATAGCGGGCGATGATGAGTCGGATCTTTCCGCTGCGTCCGGCCACCCGCAAGTGGAGATGATTATGGGTCAGGGTGAAGGTCGGAGAGCGGAGAGTTCCTTGAAGATTCGGGGCCCATCGACCGCTGTGAGCGATGTTTCCCGGCAAGAATTCCATTCCCAACGAACCGACCCGCCAAGTGTCGACGGGGGATTCCGTTGTCCTGAACGCTTGTCCACTGGCCTTCCAGGTGGAGGGATCGGGTCGGAGGGTCCACGGGGGAGGGTTGGTGGTGGCCGGGATAGACTCGGATCCGTTCGATCGTGCGGCCGTAGACGCCGGTTTGGCCGCCACAGCCAGCCAAGGCCGCAGTGGATGGTTCGAGGCCGCCGAGGTTGCGGTCCGAACTTCTGCGACCCAGCGATCCAGGATGCTGGCGTCCAGTCCGTGGCGTCGTGCGGCGCTTTGCACCTCTCCGGGCCAGGCGTTCGATGCAATGGTGGATCGGAGGAGTTCCTGCGCCTGAATCAGGTAGGGGGCCACGCGAGGGGTGGCGTCTTTCAACGCCTTTCGCAGAATCGGGCGAAGTTTCTCGGAGATGGATTGGTGATCCTGGATTCTCGAATTGAGGCGGGGTTCCAACGTTCCATCCGGATCGAGGCAAGCGATGTCCTGTCTTGAGGCGCGGAGGAATGCACTGATGCTGTAGTAATCCTGAGTGGAGATGGCATCGAACTTGTGGTCATGGCAGCGCGCACAGGCCACGGTGAGGCCCAAGAAGGTTTTGGAAAAGACATCGACCTGATTGTCGATGCGATCTGCCTCATCTTGCAGCGGATCGACCGGAGCGTGAGTCGCCTGGTGCAGGTACCAGAATCCCGTGGCCAGTATTGATTCGTTGAAACCCATCTCGGCATTCCGGCGTGGGCTCGGTAAAAGGTCGCCCGCGAGATGTTCTTGGACGAACAGGTCATAGGGGACGTCGGCGTTGAAGGCGCGGATGAGGTAGTCGCGGTAGCGCCAGGCATGCGGGATGGTGTAGTCCTGCTCGTGCCCGTAGGAGTCAGCAAAGCGCACGAGGTCCATCCAGTGGCGGGCCCATCGCTCGCCGAACCACGGGGAGGCCAGCAAGGCATCCACCACTCGGGTTCGGGCCTCGAGAGAGGGATCCGCTAGAAAGGCTACGACCTCCGCCGGTTCCGGGGGGAGTCCGGTGAGGGTCCAATGCACCCGCCGCAACCAGACTTGGGGTTCGGCCGGAGGAGCCGGTTGCAATCCCTCGGCCTCGAGGCGAGCCAGGATGAATCGATCCACAGGGTGGACTGACCAGTTGGGGTGGTTGACCGGGGGGAGGGCGGGGTTGACCGGTGTTTGAAAACTCCACCACTGCCGGCGAGTTGCAAAAACACGAGGCCAAGCCGAAGAGTTGTTGGTGGAGTTCGCTGGAGAGCCGGAAGCCGCCGGGAAAACCGCACCGGCCTCGATCCAACGGGCGACATCGCGGATCACCGTCTCCGGCAGGCGCGGGCGTTCCTTGGGCATCGATAGGTCGGGCTCCAAGTGCTGGATGGCCCGGAGCAGGCGGCTTTCCTGGGCCTTTTTTGGAACCACGGCCGGGCCGGAGTCGCCACCACGGAGCAGCGCCTCGCGAGAATCGACCCTCAGCCCGCCCCGCTGGTGCTTAGGACCGTGGCATTCCTGACAATCGGTGATGAGGAAGGGGCGGATTCGTGATTCAAAAAACTCGGTCGAGGCATCCCCCGATTGGGCCGTGAGCAGGGGATCGTAGCCCGTCAGCAACCAGCTAATAAACAAAGCCCGCCCATGTCCCTTGAGGAATTGATAAATATTATTGATAGGCAATTGCTTTTTTACGTGGAGGTCAAGTCCTGATTTAAATTTGTCACATTTATCCTCGATGTTTCCCTTTCGGTTATCGATCTGATTGAGCTCTGGTTGCACTGCATCGCTTTGGATGTGAGTAGTGCCCCTTCGGGTCCACTCCGGCCTTGCACGTCAGTGCCAAGGCCGGAGTGGACCCGAAGGGGCACTGTGGCGCGAAATCTTCCGTCCCGGTCGGGCACCTGGCTTCTCAGTTTAACTCTACAGTGCCTCGACTGTGAACCCCCTCGGGCACCTGGTAGTTTACCGCCGTATGCAGCCGCCGCGTATTGTAGAGATGCACTGCCTCCCTCAACGCGCTCCTGGCCAGCGCCTTTGTCTTGAATCCAAACCCAATTCCATACTCCTGCTTTAAGATCCCGTTGACTCGTTCGGCCATCGCGTTTTGAGCGCAATGATCCTCTTCCGTCATGCTGATGGACAGTCCCGAATGGCGCTTAGTTAAGGCGTATATCTATGAGCAAGAGTGACTTGCAAGAGCGGTCAAAAACCCTCATGTTTCTCTGGCTTCCGCTGTGGGCCATGGGGTCACATCTCACAATTCAACAAGTGAGCCACCGCTTTCATTTGGGATTGCTCGGTGCGGTCGCTTTGCAACCGCTGTTCATAGCGTTTGGTGTTCGTCGCCCCTACGCTGTAGTTCGGCAACCCTACCCCTGCCGCCAGTTCCTTCAGCTTCAGGCCACACAGACGGCGTCCCAAATACAGCACCAAGTCCCGACCGCGATCTCCGTGCCGATCACGGAATTGATCCCACTTCTCCCCTTTTACCCGTTCAACCGCCGCGATGACCGCCTCCAAGTCCGGACGCACCTCAGTCAACCGCCGCGCTCTCATTTGCTCTTGGGCATCCCCGCGAATCTGCTTCCTCAAGCCCGCCAAAAACTCCGCCCCGCCCAACACGACTTGCTCCTGGATCGCCTCCCATGGGCTTTGCTCCAATCCCTCCCGGGCCGCTGTCTCCACGTATTCCCGATACCGTCGCCTTGGCTCCGTCTTGGCTCCGCCCCCCAACGCCAGCACTGTGTCGCATTCCAACCACGTCGGCGCCGCTCCCAAGCCGATGTACCATCGATACGAACTCCAACGGTAGGCCTGCAACTTTCTCATCCGCTCCCGAACCTGTTCCTCCCTCAACTCCAAGATCAGATGATAATGGTTGTCCATGAGCACAAAACAGTGCAGCCGCAATCGAAAGCGCGGGACCATTTCAGCCACGATCTCCAGGAAATGCCGCCGATCCGCGTCGTCACGGAAGATTGCTTTGCGCTCGTTACCCCGGGCAGTAACGTGATACCATCCCCCCACTTTCTCGATCCGCAATGGTCGGGCCATAACTGTCAGGCTTATCCCACTCCCGTCATGTGTCAATTGTTTAATTGTGAGATGTGACCCCTTGGGCGCATCAGCGTGGGCTTACGGCAACGGTGGGGCTGGCCTCAAACAAATTGCTCGCCAAACTGGCGAGCGACTTTCAAAAGCCAGACGGACTCACGCTGATCCTGGAATCGCAGAAAGTCACGTTCTTGCGACCCTTGCCCCTGCGCTCATTGCACGGAGTAGGCAGAGCCACGGAAGAGTCGCTGGCCCGCGTGAACCTCCGAACGGTGGGGGATTTGCAGGATTATCCTGGCGATCTTCGGGCGCTGGTCGGGTCCTGGGGACCGGAGCTAAAGCGGTTCGCATTCGGCGACGATACACGTCCTCTGGAACTCGGCGATGATGTCAAAAGCATCAGCAGCGAGAACACTTTCTTGCGCGACACGGACGACCGTCCCACGCTGCGCGCGTGTTTGAAGGAGCAGGCGGAAGACATCGCGGGAAAACTGGCTCAACGACGTCTTGCGGCGCACACTGTGCAAGTCAAGTTACGCTATGGAGAGTTTACGACGTTGACACGACAGATGTCATTTGAGGAGCTGTTGACGGAGGCGCGCGACTTGTTCCGACTAGGATGCTGGATGCTGGCCCGGGAAACGCTCGTAAACCGCCCGTTGCGCTTGATAGGGCTGGGTGCCAGCGGACTTGTCGAATTGCAGGCACGCCAACTCTCGCTGCCGCTGGGTGGAGTGGCGGCTTCGAAGGAAAAGCCACAGTAAAATAAGCCTATTTTGCCTGATGCTCCGGCAACCCCAATTCCCCCGCTCCCGCTCGTAATCGTAATCGTAATCGTAATCGTAATCCACCCCTCTATTTCAAGGGCAACACCCGGAGATTAAGATTAAGATTAGGAAAAATGAAGGAATTGGGGTTGCGCATCCAGATCACGAGTTCAACCGTTTTTACTGAGGCCTGAAGGTTCTCACTCGAACCCGCTAGCTTTAGAATCCCCGTCGCTCAGCAAATACACGATGAGATCGAGGACGTGCTCCTTTTGAAGGACATTGGCCATGCCTGCGGGCATCGGTGACACCGACGAACGCTGCCGGCGGCGGATCTTTTTCTTATCAATCTCGACGCCGGGTACGCTGGAGGAGAGCGAGCTGATGACAATCCTCCGGACATCCTCCCGCTCGATGCGGCCCGAGACTGTCTCGCCGTCCGCCATTTCGAATTCGTGGCTGGCGAACTCGTCCGCGATCACCTTCGATGGTTGGAGAATGGATTCGAGAATGTCTCTCGCAGGGAGGCGGCGTCCGACCCCGGAGAGGTCGGGGCCCACACTGCCACCCTCCCCCGCGAAGCGATGACACTGAACACAGCCGGATTCGCGAAATGCGGCTTGGCCGGAGGTGAACGACCGGCCCGCCTTGAGGGTCTCGGACAACGAGGGAAAGTCCTCCATCTGCCACTCCCGAACCAGGCTTTTCTCGGGCTTCAACTCGGAGATCCACTGGCGCATGAGCGCCACGGCCTGATCGTCCACACGCATTGAAACAAGGGGCGGCATTTGCCCCTGCCCTCGGCGTGAGAGCCGGTGAATGATCACGGAGCGCTCCGGCTCCCCTGAGGCCACAAGCATGGCATTGTGAATGCCGAAAGTGTCGTGCTGCGGGCGTGCGCCGAGCAGGTTCATGCGCTCGCGCGGTGTCGAGAGGCCCAGCAGCATCTGCGCGTTCCCGCCGCCGGCCTCGATGTGGCAACCGGAGCAGTTGACGTTCATATAGGAGCGTGCCCGTGCCTCGAGATCCTGGGAAGGATCCAGCGGGTTGACCAAACGGCCCAGATCTTTCGGAGCATTGGTCAGGCTTCCTTTGAAAAATCCAATGTGCTCCAGGGCGCGCAACTGATTGTCCCGAACGGTGCCATAGTCATGTTCGCGGTCGAGCTGCAACCCCGTGATCCCGAGCACGAAGTTCGCCGCCCGGCTGTGGCAGGCCATGCATTCGCTCCTGCTAGGGAAGCGCCAGGTCTGACCCTGCTCCCCGGCTCCTTGCGGTCCACGAACCGGAAAACTTGCCGCCGCACCTTCTCTCCCCACCAACGTGGCATCGGCTTGGTCCGTGTTCCATCGATAGGAGTAGCCCGCCCACTCGCCTTGCTGGCGCAACAGGACCCGGGTCTCAACGCGAAAGCGCGACGCCGGCCTGCCATGTTCGCGCTCCAGCGAGAGCGTCTGAACCAGGGCTGTGCCATCCGGAAAGTTCCAACCGCGCCCAGAGTCAAAGCCCACCTTCTCCTCCCCCGGGACCGCCATAAACCGTTCCGTCTGCGCCCCATCCGACCAGGCCGAGGCCACCACGGTGTAAGGGATAATGGCTGGGCCCGTGCGATGCTCTTTCGTCGAAGCAAAAAGACCGGTCTCGCTCAACCGCGATGGAAACGGCACCGGGCGGTTCTGTTTGGGCGACCGGATGAGTCGTTGGAGACTGTTGCCGCCGTGATCGGCGATCAGGAGTTCCCCTCGGTGGTCCATCCTGAATGCCGCGATCTGAAGGGATGTGTCCGCCAGTTCACGATGCCAGACCACACGTCGGCCATCGTGTTTCATGCCCCAGATGCGGCCGCTGGAATAGTCCCCGTAAATGTAAGCACCGGTCAATTCTGGAAACGCACGACCCTCGTAGACCACGCCCCCGGTGAGCGAGCGGAATTCCGAATGCCCATGTTCGATGGTGGGAGGCACGGGCGGTGTCGGTCCGCGTTTGCGGCCAGGGTAAAAGGGGTGGCTGCCCTCGTAAACGCTCCAGCCATAGTTCTCGCCGCGCCGGACCAACTGCGCCGTCTCCCAGAGATCCTGCCCGTTGTTGCCAACCCAAACCTGACCCGTTTTACGGGCGATGCTCATGCGCCAGGGATTCCGGAATCCGTAAGCCCAGATCTCCGGCCGCGCTCCAGCCATGCCCACAAACGGGTTATCGGAGGGCACCGCGTAGGGCTTCTCACCCGACCGTCGATCGACATCGATCCGCAACACGTTTCCAAGCAAATCGTCCATGGTCTGCCCTGAGTTCAACGTATCTGAATCGCTCGAGCCATCCCCTGTGGTCAGGTAGAATAGGCCTTCGGGACCGAACGCCATGTCCCCACCGTCATGGCCCGATGAGGTCCATTCGATCACTGTCTCCTCGGACAGGGGCTTGATATGCTGAGGGGGAAGCCGGTCGACGGTGAAGCGGCTGACGCGATTGGTCCGGATGGGAGCGCCGGTTGTGCCATTGCTAAAGACGTAGAGAAACCCGTTGGTGGTGTAGCCCGGGTGAAAGCACACAGAATAAACGAGTCTGTGGGGCACTTCGAGAAAAAGTTCTGATTCCGCCGTGTCTGGGTGGTCTTTGAGACGGAGAACGCGTGAGGGGCGATCCACTTCGCCTCCGGCCTGGACAACAAGAAGGCGGTCGGTCCCGGGCTCTTTGGCGACATAGAGAGGGGCTTTCCAGGTGAGGTTGGTGAACGTTTTTTCCACAGTGAAGGGCAGAGGGGGCTCAGGCGAACCCACAAGGCCTGACCCAATCCAGGGAAGTCGAGTTTGAAGACCGTGTGCGGGATCCGCGGCAAAAGCTGGAAGTCCACAAGAGGCGACGCCAAGAACGAGAGAAATCAATAAAACAAGCCCGTTAAGCCTGATCATGAAGGTGCCCCAATTCCCCCTTCTTCCTCCGACTCCTAATTGGAATTTTAATCCTAATCCTAATCGTCGGATGTTGCCGCTGAATCGGAGCGAGGGATTCAGATCAAGATTGTGATCGGGAGAGGACAAAGCAGGGTTCAGCATGCGTGATGGGGGATGAGTGAGTGAGTGAGCGTGAGAAGGCACAGGGCACAGGTCTTAAAAGTTTTTGACAGGGTGGAGGCTGAATGATAAGGAGTGGAGAGTTCCCAACCCACAACAGCACAGCACAATTTTATGAGAAGCAAGCCCGGTTATTCAAACAGAGTCCAAGCCCCGCGTGGATTCGCGTTGGCGTTCACGCTTATTGAGCTCCTGGTTGTCATCGCCATCATCGCCATTTTGGCGGGCATGTTGCTACCGGCACTCAGCAAGGCCAAGGACAAAGCCCAGATGGCATTGGACCTCAACAATGTCAAACAAGTGTTGCTCGCGAACAACATGTATGCGACCGACAACAACGACTACAACGCCCATCCTACGTGGGGTGGGGATTTGTCAGGCCCGGATGGCTGGTGTTACGCGACCGTCAACGCGGGACGGCTCCCGGGTTTTCCCAACACACCGGGTTCGGCAGCCGGCAAGGATCTGAACTCGGCGGCGTGGAGCAATCAGTTGGCCTTTTTCAAAATCAGCCAACTGGGCCCGATCCTCAGCGATCAGAAAGTGCTCTGGTGCCCTAAGGACGTCGCGCAGCGTGGTAGCGGCAAATTCAAGCCACTCTGGATTGGGCGCCCTGTCAAACTCACGTCCTACTGCTGGAATGGCACCATCGGCGGTTACACCGGAAGCAAAGGGGCCGCCCCAACTCCCGATGGCAAGACCTTCAAGCTCACAAATTTTAACGCGACGGATTGGCAGATGTGGGAACAAAACGAAAGCGAGTCCTTTTTCTTCAACGACGCCGGGAACAACGCCGAATCCATCGGGGAAACCCTATCGCTGCGCCACTCTGGCGCGGCCAATCACCTCACCCTTCCTTATGCGACCGCGAAAAACCTTTCCGGCGGGGCTGTGGTCGGGATGTTCGGAGGCAGCGCCCAACTGATCAAATGGAACAGGTGCTATGATCTGGTCACAAGGAAACTTCCCGCCCCGAACGACATCTTGAACGGACCTCGCTACTGAGTTCGTCGGTTTGAAAATTCAAATCCACACTAAGTGCTCAGTACGAAGTCGATGATGCTCGTTGTAACGGCTCCACTCTCATGATTTATTTGGCTCGAGTTGCAGTGTTTCTGGTGTGCCTTGTCGCGGTGGGTCTTAGCACCGGTTGCAAGAAATCCGGAGAGGACACCAGTGTGATTGAAGGCGCGGCGGCGCTGCCCGGGGCGACGAATATTTGGGTCGCCATCGAGAAAAAGAATTATGATGGAGCCATGGCCGCCTTGTTCAAGGTCCGGGATGCCTGCACCACTCCCGAGCAAAGCATCCAGTTCATGGTTCTCTCCCGGCAGGTGCGGGATAAACTGTCCGAGGCGGGAGCGACAAGCCCGGCTGCCGCCGAAGCTGCCAGAGCTTTGCGGGCGTTGGCTACCGGTGGCCGCTGAACGCAAATTCCAACTCACTCCCGGAGTCGGACAGGTCTTCCGTTGCGTTGACTTTCCAAGCGTCCGAACCGTTCGCGCATTTTCATTGGATTGCCAGGATCCACCCATGTTGAGGCGGGTATGGCCAAGTTGGTGGAAGCGGTCGTTTTGAGTGCCCAACTCTGGATGATCGAGCGGCTCGCTTCGGGACGAGTTTCTGGGTCGCTCGTGTAGTCGTAGCCGACGGGAACCAACGGATCCTCCACGCGGCGCAACGACCGTTCCGCCACACACCGAATCGCCGCGTAAGGATCATCCAGTTGAATGGCGAGGACGGGAGGGATCCAGGTCCTTCCGGAGATCTGGAGGGCTGGTTCCCAACCGAAATGCCACGCGAACAGGACGCGCTGTCCCGCGTCCCCACCCAAACCAAGACGCACCGATTCCGAGAGGGTGGACTGCTCTTCCTGGAGTTCAGGCATCGGATGACCATACCATGCAGCGAGATTCTGTGAGGTCCAAGCGAGCGATTTGTCCAGGTGGCAGAGATTGCACGCATTGGGACGGCCGGTAGCCAAGTGGTCCGCGACCCTCGGGCTGCTGACCTGGTGGCTGCGAATGGCCGATAAAACACCGTAAGAAGTGTGGGGCATGTGACAATTGTAACACGCACTCCCCGTGGATCCGGCCCGGTGGTGGGTGTGGGCTGTCACTTCCGCGCCCATTTGAAACCGCGTGTGACATTGGACGCACGCTTTGTCGGTGTGGCGATCATGCGCCAGTTGGTCATCCGGTTCGCTCTTGTGCATGCTATGGCAGGAGAGACACGAAAACTGGCCCCCTTTGTAGCAAGGCGACTCGATCAACCCGTTGTATTCGCGCCCGCTGACGCGGATCATCCCGTCAGACCAGAAAAAATCGTTGAGGATGTCCGGGTTCTTCTCCAGCACACTGTGCAGCCAGGGTTGGCGGTCGATTTCTTTGGGGCGGATGACCGGCGTTGATTGATCCAGGTCCTGGCCTGGACGAAATGTAAACGGGTGCTCGGGCCAGCCCTCCTTGCGATCCAACCACTTCATGGAATGACAATAGCCGCAGACCTGGGAGGCGCGCGCTGCGCTGAGTTTTTCCGGCTGTACAATCAGGAGGTTGGTGCCGCGGCCATCGGGTTTCAGGTTCAATCGCTTGAGCTCGCGTTGTTGGGTCACATGCCGTTCACCGGGGCCATGGCACGCCTCGCAGGCGATGCCAAAATCCGCGACCTCAGTGTTCCAGGTTTTGGTGGTCCGATCATAATTCGGCTGCGTGGCGGTCGCGTGGCATCGGGCGCAGATGTGGTTCCATGTTTCCGGTCGGTACTCCATGCTCGGGGGGCGGACGAAGGTGCTGTTGCGTGGAACCCAACGTCGTTCTGGGATCAACCAAGTGAAGGGAAAACCCATCTGACAGTTCCCAAGCCCCACTGGAATCCAAAATACCTGCATGTGATGCGACCCTGTGACCAGGCCCAGCGGAACCTCGTTCACCTCCTGGTTGGCAATGTCCCCGGTTGAAAGGAGGTTCTCCATACGGATCCAAAACTCATCCCCTTTGCGGCTAAGAACGTAACGGGTGCTCAAATTCGTCAGGGTTACGTTGTTGAAATCAGCCTGCACTGCGTCGGGCAGTGGAAGTTGGGTCATGGTGCGGTGGTAGCTCTGAAACCAGCTCACGTGTTGTTTCTCGTGACACGCCTTGCAATCCTTGGAACCGGCATACGTGGGCACATGGGCGACCTGAGGCAACACTTCCATGCCTTCAGAGGACTCAGGAACCTGACCTGAATCCGACGGTTTAGAGACAAGTGGAGCCCCGGTTCCCGGATCCCGAGAACACCCAGCGCCGAACCCCGCCAGGAGGGCGACCCACAACAGAAGGATGAAACACACGGGCATGCCCTCTCTTTTGCGACAACTCAGGATGGTTTGCAATTCCCAAAGCCTTTTCCAGTTGCTGTTGGGTGCAACTCACGCCGCCGCGGGGTCGCTTCACTTGTGCAAACGGAAACCGGTGCCCCAGCAGGCAATGCTCCACCGGTTGGTTGCCGTGTTCAATCGGCGGTACAACATGTTCGGACAACATCTGGCTACATTTATTCGCAAGTCATACTAGTAGCTGTTTGACATACTTTTTAAAAGTTGTATAACTTTTTACCATGAGTGTACCTTTGAAGATAGACATCGTGCATTTCGGCACGAAAGGACAGGTGGTCATTCCCCGCCGCCTGCGCAAAGAATTCGAGATCGAGGAGGGCACAAAAGCCACGGTGGTTGCCACGCCGGACGGCATTTTGCTGAACCCCATCACCCGGACCTACATCAAAAGCCTGCGCGGGAAATACAAGCATCTGCCCCTGATGGAAACGCTCAAGGAAATGAAGCGCGAGGAAAAAGGTCGCTGAAATGGCTGCCAAGGTTTTGGATTCATGGGCACTGCTGGCCTTCTTCAAGGACGAACCGGCTGGACAGGTGGTTGAAGAATTGATCCACAAAGCCAGCGCCGAGGAAATCCGGCTGCTGCTCTCTGTAGTGAACTGGGGCGAGATTTACTACGGCATGTGGCGCACGGGCGGCAAGGAGGCGGCGAACTCGGCGGCGGGCGACCTGGCCCGGCTGCCGCTGGAATTGGTGGATGCTGACATCCATCAGGCCAAGCAGGCTGCTATCTACAAGGCCACGAACAAAATGTCCTACGCCGACGCGTTCGCAGCGGCGCTGGCGAAAACAAAACATGCTGAACTGGTCACCGGCGACCCGGAGTTCAAGGTGCTGGAAAAGGAAATTAAAATCAACTGGCTAGAATAGGATTAGGATTAGCACTACAGCGACACTTCATCCGAGAATTCAACCACGGATGACACGGATGGGAGGGAATCCACCCTCATCTTATCCGTGCAATCCGTGGTCAATTTCCAAAAAAGTGTCGCTGTAGTGTTAGGATTAGATTCTTAAATCCTAAATCTCGATGAATTATCTCTCAGATTTTGAACCACAGAGGCACGGAGGCACAGAGAAGAACAAACAATGGAACCAAACTTTTCCCCCTCTGTGTCTCCGTATCCCTGTGGTTCAAGTTTCAAATCTGTTTGGCTAGATTCTTACTCATCAAATCTCGATGAATTATCTCTCAGATTTTGAACCACGGAAGCAAAACCGAAAAGAGACCGAATAATTCCGTTTTGTATTCGTTGGGTTGCCCCCGTCGGTTCCATTTCGGTATTCTTTCCGTGGTTAATCCCCATGTCCGAGTTCGTGGCTCAAATTTCAAATATCTTTGGCTAGGATTAGGAGCGGGGAATTGGAGTTGCTGGAGGATCAGGCTAAACAGGGTCGTTTTACTGAGTTCAAAGTTTACCGATTCACAAAGGCCTGTCCGTGAGGCACGATGGCTCACTCGATGCCTCGTTCTCACCAGTGGCGGCTTGGGGTTTTGTTTGCCTTGCTCGCGGGCCTGCTTACCGCGCGACAATGGCGGCAACGCCCTGCGCCCCTTGTTGGCCACCCTGCGCCCTTCTTAAACTCCAAGGGAGCCGGTGCCGTGACGGAGGCTCAGGCACAAGTCTTCCTGGCCTTGGAGAACCAGGAACGCGAGGCGGACGCCACGGTGTGGCGGTCGGAATTGGAGGCCCAGAGGCACGAAGACGTGTTCCATACCCTCTGGAATTCGCTTAACCGCGCACCCGAACCCCTGGCGGCGCTTCAGGAGTTCGACCCAGGAGCACTGCGTGTCGGCTCCACAAACTCCGTGCAAGCCCTCCCGCACGGGATCCAAAAAGTGACCTTCACCGATGCGGCGACGAACGCCAGTGCCGTTTTCTTCGACGCAGCAACTTGGCGCACCGCCCTCGTAGCCTGGCGGAATGACGGCTGGCGACTGGGTCGAACGCGATGGGATGAGACAGCATTCCGGCCCTCCGAGCATTCCCGCGCCGCCACGTCCACAATCGCGATGACCGCAGAGCTGCTCAACGAAACCCGGTCGCAACGCGCCATCCTAAGAGGGGAGCTTTTCGTCACCTGGAAAGCGGGCCTGGACAACGCCAGCCCACCAGTCCCGGGGACGGTCTCAGTGCGGAACCTCAGATGTCTTGTTCGATCCGGCCGGCCGGTGTTCGAGGAGATTTTTCAAGCAGAATTGAATCCCCTAACACGCTCCGGTTTCGTGGATCCGATGCTGCTCCACGATCTCAACGGAGACGGATTGTCAGAGATCATCCTCGTGGGAGCGAACAGGGTCTTTTGGAACGATGCAGGAACTTTTCGCTCCGAGCCGCTCACGACTCTTCCGGAGGGCCGAGCGTTTGCGGCTCTTGTTGCGGACTTCAACGGGGACGGGCACGCGGATCTTTTGCTGGCCGCAGGGAAGGGACTATGGCTGTGCGTGAACGATGGCCGTGGACATTTTCCAGGGCCAGGGGAGTGGGTCTGGACCGCCGCCCAGAAGCTGCAGCATCCCCAGACAATCACTGCGGGAGACACCGATGGGGATGGCGATCTCGACCTGTGGCTCACGCAATATAAGCTGCCGTATCAAGGGGGCCAGTTTCCGACTCCCTACTTTGATGCAAACGACGGGTTCCCATCCTTTCTCCTGCGCAATGAGAGCCCGGCCGGATTCATGGACATCACCCAGGAGGCTGGGCTCGCCACGAAAAGAGGGCGTCGGACATACAGCGCGTCATTCGTGGATCTGGATGGGGACGGAGACCTGGATCTTGTGAATATCAGCGATTTCTCGGGCGTGGACCTCTACACGAACGATGGACACGGACGGTTCCTCGACAGGACGGAGAATCTGGGGGACGCGCGACACCTGTTTGGAATGGCCCATGCCGTGGCGGACATTAACTTTGACGAACTCCCAGACCTGTTTGCGATGGGGATGAATTCCCCTACGGCAACGCGGCTCGACACGCAGGGGATTGCTCGACCTGGGTTGATGGGCAACCCATCGAAAAGAGCCGCCATGACCTACGGCAACCGTCTATTTCTGGGAAGCCCTGACGGGCTGCGCCTCGCCCCTTTTGCGGCCCGTCTTGCGCACGCTGGTTGGGCCTGGGGGGTGTCGCTCTTCGATTTCGACAACGACGGTTTTCTTGACGCCGCCATCGCCAGCGGGCACGAAACGGGACCGAACGTCAAAGATTACGAACGCCAATTCTGGTTGCACGACATCTTTGTGGCGGGATCGACCAATGACCCGGCGACCAGCCTTTACTATGGCTCCGCCCATACCCGACGCGTTGCGGAAGGGGCCTCCTACGGCGGGTGGCAGAGCCAGGGGTTTTTCATGAATACGGGAGGCTTTGATTATGAGGATGTGTCCTTCTTGCTGGGAACGGCGATCCCTGAGGATGCACAAAATCTGGCGGCGGATGACGTGGATGGCGATGGCAGGCTTGATCTGATTTTCGCAACTTTCAGCCCTTGGCCCGAGCGGAGGCCCCGCCTGCGTGTGCTCCGGAACACCTTGCCGGACGCCGGGCACTGGATTGGTCTTCGACTCGATAACGCCAACCGCTCGTGGATGGGGGCGCGGGTCCGGTTGGTGACCTCCCGCGGGGTGCAAACCCGATGGCTGATCACCGGGGATTCCTATCGTTCTCAACACGCTCCCGCAGCCCACTTCGGGCTTGGAGACCTGATCACGATCGAAAAGCTTGAGATACTTTGGCCGGACGGCACACGCTCCCTCGTTCAATCCCCACAAGTCGACCGCTGGAACCGGGCTCCGACACTCAGAACTCAGTAAAATCGGTTGAAATCGTGATCTGAATGCGCCACTCCAATGCCTCCATTTTTCCTAATCGGAATCCTAGCCAAGGATATTTGAAATTTGAACCACGGACTCGGACATGGGGATTAACCACGGAAAGAATACCGAAATGGAACCGACGGGGGCAACCCAACGAATACAAAGCGGAATTATTCGGTCCCTTTTCGGTTTTGCTTCCGTGGTTCACATTCTGAGAGATAAATCATTGAGATTCGATGAGTAAGAACCTAATCCTCGTGTATTGCCCTCTGAATAGATGGGTGGATTACGATTACGATTACGATTAGGAGCATGGAATTGGAGTGGCTCGAGCATCAGGCTAAACAGGGTCGTTTTACTGAGTTCAGACGCCAGAGGCCCCCGCGACGAGCAGACCTGGAGGGCTGCCCCATCTTCACCGGCCCAAAATGAGAACTGCTGGACTTGGCGACCATTTCGTTTACAAGACCTGGGCTTAGGCTCAAGATGGGGCTTGGATAACGTGAACACTCGCGTGCGAATTCGACAATGGACGACGGTGGGCGTGGCCTTGCTGCTGGGCACGGGTTGCTCAGTGAGGAAGCTCGCCGTCAACAAGCTGGGAGACGCCCTCGCCGCTGGGGGCACCACCTTTTCATCCGACGACGACCCGGAGTTGGTGAAGGCCGCGGTGCCATTCAGTCTCAAACTCATGGAGAGTTTGCTGGAAGAGACCCCGAAGCACAAAGGACTCCTGACCGCAGCCGCCAGCGGGTTCACCCAGTACGCCTTCGCGTTTGTCCATCAAGACGCGGATGAACTGCAGGAGACCGACATGGCTGCGGCCAAGCCCTATCGAGACCGCGCGCGGCGACTATACCTTCGTGCCAGAGATTACGGTTTACGGGGTCTGGAGCTGAAGCGACCCGGCTTCCGCGCCCAGCTTCGCGAGCACCCGAACGCAGCGGTAAAGGGCTGTCGGCGCGATGAGGCGGGGCTGCTGTATTGGACGGCGGTATCTTGGGCGGCGGCCATCTCTATTTCAAAGGATGATCCGAACCTCGTGGCGGACATCGCGCTTATCGAAGCGATGATCGACCGGGCGTTGGAGTTGGACGAAGAGTTCGGTCAGGGGGCGATTCATTCGTTTTTGATCACCTACGAGATGGCGCGACAGGGCAACGGGGAGAAGGCGGTGGAAAGGGCGACGAAACATTTCGAACGCGCGATGGAGTTGTCCGGCGGCAAGCAGGCAGGGCCCCTGGTGAGTTACGCGGAGGCAGTTTGCATTCCGCAGGAAGATCGGGCAGGTTTCGAGAAGTTGCTGACGAGAGCGCTGGCTGTGGATGTTCAGGCATCACGCGAAAACCGCCTGGTCAATCTGGTGATGCAACGCCGGGCGATTTGGCTTTTGGCGCGGCTCGACAAGTATTTTTTACCGCCTGCTCAATGATAATAGTCTGAAATACCGATGCCACGTATGCTTTTGAAGAAATTGACAAGACAAGCCTTCGCACTTGCGGGTGCTGTGTCGCTCATCGGCGGCGCGGCGCGCCTCATGCATGGAGAAGTCTGTGCAGCCGACGCGCTGCCTGTCATCCGGATCGCCACGGTGGCTCCGAAGGGCTCGTCCTTTCATGCGAGCCTGCAAGCGATGGGACAGCGCTGGAAGTCCGCGCCGGGCGGCGGGGTCGCCCTCGATATCTACGCCCAGAGCCAGGGGGGTGAACCGGCCATCGTGAGGCGCATGCGCGTCAACCAACTGCAAGGGGCGATGCTCACCGCCGCCGGCATGGGACAAATTGACAAGTCTGTCACCGCACTCCAGATGATGCCCATGATGTTTCGATCCTGGGAGGAGGTCGATCATGTGCGTGAGAAACTCCGGCCAAAACTTGAAAGAATCTTTCTCGAAAAAGGGTTCGTGGTCTTGTTCTGGGGCGACGCGGGCTGGGTTCGTTGGTTCTCGAAAGTGCCGATCCGAACCCCTTCCGATTTGAAACCGTTGAAGGTGTTCACCTCATCAGGCGATCCCGAGGCCGTCGAGATTCTCAAAGAATACTACCAACCTGTGGTGCTCGAACCTGACAAAATTTTCTCGAGCCTGTCCACTGACATGATCAACGCCATCCCCATCCCGGCGTTCATAGGAAACGCGATGCAAGTGGGAACCCAGACCGGTTACATGCTCGATCTGAAGTGGGTTCCTGTGGTCGGGGCAATGGTGCTGACGTCCACAGCCTGGAATAAACTGTCGGCTGACACACGGGCGGCTTTGATCGCCGACGGCGAGAAAACCGGGAGCGAGATCAGGACCAACAGCCGGAGCGAAGACAACGCAGCCATCCTGGTGATGCAAGACAAGCAGAAATTAAAAGTGCAGGCTGTGACTCCCGAAATTGAGGCGGATTGGGTGAAAGTGATCGCCAGAACACACCCGAAGATCCGCGGTTCCGTTGTGCCCGCAGCTATCTTTGATGAAGTGGTGACCCTTTTGAAAGACTTTCGCGCTGCGACACGTGGCGCCACCAAATGAATGCCATGGGGCCCGAACCTACCGACGGCCGAATCGGGCACCCCCATGACGGCATTTCCGCAGCCGCAGGCTCCACTGGAATTGAATTATTGAGGAGAACTCAGAATCGCGTTCACGTCGCTTTCCTGGCCCTCGTCGTTCTCCTGGCCCACTCAACAGACTGGTGCCACGCGGCAACTGTGATGCCGTTGAAGCTGAAGGAAGTGGTCTTAGCGAAGGCCGAACCGGGGGCCGTGCCAGCCAGCGTGGTCGTGAGTTCGGATTTTCGGCGTGTGGCTTATGTGGTGATTCAGCGGGGCAAACAGCACGTTTTCGTCGATGGAAAACGCGCGGCAACACTCGATGGCGTCGGGTTCGGCACCCCCGCTTTGAGCCCCGATGGCAAACGGCTTTTGTTCATCGGCATCCGTGGGATCAACAGTTTTGTCTCTGTCGATGGCATCGAAGGGAAACCGTTTGAGTCCATCGACCGGGCCGAGTTCAGCCCGGACGGAAAGAGGGTTCTTTTTGTCGCCCAAAGAGGGGGTCGATTTTTCGTTGTGATCAATGATGTGGAAGGGCCGGCCTTCGATCAGATAGGGGAAGGAGATCCCCAATTCAGCGAAGGCGGCGACCACGTGGCGTATGCGGCGAGGCGCGACGGGAAATGGCAACTCATGGTCGATGACAAACCGGGACCTTCGTTCGAAGCGGTTGGTCGAGGAACCCGTTACTTCAGCGCCGATGGTAAAACCCTGGCCTATCTCGCGGTTCGCCGGGGGAAATATTTCGTGATCGTGGAGGGCGTGGAGGGAAAGGAGTACGACGCCATCAGTGATCTGATCGTCGCCGACGGTGGACGGGTGGCTTATCGCGCGGTTTCCGGGAAGGAGCAGCGTGTGGTTTTGAGCGGAAAAGAAGGCCCTCTTTGCGAGGCGATCATCACGGGAAGCCTCGCATTTTCCAAGGGAGGCGCCCGATTTGGTTACGTTGAAAAGAAGGGCGATCTGGTCAACCTTGTGCTTGATGGGGTGGCAGGGGCGGGAATGCGGGCGGTCGGTCCGCCGGTGTTCGGACCGGCGAACAATCGTGTGGCCCACAAAGCCGAGCGGGATCTTGACACGGTGGTGGTGCTCGACGACAAGGAAGGGCCCCCTTTCCTAGGGATCTCAGCAGACGGTCCGATTTTTAGCCCTGACGGATCACGCCTTGTTTATTCGGCGCAGCGCGGCGTCTCTTGGGTCGCCGTGACCGATGGTGTGCCGGGGAGGGCCTACGACGGCATTGGACTGAGATCCATGGCGTTCAGCGCTGATAGCAAGCATCTAGCTTACTGGGCAAAGCGCGGCATCCGCTCCGTGCTGGTCGTGGATGGAAGCGAATCGCCAGAATACCGGAGTTACGTCGGAACTCAGCCACCAAAGTGGGACAGCACCGGGACCGTTTCCGGGTTGGTGCTCAAGGATGAGGAGTTCGTCAGGATCGAGGCGGAAGCTCCGCAGAAATAGTATCAACGCGGCGTTGCCGAGCCCCCTCATCCAAGCGGCTTCCGGGTGCTGAAGAACCTCCCGCCCCGGCGAATGCAACATGCGCTACGCTTTCGAACCATCCGGAGACGTCTCCGCGCGGATTTCTTGAAGCACCGACCGAATCAATTCCATCTCGACGGGATGTCCCCATGACGCCGTGCCGATTCGTTCTGACAGGACGAATTTGACGGTGCCGTCCGAGACCTTCTTATCGAGGCGCATCGCGGCCTCCAACCGTTTCAATTGAGCCGCCCCCAAGGTGATTGTCGTGGGCAGTTGGGCGCGTTCGAAGAGGCAACGGATTCTCTCCACATCCCCATGAGGAAGCTTCGTCAGACGACTCGAAACCATGGCCGCCACGACCTGGCCGATGGAGATCGCTTCACCGTGCAGATACGCTCCGTAACCGAACGCCGACTCAATGGCATGCCCGATCGTATGGCCGAAATTGAGAATCGTTCGAAGCCCCGTTTCAGTTTCATCCTGGGCCACCACCTCAGCTTTGATTTCACAACAGCGAGCCACCACTTCAGCCAGGAATTTGCGGTCTTTCCAGAGCAAATGTGATAAGTTGGATTCGAGCTTTTCGAAAAACACGTCGTCGTAGATGATGCCGTATTTGAAAATCTCAGCCAGGCCCGCGCGAAACTCGCGCTCGGGAAGAGTGATCAGCGTCTTGAGATCGCACACCACGAGCCGGGGTTGATGAAAAGCGCCCACCAGATTTTTCCCAGCTTTAAGATTCACCCCGACTTTGCCGCCGACGGAGCTGTCAACCTGTGCCAGCAAGGTCGTGGGCACCTGCACGAAGTCAATTCCGCGGAGGTAAGTCGCGGCGACGAACCCGGCCAGATCACCCACCACGCCGCCGCCCAATGCGATCACGAAAGACGTTCGCTCCAGCCGGTGCTCGGCCATGAGGTCGTAGCACTTGGCCGCGACGCCCAGGCTCTTGGACTCCTCGCCCGCAGGTACCGTGATGAGAATCGGATCGAAGCCAGATTTGCGGAGGACCTCCTGCGTGTAGCTGGCGAAGAGCGGTCCCACGTTGGTGTCCGTAATCAGCGCGCATCGTGTTCCAAGCCCCATCGAGGCGCAGTGCGAACCCAGCTTGGGGAGGGTGGCCGTGCCTATAAGGATGGGATAACTTCTGGAACCCAAAACAACCGTGACTGTTCTCATGGCGCCAGCATAAAGGCCGCAGCGGCGGTGTAAACGTTGTTTGGTGCGCTTGGCATACACGAACAAACGGGGGCCCTGATTGCGCCGCTGCACGCGGTGCGGGCGGTGAGCGGGCACATCTTCGATTTTGTAAACATTCGGTGAACCCGGTGGGTGTTCTCAAACCCTTAACTTCCCAGCCCCAAGTAAACTGCGACCCGTTGTCATCAAAGCAATTAAAAATGGAAAGGCAGAAAGTGGGGGTCGTAAGCGCCATTCGTGGTCAGTTCTAACAAGGGACAATCAATCAACGGCGTGATTAAGTTTTGGATACCAAAGTAAAGGTGCTATGCCCAGACCGTTGCGCATCGAGGTTGCCGGGGCCATTTATCACCTGATGAGCCGTGGCGACCGGCGGGAGCCGGTTTTCAAGGATGACCAAGATCGGAAAGTGTTTCTCCGTACCTTGGAGGAAGCCTGCGAGAAAACCGGCTGGCAGGTCCATGCCTGGTGCCTGATGAGCCATCACTTTCACAGCGTGGCCGAAACCCCTCAGGCCAACCTCGTCGCGGGCATGAAATGGTTTTTGGGCACCTACACTGGACGCTTCAATCGGGGACGACTCCGCCGAAGGACGCAGCGAATCTCAGCGCCGGATGGAACAACGGCACGGTGAAGGGGAGGCGCCGGAGATGGCGATGGCGTTGCGGCGTGGTTGGCGGCTGGGGGCTGTCGATTTTCTGGAGCGGCCCTCGGAGAAGCTGGGCCGGCGTGGCCAACGGCATGAGAGCGCGAGCCAGCGGCACGAGACGGACACCGCACGAGCGAAGCGTCCGGGGATAGGAGCGCCAGCGACGTGTCGCACCTGCTGGGCAAAACAAGGGGAGACGGGCTACCTCACAAGTCGCTCCCGATAGGATGAGGATCCACCCATTGTCGATTGTTAGAACTGATCGCAAGTCGGTTCATGGAACAACGGTCTAAAGGGGATCCCGAGAAAGTGAGGATTGCCCGGTGTTTGCGAGGGGAATCGACAATGACCCTGGACTGGATTGGGCAATGGCAGAAAATGGGGACTGGCGGTTGCCTCGCCAACTGCCTTCGAAAGCTTCAAGGATTTTCTATTGTGCGGGACCCCTGACTTTTTCGGGCAGCTCTGAAAGTTTGTTACTTCAGAGGTTGACGGATGGATCAGAGACGGCAGAGCATTGGAGTCAGTGGACGAGGCGCGGGAACAACTGGAAGTCCAATCGTTGATTGGTTGAAAGCGTGAGAGATGAGCAAGCTCGAAGAACATAAGCCGAACGCGGCTATGCCAGGCATGTTGCCGGATGGCCTCGTGAGTGTTGTTTCTGTCCAATGGTTTGGTTCAGAGTCGCTGGCTTAGCTACGAGACGTCGGCGGGCAAGGTGCCGATTGAATTGCTCCACCGCCATAACGAGCTACGGTTGGAGGTCGTGACGCAAGGACGGCGGGCGGGCACAGTCGGCTTCACGCTGACCATTCAGCAACGGCGCCTAGCATCTCCGTCGTGGTCTCCTTTACCGACATCGAAACCATTATTGCGGCCTTTCTGGGCGTGGCGGTCGGACAACCCTACGGCGAATTCCCCGGGGACAGAATTGAGGGGCTGCTCTGCATCCGCGATCTGCCGCCAGAGGATGAATTGCAGTTGGGTCGTATGGTCCGAAACGCCAAAATATACTATGCCAACCCAGGCGCTTGCTATGCGGCCTGGAACGAGGAATGCGGCCCGAAAGACACTTTAGCTATTGGAGATCACCTATGAAACCGAAGATCAGCACTTTGAGTATCGAGCGCTTTCGGGCACTCCGGCAACTCAACATAGATGGCCTTGGCCGGGTGAATCTGATTACGGGTCGAAACAACACGGGCAAGTCTTCGGTGTTGGAGGCGCTTCGCATTCTGGCATCCGACGCAGCGCCGTCCGAGATCAGCAACATTCTACGGTTCCGCGAGGAGGATGTCGGGGAGCCCGATGAATCGGTACGACCGTTGGACGGGGAGGGACTCTTTTTGTTGTCGAACCTGTTCCACTCCTTCCCAAAATTCTCGGCAAAAATCAAGCCCATTGTAATCACAGCGAACGGTCCCTCAAATCCCATGCGGCTGTCTATTGAAGCCGGGTGGTTTTCGGAGGAACGTGACCAGGATGGGACCAGGAGACTTATCCCTCAGCAAAAGGAGCTATTCGACGAAGGGGAAGCCATGCCCGCGCTTGTGATCGAAGCGGGTGGGGCGCGGCGCGTTCTCCCGTTGGAATACATGCGACGCTAGGCATACCGGGGCCGCGGAATGAGGACGGATGTCGCGGACGAACCGAGCCTGCCGTGCGTTTTTGTCAGCCCTTATGGCGGGGAACGCACTGCCACACTGGGAGTTCTTTGGGACAAAATTGCTCTCTCAGATCGTGAGAAGGATGTTGTCGAGGCATTGCGGATCATTGATCCCCAGATTTCCGCCGTCTCGATGGTGGGTGGGGAAGGACCAAGACAGCAGCGCACCGCAATCCTTCGTGCGGGCAATCTGCCCAGGCCGGTGCCACTGCGGACCTTCGGCGACGGTCTGAACCGCCTTTTCGGAATTGTCCTTTCCCTGGTAAACGCCAAGGATGGTCTCCTGCTTATTGATGAGTTCGAGAACGGCATGCATCACACGGTCCAGTTGGATGCCTGGAAGGCCGTGTTCAAGCTGTCGCGGCGATTGGGCATTCAGGTCTTTGCTACATCGCACAGTTGGGACTCGATCGATGCATTCCAAAAGGCGTCCGCTGAAAGTCCCGAAGAAGGCGTGCTGGTTCGTCTTTCACGCAAAGGCGAGGATATTGTTCCAACCCTGTTTCGCGAGGATGAATTAACTGTCGTCACCCGCGACCGAATCGAGGTGCGGTGATATGGCTGCCAAAAAAATACTTCTGGTAGAGGGAATTGACGACGAGCACGTTTTGAAGCAACTCTGCGGTACAAGTGGCATTCAGAAACTGGACGAAGGCGCCAGAGGGGTCAGTCAATGGTATCGTGCTATTTCCGCGAGCGGAAGGGAGGACGGAGTTCCGAAGTAATCAGTAGTCAGTTATCAGTCGGTGCTGGAATTTGAGATCTGAGATGCGCGACGAAGGAGCGCCGGGGGGCAAGGAGTTTTTAACCACAGATTTCACAGATTTCCACAGATGGGGAAAAGGAACACCAAATCGATTTGCCGATCGACAAAGTTTACGACAAAGCGGTGAAGCGAGAGGCCGGGCCGCTGACAAAATGTCCAAACTCCAGCGGCAGACAGGGAGATCTGCCCCACTCTGCAAGTCAAAATGAGAACTGCTGGCAAAATGCGCGACCCCCCAAGCCGTTGGGCGCCTCTCAGATTTTTCCGGCTCTCTTCGTCATCGTCATCGTGATCCTGTTACGGGCAGAGCCGGGACGGATCTGCCACTTTACCGACACCTTCGGGATGCACGCCAGCCGTTCGAACGCGGCACAACAGGTGTGAACTCTTGCTTTACTCCCCATCGCCCTGCATCACCCAGGCCTCGCTGAACGCCGCGTGTTTCATGCTTTTTCCATCCTTCACGAAAAGGCTGTAAACAGTATGGATCACGCCGCCGCGGCCCTGGATGATCGCAGGATAATGGTAGGATCCATCCTTGTGATGCTCCAAATGGCGCTTCCATCGCCACGTCTTTCCTTCGTCGTCCGAGATGGAGATCGCGAGGCTGTTCCGACCCTGGAGGGTGTCGTTGTAAACCAGCGCCCAATGGCCGTTGCTCAGCCGGACGGCGTCAATTCCTGATCCTGGATTGGGAAGTTCCATGGTCCCGACCGGCCCCCAGGTCAAACCAGCGTCGCGGGACTCGGAGACTCGGATTTTATCCAAGGGACCGTTCTCCCTCATATAGGCCACCAAAGATTTATCGCGGCGCTCAAGAACTGCTGGTTGTATGTTGCCAAACCCCGCCAATGGTTTGCTCGCAAACCAGGTTTGACCATCGTCATCGCTGATCGCCATGATGGAAACGCTGTAGGTATCCGAATAGAGTGGGAGCAGGATTCTTCCTGTGGAAAGAACGGTGGGTTTACAGCGGGGCTGCCAGCCAAGCCGGGTGAGAAGCTTGTCCTGGATTCGCCCTTTCATGGGTTCGATTTCTTTCAGTCGCGCCTCAGGGATCGGCGCCAGCTTCAAGCGCTCGTCCCACCCTTGCAGCATGAGCGGCTCAAAGTTGTCGGGTTTTAAGGGGATGATCCCCTGCCAATCCCAGGCGGGGGTGCCTTCCCGTTCGTAACGGGTGCTGACTCGATACAATGTGATGCACGATTCCCATGTGTTCGCGAGAATGATGGGCCAGAAAAGCCAAAGACGCTTTTTCGAGTCGATGAACAAGGCCGTGTTGCAATCGGGGAACCCGGGGAAATCAGCCATTTGAAAAGGGGCGCTCCAGTCACGGCGCCCTTTGCGGCGTCGAGCGCCCAGGACCGCTACATCATCCGACTTCCGTTCGCCGGACCCACGATACCAGGAGACCAGCAAATCGCCATTGGGACATTCTACAATTCCTGGCGCGTGATTGTGTTGAGGATGCAGGGGAAACACGAGCTCGGACGAATACGACGTGGCGACCGGGGTGGCGGCGTCACACGGAACAAACAACCACGCGGTCGCGAATAACAAAACGGATTTGAATAAAGTGTTGGATCGGTTCATTTGTCGTCGAGTGGTTTGGTTTAACCGGACCAACCAACCATGAGATTCATCGCAAAGCGAGCCCCAAAGAGAGATCCAGGCTTGCCTGTTCGCATCTCAGATTTTTCGTGCTCGCGTTTCCTACTCGTAATCGTAATCGTAATCCCATGAACCGCCGATTCGACCACGAAAAGCTGGAGGTTTATTGGAAAGTGCCGCCGCCCTGGATGTGCTCGTGGCCAAAGGCCGATGTTCTGGGGAGGAAGTTCTGTCAGGAAAAGACCGCCTCTGGAGCGTCGTTTCGATGCTAGTCGCCTTGATAAAGGCAAACTCCGATTACCGGTTGCACGA
>CAMBEJ010000042.1 GCA_945865375.1 Akkermansia muciniphila | reverse complement strand
ACCGGCTCCGCCAGCCTACTGGCACCGGGCAGCTTTGGGTTGCGTATTTGCCCCGGCGGAATACCGGCCGGGGACAGGATGGCCGCCGGGTCAGCCCCGCCGCCATCCGGCAGCCGGGTTGAGCTGGGGGCAGAACGGACCGGAACCCTATGCCGTAGTTCCTGATCGACGGGTCGCGGTCGTAGCGGTACGCCGTCCGGCAGTCGATCGCGTAGCCGTCCCAACCGCCGCCCCGATCCACACGGACCGAGCCCGATGGCCGCCAGACCCGGCGCGCGGCCTTCAAGGCCGCAGCATATTCGTTCGAGCCAACGCACTGGAACTTCCTCGAGCTCATCGGCTTTCGAGCCCACTCCAGCCTGAAAAGCCGCGCGTTGGTCCATCAATATCAAAGGTCCATAATCGTCCCGGAACCGAGCACTGCTCCACGGCCAGTCCCTGGGTTCTCGCACGAGTTTCGCCTTCACTGGTGTGCGCGCCCATCCTGGGAGCAGCATCGACGAAGGTCGAAAGTCGAAGGCAGAAGGCAGAAGGTCGAAAGTCGAAGGCAGAAGGTCGAAGGGAGCGTGGTTGTGGGAATTCCAGCGCCTCGCCCGGTCCCAAGCTGCTGCGGCCTGGAAGGCCGCGCGCCGGAAACACTCGCGACCGCGGCGCGGGCTTTTTCTTTCCCATTTTCAAACGTCATTCCCATCTTCTCGCTCCGTGGCTCGCCATGGGTCAATCTCCGCTCGTTCCTCTCGCTCCGATTCGACCCCTGGCGCCCACTCCGCTTGCCCTTTTCTGTTGAGCTCACTGACCTGGGGGCAGAACGGACCGGAACCCTATGTAGTAGAGCCAAGAGCCAAAGCCGCATGAAGAAGGGACAGTCCCCTTTTCCTCCGAATCATCGATCGCCCACCCCTCACTCATCATCGTCGTCCCCAGCACGGACAAAGGCCGCGCGCACGGGTGCCGGCATCCGCGCATCCGCCCCCTTCACCGAACGCCAAACCACTTCGTTGAGCAGCAGGTCATCCGCGGCGTCTTCTTTCGTAAAATCCATGCCCTCAGAAAGCGCAGATCCCCAAGCCGTCGCGAGATTTTTCTCACGCACATCAACGGAGATCTTGCGCGCAATAAAAGGTCGATCATCAGGTCTGGACGTGAAAGAATGCCGCATCGGAATGGCCATCGCGTCGAACTGAGACATGGGCTTTAAACCGAGGATGAGCTCCATTGTGCGCAACATGCTGCTCGTCGAATACATGGTCGAATCCACAAAACCGCGTTTGACGTGCGGGCCGGCCACGAACGCAATGCTGCGGTGGGCGTCGACGTGATCAGGTCCGTTTTGCGCGTCGTCTTCGACAACAAAAACGGCTGTTTTCGACCAAAACTTTGATTTGCTCAAGGCCTCGACCACCATTCCCAAGGCCAGATCGTTGTCGGCCACCATGGCGCGGGGTGTCGGTTTCCCGAGTCGCGTGCCGTAGGTGTGATCGTTTGGCAGCCTCATGATCTGCAATCTCGGCATCTCTCCTTCCTTCTCAAAACGCTTCAACTCCTCCACAAACCGTTCCGCCCGCTTTACGTCCGGGTAATCCATGTCCCAGGAACGGTAGAGTGGATCGAAATGCCCAACGAGAGAAGGCACCGTGGCCGTGGCATGCTCCCCGGCCTTCTTCCCGTTATCGATGAACTCCCCGTAACTCCGATAGGTCACACCCGCCTCGAGCGCTTTGTCCCACAGATAGCCTCCGGACGGAAACGCGATCTTGAATCGTCCTTCGCTGGGGTAAGGAAATTTACCGCCCTTCCCGTGCCCGTAGTTCAGCGGCCAGGTTTTCTCCACATAATCAGTCGCGTAAGCTCCAACCGTCCACTCGTGGCCATCGGCGCTGACCTCGCTCTCGACATAAAAATTATCCAGAAGCACAAACTCGCGAGCCAAGGCGTGGTGGTTCGGCGTCACGGCCTCCGGAAATAAACAGAGCTCCGGCGCCCCGTTCCCTTCAGGCATGTCTCCCAATACCTGGTCATAGGTTCGGTTTTCCTTGATAATATAAACGCAATAGCGAATGGGGCTTACCAGGCCAAGACGACTCGGGATGGGATTCCTGTCATCGTCCCGGGCATTTCGGACGGTCGAAACACTGTGAGTTCGCGGGCTGGACAGCAAGGCCTTGATCGAATATTTTTTGATTTGTTCCGCAAGGCGATCGCGTTTTGGGAGCTCGATCACGGTCAAGGTTCCCTGCATCAAGCCTCCGATGTATTCGCGGACGGTGGCGGGCGGATCGCGTTTGCCGGGCTGCGGACCGTGCCGGTTTGAGCGCGATGTCAGCCCCTTGCCATTCGCCACCAACAGGTATTTGCCATCCCCCGTCACGCGAACCGAAGTCGGGTACCATCCCACTGGAATGAAGCCCAGCGACTTGCTGGCACCTGGCTTTTCGACGTCGAAGACCGCGATGTTGTTATTGCCAGCGTTGGCTACGAACAAGTGCTCGCCGTCGGGCGACAAGGCGAGGCTGTTAGGCGTCGAGCCCGGAGGCGAATCAGGCCACATGCTCGACGACAGTGTCTCCACCGCCAATCCGGTTTCAGCATTGAGGATCGAGACCGTGTTCAGGTTCGCGTTCGCCACAAACAAGAACCTCCCGTTGGCGCTCAGGAGCATTTCGTTCGGATGCGGCCCCGCCTTCCATCGAGCGATCAGTTTACGATCAGCCAGTGATATCACCGCCACCTCAGATTGCCCCCATAAACTGACATACAATCGTCCTCGAGGCTCATCAGCGAGCACGGCGTAGGGATGGGCTTCAGCGGTCTTTTCAGCGAGCCGTTTCGCCTCATCCCGCTTGGTTGCGGCAGCAAGGTCGGGGTCGCTTGGCGGAATGATGGTTTCGACCGCGGACGGGTTGCTCCCCGCCAGGGAGATCTCCCAAACTACCCGGCCCGTCTCAAGATCCACCTCGTTCACCTGATGCCCCAGCACGTTGGCCACCCAAAGTTTTTGAGAGGAAGCGCTCAGGGCGACGCCACAGGGCACACCCTTGGCGCCGATGGGGCGCAACCGGATCGCACGCGCGTCCGAGAGCGAACGTTCCCCGACCTTGAAGGAATGCACCACTTCATCCCCTGCTCCGCTGGCAAACAGCCGGGCTCCATCGCCGCTGAAAGCAAGCCCGTAAAACGATTCTTCGACGGGCATGCGGAGCGTGACGCGCGCGCTGGCAAGGTCCACGAGAATGATCTCGTGCGAACCATAGCCGCAATGCAGCACGGCGGCGAATTTCCCGGAAGGGTGCACGGCGATGTTGACGGGGAAATCTCCCAAAGGCACTTGCTTCCCAACTGGCCTCAGCGACCACTGGTTGGGTAGAAGAATGGACCCATCGGCCCTAGCCCCAGGCAAATCAACCGGCTCGCTGACAGCAGCCATGGCGGTTTGGTCCAGCCCCGAAGAGCCGAGCAGAAGAGCCAACGCGAATTTGTAATAGATGCTCATGACGTTTCTAAAACCGCTTCCATGTTGCCGAAGCCAGCACGATCGCGCCCCGGCGAGCCGCCCAACGGGGTGGGGAGAGACCCTCCGGACCAGCGCCTAAACATAGACTCTTCAAAGCGAGCCATGCAAGGGAGGAAATGCACTGGAAGACTGCGCCGCCAAATCCAGCGGGGGCGACTGCTGGTTCTTCAAAGCCTTGCAAAGCTTCCACGTCCACTCCAGGGTCTCCTCGGAAGCTTTATTCAGTGAGGTCATGAAACGACTCGTACTCTTCGCCAAAGCGCCGCGCGTGGGTCTTGTCAAGACGCGGCTTGCTCGAAGCATCGGCGAGGCCGAGGCGCTCAAAGCTTATCAGGCCCTCGTTCAAAACGTGCTCCGTGCACTGGTCCGATTTCGTGACGTCACGGTCCAGTTTTCACCAGACGACGCGCAATCCGATGTCGCCTCGTGGATGAAACCAGGTTGGACCTCAGCACCCCAGGGGTCTGCCGGCCTCGGAGACCGGCTCGCGCGCTGTTTCGAGGAACAATTCAGCCACGGTGCCGAGCGCGTCGTGGTCATAGGATCCGACTGTCCTGACATCGATGGGTCTGACATTGAGGACGCTTGGGAATCGCTCAAAACCCATGATCTCGTCCTGGGACCCGCAGCCGATGGCGGGTATTGGTTGATAGGACTAAGCCGGAACTGTCCGTCCGTGTTCACGGGAGTGGACTGGGGAACCGAAAGGGTTCTCGAACAAACCGTCGCCCGCGCGAAGCACGAAGGATTGAGCATCGCTCTCTTGCGTCAACTTTCGGACGTGGACACGGCTGAGGATTGGGAGGCTTTCAAGAGAGGAACAGACGTTGAAACCGAACTTGTTTCCGGCCACCTTCCCCAGCCTGTGTCTGAAAGATCTTGATGCGATGTTTCTTGCGCCATGTTTGAAGACAGCGCAAAAAGGGGGGGATAACCTGCGGCAAGACAGGCCAAGCACATCACATCATGTACTCCCACGAACTTCTTCACGAAGTCCTCCAGAAAACAAGCGCCAAACAAATCGCGTCCGACTTGAACCTGTCGCTTTCCTTGATCTACAAGTGGGCGGAGCCAGCCGATGATCCTTCAAGCAGCGGAAGCACCAATCCACTTGACCGCATCGAGGCGCTGCACAAAACCACCCAAGATGAACGCATCGTGCAGTGGGTCTGCGAACGTGCTGGAGGCTTTTTTATCAAGAACCCCAAGGCGAAGTGGCCCCATCCCTACGCCGTCATTCCTGCCGCCAACACCATAGTCCAGGAATTTGCCGATTTGCTTTCCGTGGTCGCGACGGCGACGGGCGACAGCCATGTGACCCATGAGGAATCAAAGGCCATCAGGAAAAGATGGGAGCAGTTGAAGTCGGTCACCGAAGGGTTCGTGCAAGCCTGCGAGGCGGGCAACTTTAAGTCACTCCCCACCTTAAAGCCATCCTCTCCCCCAGAAAGCCCCTAACACCCTCAGGTTGCACATGGAAAAATCATTTTGGATTGGCTGCTCGACTCGTTTTCGAAGAAAGTGCGCATGATGCCTCATTGCAACATGCCCTTTGCCCTGCAACGAATCCTGGGTCCATCCCTCGTCGCTGTCCTCTTGCTCTGCGGCACAGCCCCGTCTTGTCATGGGGCAAGCACCTCGCTGAATTCCCTGCTCAGAGATGGGCCAGGAGCCCTCCGCAGCACCTCAATGCAGTTCATCACTCACGACCTGGTCGCACCCCCCGCCGATGCTTCCACACCCTTGCTCTTCGGTGGACCCAAGGAAAAGGAACCACAAAAACTCCCTGAAACCCATGTTCGTTTGGGTGCGCGATCCGTCGGCGTTTCAGCGGAACGGATCAAGAAACGGCTCCTTAACATCCTCGATCTGTCTGACCACTGGCGGGGTGTTATCCACCTCGTGCTGCGACCCACCGAACGGTTGGATGAGCACCCGCGCATCGCCTCTTCCCGGTTCAAAGACGGTTCCAAATATCGCATCGATATCCCAGCCATCACCGATGCGCTTTCCCTGGTTCGTGCGGTGGTTCAGGTCCTGCTGATCGAGATCGCCAACCGAATGGACACCGAGAAAATTGCTGAAGTCCCCCTATGGCTGCAAGAGGCGATGACACGTCAGATTTTCTTCGAAGCCGGGCGCAGCCTTGTACTCCAGCCCGAGACCAGCGTGATCGAGACGCAGCGCTACACTCAGCCCGAGCTCATCTCCCGCAGTTGGTTGCTGTCGCACCCCGCCATGACCTTCACGGACCTGAGCTTCCCAAGCCAAGCGATGCTCCAGGGCGACGCTTTCCTCGCCTACCAAGCCAGCTCTCACCTTTTCTTCATCGAGCTTTCACGACTCGCCCAGGGCACCCAACGGATGCGCGCCTTCGTGGCAAACCTGGGTGAATTCTGGAATTGGCAGTCGGCCTTCTTCAAAGCGTTCGAGTCTGAATTCAAGACCCCGCTCGATGTCGAGAAATGGTGGTCAGTCGTTCTCGTCCGACCTTCAATGCGGGAGCTCGGAGGGGATCGGTCTTTCGAATCAAGCCGACGCAAACTCGATGAGGTCCTGCAACTGAATTCAGAGAATCGTTTTAGTCCGGAACAAGTCCCAGGAAAAACTCCACTGCGGCTCTCGGAGATCCTGCGCGAATGGGACTACGCCCGTCAAAAACCCGTGCTCCAGCAGAAGATCAACGAGCTCACGATTCTGCAATGGGCAGTTTCCCCAGACTGGATTCCCCTGATCCAAGCCTATCGCAAAACCCTCGCGGAGTACATCGATAAACGGGATGACTCAGGCCAAGCTCCTCAGCAACGAGCAGGCCCCCTGCCGCGCGCCCGGTACATCACGGACGACGCCCTTCGCGAATTGGAAAGTCTGGAGCGTGAGCGTATCACACGCAGGCCCGCTTCGAGTCCCGCGATCGACCCCGTCCAAGCCCTCCAGCAAAGATCGCCGCCTTCTCCCAAAAAGCGAACCACCCGTTGACGAGCAAAGGGATCTCGCACGGAAAAGAGCAGGTCTGTGTTGAAGCCGCCCCGTGAATCTGCTGGCCTGCCATCTGCGCCTCTCTCATTTTTCCGGATCTTCTCGTAACCACCCCCGTAATCGCGATCCTATTTCGGTCTTCCTTGGTGCCACCGGCAGCCGCGGTTGGCCTCAATAATTTCTGCGATGACTTTATTGACAGTAGAGTTCTTTCACACTAAAAACCATAGGGCAGTAGACCGCTGGAACTCCAATGACGCATCTCTCATGACAACCCCATCCCGCCACGCTGAAGAACAGGCTCGGTTGCGAGGCTTCACTCTGATCGAATTATTGGTCGTGATCGCGATCATCGCGATCCTCGCCGGCATGCTGCTTCCTGCCCTCTCACGAGCTAAAGGCAAAGCGATCACCATCAAGTGCAACGCGAACCATCACCAGATGGCACTCGGGTTCCACATGTACACCGATGACAACAACGACAGCTACCCCGTTTATGACAACTGGGGAAATTTGGGAGGCAAGCTAGGTGTCATGGATCTGCATGGTGGCAAGACGGTAGCGGATAAACGTCCCCTCAACCGTTACGTTCCTGCCGTGGAAGCGTTCCATTGCCCTGGCGACAAAGGAGATTCGCTGTGGATTTCGACGTTCCCGAAGGGCATCAAGAATTGTTATGACGCCTGGGGCAACAGCTACCTCACCGTCTGGGCCGTCGAGTCTCTCCGGGTGAAGCACGTCACTGGCGATTCCAATGCAAAAGGCACGCCGGCAGGCACCCCCATGAAGGGTAACGAAATTGCCAGGAGCCCCTCCAACAAGCTCATCCAAGGCGATTGGCTCTGGTGGGCTGATCGTGACAAAAAGGATCCCGCCAGCCAATGGCATAATTACAAAAGCCAATACCGTATCAATGTGCTCTACGGCGACGGTCACACCGCCTATTTCCAGTTTCCAAAAGAAACCTACTCCTGGAACTACACTGGCCCCGCGCCTGATCCAAACTTCACCTGGTGGTAAACTCAGTTCGGAAATCCGACTTCAGTCATTAGCCGGACGGCTGACCCGCAACGTTTCAAGGGCATCCGCTTTAAGTTTCGTCGAGGCTACCAGCCTGAGCCAGAGGATCAGAGCGAAGCTCACGGGATGAAGCATTCTGACTCACCATCCTGTCTTTCAATGGTGGCCAGTCAAATTTGAAAATCCAGCCGCGTATCCCGCTGGTTAACTAAAGCGTGTCGCGGCACACCGCTTTGGTGATCTCAATCAGCGATTGCAAATCGAGACTGGATTTGTAATGGGCATGCTCCACCCCAATGCAGTAGCCTCAAACTCTCTGAAGGTCAACCCGATGCTCGGATCGACAAAGTTTCCGACAAAGAACTGAACCGGAGGTCGGGCCGTTAACAAACTGTTCAAACTTTACTGGGCGGATCAGAGAGTTGCCCCACATTTTTAAAAATGACAACCACCCGCCCGATGGCAACGATAAATTGACAGCGGGAGCGCCGTGGGTCACAATAAGTATAAACCTGCGGCGAGTATCCACCAAGCTCACTTCGTTATGAAAATCAGCAGGAAATTTCGCCGGTTGATCCCATTTCTCGCCGCTTTGATCCTCGGTGCGTCAGGGTTCAGCCGCGCGCACGCCGATGGAGCAGAGGGTGTAGCCGTCGCGATTGTTTACGACACCTCCGGCAGCATGAACAATCCCGTGCGGGACGGCACGGGTCGGATGACCCCAAAACACGTTGTTGCCAAACGCGCGCTGGAAGCTGTTGTGCGACAGCTTCAGACTTTTGTGCGAGCCGCACCCGCCGACGCCCCGCGCACTCTGCACGCCGGCCTTTACGTTTTCAGCGGAAAGAGCCCCACAGAGTTCATTCGATTGGCCCCTTTCGATGGAAAAAACGTCGACATTTGGACCCGAAACCTTCCGCCTCCATCCAGTGGCACGCCCCTCGGCAATGCGCTCGAGACCGCCAGCCACGCCGTCTTGAAATCACCCCTGTCCCGCAAGCACGTCCTTGTGATCACCGACGGCATTAACTCGGTCGGACCTGATCCCGCTCGCGTGCTGCCGGGCATCCAGGCTCTGGCGCAAAAAAAGCACGCTGACCTGTCTGTTCATTTCATCGCATTTGACGTGGACGCGAATGTGTTCGATCCCCTCAAAAAGCTGGGTGTCACAGTCGCTGGCGCAGCCAACGAGGCGCAGCTAAACACTCAATTGGGTTTCATCCTGGAGAAAAAAATCCTTCTGGAAAGCGAAGAGCCACCCAAGAAGAATTAGTCTGGAATAACTCAAAATACCCCTATGTTTCGAGCTATCAAACGCCTGTTCATCTGGTTCGGTCTCATGGCTGAAAAAGCCACCGAAACCGATGCCATCAACCAAGCCGTCGTCGAGCGCGGCATCCGCGAATCCAAGGTCAAAGCGGACAAGGCCCACTACGCGAACGGCCAACTCGCCGGCCAGGTCGCCCTGCTCAAGGACCAGGTCAAACGCCAGGAGCGCCAGCGTGAAGACCTCCAGAGCATGCTGCAAGCCGCCGTCGCCGCTAACGACGATGCCAACGGCGCGCATTACGCTGAGGAACTGGCCACTGTCGAACAGGATCTCAAGGAGAACCAAGCGCAGCTCCAGAGCCTGGATGACCTTTACAAACAGAATACAACGATCATCGCCGAGAGCTTGCGCCAAATCCAGAAGTTCCAGCGCGAATTCGAGGCGACCAAAGCCAAGGTCGCCATCGGCCGCTCTCTCGAAGGCCTGGCGAGCATGATGAAGAGCTCCATCACCGAACTCCAGGGCATGATGGGTGGTGAGCTCTCTCAGTCCATGCAGCAACTCAGACAATCCGCCGCTTCCGGCGAAGGCCAGATGCGCGCCACCCTCGACCTCGCCAAAGAAATGGGTTCCGGCATCTCACGCCAACAGGAAGCCCGAAAAATGCGCGGCAAGATGCTCTTCGACGAATATAAAAAGAAGATGGGAATGGTTCAGCCCGAAGTCTCCGCCACCGCCCAATCCGCCCCAAAACCAACGGAACGTCAGAAAATTGCGGAGTAAAAACCCGCCGCCAAATCTCAAATTACTATGACTGCTCGTGGAAAAGCTGTTCTCTCAATCCTCCTCCTCATTGTTGTCAGCTTTGGTGTCTATCGGTGGAAGGACAAAATCCTCCCGCCCGCCCAGACCACCAACCCTTCGGTCAACCCAGACGAGATCAAAAAGCAGCTCGACGCCGCCAAACCCGCACCAGCCCCAACTCAGGCGGATGTCCTCGGCAAACTGCTCGTCGGCACAAACACCGCCTCGTTGGTGGACGGCTCGTCCATCCCAAAGGTCAGCGGTGTGAGCGACTATGTAAAACCGATGAAGGACGGCAAGCTGGTTGTCCAATTCCCCATCAACATCTGGCCCGGTTGGGCACCCATTATCGTCGCGAACAATGGACTCGCCGCTAACGAAGGGAGCCTCTTCTTCAAAAAATACGGCTTCTACCTCCAGCTCTCCATCGTCGATGACCCGGTCAAGGCTCGTGACCTGTTCGCCAGTGGCCAAAGCCACATCCTCTGGGGCACGCTCGACATGATGGCCTTGTTCGCCCCCGAATTGGTGAAAGACTCACGAACGGTCCCCGTCATCTGTCAGCAGATCGACTGGTCGTCCGGAGGCGATGGCGTCGTCGCCCGCAACGACATCCGCTCGATCAACGATTTCAAGATGAAGTCTGGCAAACGCAAGAAGGTCGTGCTCGCTCAGAACTCCCCCAGCCACTACCTCATTATGTCGCTGCTCATCGACGCCGGTATCGACCCGGCCCAAATCGATTTCAAATGGGCCGGCGACGCCCCCTCGGCTGCCAAGATTTTTGTGCAGGACAAATCCTTTGACGCCTTCGTCGGCTGGTCGCCGGACATCTACACCGTGTCCGAGGGCGTGCCAGGCACGCGCCTCGTCGTGAGCACCGCAAGCGCCAACCATCTCATCGCCGACGTGTGGGCCGTGCGCAACGATTTTTTCCGCGATCACCCCGAGATCGTCTCGGGTCTGGTGCGGGGCATCTTCGAGGGCATCGACCTGGTGCGGAAAGACCCACCGACCGCAGCGCGACTGCTGGCCGCCGCGTTCAAACTGCCAGTCGAGGATTGTCAAAGCATGATCGGGAAGGACGGCGGCATCACCGAGGGCGACGCGCACCTCGTCAACTACCGCGAGAACGCGAATTTTTTCCTGGACCCGTTCAACCCCTCCAACTTCGAAACGGTGTGGAACCGCGCCTCCACCATCTACAAGTCGCTTGGTGCGATCGACGCCCCGGTGCCGCCCGGGAAGGTGAAAGCCGCCACGGTGCTGTCGAAACTCTCCGAGACCTACAGGGAGAGCCGGGACCTCTCGCAGCCCACATTCAAACCGGGCGCGCTCTTTAAGAATGCAGAGGCGGAAACCGGCCAGATCCTGACCAAAGCCGTCATCATCTCCTTCGAACCCAACAAGGCCACGCTCAGCGCCCAATACGACGCCACCATCCCCGCGACGCTCGAGGAAATCAGCCGGCTTTCGGGCACTTTCGGCAACGCCTACATCGTGGTGGAGGGAAACACCGACGCCAGCCGTAAAGGCGTCGTGCCGGCCGACCTGGTGCGCCAGCTTTCATACGACCGCGCCGATTCAGTCCGCAAGTCGATCATCGAAAAATACAAGTTCGACCCGAACAAATTCAAAGTCATTGGCAACGGATGGGACAACCCGCTGCCGAACTGCACGGATCCCAGCGACCCGGAGCAAAACAGAAAGAACCGGCGTGTCGAAGTGAAGGTGTTTCCACTAGAGAAGGATTAACCGGGTCATTGAAGATGATCGGCTTCTTCCTATTCGCGGCCTCGTTCGTGGTGCTGCTGACGCTCGTTGTCCGAATCGGCAAGCTGGACGTCCGCCGCGAGTTGCCGAAAATCCGGTCGCTCGGCCTGACCGCGCTGTTCGTGGTGTTGCTTCTGCTGGGGTGGTGGTTCGTCACGCGCGGTGCCACGCTGGAAGCGCGCATTTTGCCACCGCTCATTCTGCCCAGTCCACTGGAAGTTTTGCAGGCGTTCCCACGGCTCCACTTTGAGCAAGGCTTGGTGCGAGGCGCGGGGGTCTCCTTCCTCCGCGTCACGACAGGCTTCATTCTAGCCATGATCGTGGCTGTCCCGCTAGGTGTCTATATGGCGACGTTCCCGGCCATCGCGGCGTTCTTCAGACCGCTCGCGCTCATGGGAGCGTATGTTCCGATCGTCGTGTTCGTTCCGCTCACACTAGCCTGGTTCGGCTTGAGCGAAACGCAGAAGGTGGGGTTCCTTTTCATCGGCTGTTTCGTAGCCCTGTTGCCGTTGGTCATCAAAGATATCTCCGACGTGCCTGCGGCCTACCTCGACGTGGCCGTGACGAAGGGCGCGTCGCAGTGGCAGCTTGTCAGGCACGTTCTCTTCCCCGTTGCGCAGGCCGGCATCTGGAATCACTTGCGCGGTGTGTATGGTGTGGGCTGGGGCTGGATCATCCTCGCCGAGGTCGTCAATGCCGAACAAGGGCTCGGCTACCTGATCGATATCTCCAACCGCCGTGGTCACACCAACGCCCTCTTCGCTATCATCATCGTGATCGTGCTCATCGCCATCGCCTGCGACCAGTTGTGGCGATTGGGTGGAGATCTGCTCTTCCCCTACGCGAAACGAAAGTGAACAGCTCCTCCACGCCCAAATCGATCCTCATGGAGACAATCACCCCACCGGGAAGCAGCCCTTCCAAGCTCCCCGAAATGGTTGCCTTCGAGAAGATCACCAAAACTTTTGGTGAAGGCCCAAGCGCGAAAATCGCCATCCAGGACGTTTCTTTCGTCGTGGAGGACTTGCCGAATGCCGGAGAATTAATCACCATAGTGGGCCCATCCGGCTGCGGCAAATCCACGTTGCTGCGTATCATCGCCGGGCTGTTACCCCACTTCCCGCCCACCAGCGGTCAAGCCCGAGTTTTCGGCAAACCGATCGGACAGGCGGGTGCCGACCGCGGTTTGGTGGACCAAAAGTATTCCCTCCTCCCCCACCTCACGGTTCTACACAATATCGCCTTCGGACTGATGCTCAGGGATGTTCCCCGGAAGGAGCGGTTCGCCCGCGCCCACGAGTGGATCGCCAAGGTCGGATTGGAAGGCTCTGAAAACAAGTATCCCTACGAGCTCTCAGGCGGTATGCAGCAGCGCGTGTCCATCGCCGCCACCCTGATCCTGGGGCCTAGGGTTCTCCTGATGGACGAGCCGTTCGGCGCTCTCGATCCCCGCATCCGCCTGCGCATGCAGGAACTGTTGATTCAACTGTGGAAAGAGCAGCAGGGCACCGTCTTCCTCGTCACACATTCGGTTGAAGAAGCGGTTTATCTCGGTGATCGCGTGTTCGTGATGGCTGCCAAACCCGGCCGTCTCGTGGAGATCCTCAAAGTCCCGCGCCCGGATGAACCGCCAGAGCAGGCGCGCCGCAATCCCTGGTTTATCAACTTCACCCAGGAGCTCCTGCGCCGACTCGAACAGGGTGAGCCGACGGGAGCCACTCACACGGTTTGATCTGACGCGCAGTTTTCGGTGTTCTCCTCGGCTCAGCTCCGCTAGAGTGCGCCCTGACTGGCAATGGACAAACAAGCGCCAAACTATCACCGCGAGTTCCTGAGAAGCCCGCACCACGCGGTCCTCGGGTTGCTCACGCTGGGGATCGGCTTCATGACCGGCATGGCGCTTCCTCTCATCATCGGAGGCACGCTCTATACGTTGGGTTGGATCCACCTTCCCGATGCGAACCTGTTCCGTGGCTGGCTGGATCGCCGCGAAGAATCCGCCCGTCGGGAAGAGGAACTCAAAAAGGTGGCCGAGTTCGTGCAGCGCCGCGACGCGCTCATCGTCTCCTTGTCTTCGAGCCGCCGCGACCGCTACAGCCGTCTGGCCGAGGTCTGCCGTGACATCGAATCCGCCGGTGCCGACAGCCCCCTTGCCACAGACAGCACCTCCACCGACCCGCGTCTCCGCAAGCTGGATGAACTCATGTGGACCTATCTGCGCCTGCTCGGCATCGAGGAATCTCTTGAACGCTTCCTCGAAACCGAGCGCCGCGAGGACCTGCCCACGCTCGTCAAAGATGCCGAATCCGAAGCCGACCGCCTCGGCGGTGAAATGGAGAGCCTCAAAGCGAAAGGCCCAAATCCGACTCTGGATACCAAGCAGCGTTATCTTGGTTCGCGCCTGGAACGATTGGAAGTGCTTCGCAAACGCCTGCAACGGATCGAACAGGCCCAGTCAAACCTTGCGCTCGTCATCTCGGAACAAGAACGCCTTGACCAACAAATCAAACTCATCCGCGCCGACGCCGTCGCCAGCAAGAATGCCGAAGCCCTCACCGCCCGCATCGACGCGACGGTGGAACACCTCGATCAAACGAACAAATGGCTCTCCGAGCTGGACGAGTTCAAAGACCTTGTGGGCGACATGCCGCCCACCGAGGTCCGCGTGGGCTACGAATCCAGGATGCCCCCGAAGCTCGTCCAGGCTGAGCAGGGGCCGCGCCCGCGGCAGTTCGTGAAGCAGAAGTAGGGATCTCAACTTTTCATCCGGTCTCCACCATCCGAACCAGCAAACCAGCCCTCTTAGCGTGATGCCCGCGCAACTCCAATGTCCCGCTCTTAATCGTAATCCCGCCTTCTGTTTCAGGGGCAACGCCCGAAGATTAGATTAAGATTAGCTTCTTAATTTTCAGATCCGGGTGAATTATCTCTCAGAATTTGAACCACTGAGGCACTGAGACACAGAGAAGAACAGTCAATGAAACCGAACTTCTTTCCACCCAGTTTTCCACCTCTGTATCTCTGTAATACAATACGCCAGGATCCTCGCGGGCCGCGAGGATTTCTCCGGAAGCGTCGGCGCGCGGCCATCCTGGCCGCAGCAGCTTCGATTCTGCAAACGCGTGGGATTTTCTCGAGGCAGCGTCAGTGTTCGAAGCTGCGCCGGCCAGGATGGCCGCGCGCCGATTGGGTTGCGGCTCTGCCGCGCTGTATCTCTGTGGTTCAACTTTCAAATCTTTTTGGTTAACTATTAACCCGGCCCCCATCACCATGCCCCGCCCAGCCAACGAAATCGAAACGGAAAAACCTGCCGCCCCACCACGCCTCCCCCTCCGCGGTTGGGCGCTCGAATTGGCCCGTCGCTGGAATGCCAGCACCTACTCGCTGTTCGTCCTGCACGGAAACATCTTCGATGTGTTCCCCGTCCAGAACGGCGCTGAGGTGAGCTACGTGCCGCTCAAAACCTTCCTCGCTCAACGCCTTTTTGCGGAACGAGCGTCCCTCCTGTTCTACGACATCGCCGACGGGCTGACCTTTGGATCACCTGAGATGCAGACGCGCTTTTTCGAGTGGCTCGAGATCTTTGACAACGTCGAGAATACCCACTTTCGACAGACGGGTCCGCCCCGGGAATTCATCAATCTCGCGCCGTTGTTGCGCCGATTCTTCCTCAAAGTCGCTGTCGACCCGCACAAATGGAAAGGCGTGACCCTCATCATCGATTTCCCGGAGAAACTGGTGCCAGCCCAAGACGGGGCCGGAGCCTCCAACGAAGAGCGGGTCAACCTGGTGACCTTCTTGAAGTGGGCCGCCGCCCCCGAAATGGCGAGGATGGACGTGGGCATCATCCTGGTGGCGGAATCGGCGGCGGAACTTCACGCTGGGTTGTTGCAGAACCCGCACGTGGCCCAAGTACGAAGCGATCTCCCCGACGCCGAAGAACGACTTCGCTTCCTGCAGTCCGGCTGGGCGGAAAAAATGGCCGGAGACAAACCCATGGCGGAGTGGAGCGACTTCACGGCCGTGGAGCTCGCCGCCCGTACCGCCGGCCTGAACCTGCTGCGCATCCAACATTTCCTCGCCGAAGCCCTTCGCAACGGTGCCCGAGTGACCCATGAGAACGTGGCCGCCAGTAAGAAACGGCTCATCGAAGAATATTGCCAGGGCCTGGTGCGTTTCAAAGACGCAAAACCCGGCGTCAACCTCGATCGCGTCGCCACGCACACCGCCGCCAAAAAGAAGCTCCGCGAACTGGCCTGGCTCATCAAGAATCAAAAAGCCGATGTGTTGGAACGTGGCATCCTCGTGCCCGGCCGCGTGGGCGTGGGCAAATCGTTCCTCATCGATTGCTTCGCCAGCGAGTGCGGTTTGCCCGTGATGGAAATGGGCGATTTCCGGTCCAAATGGGTCGGCGACACCGAGCGCCAACAGTCGCGCATCCTGATGACTGTCCGAGCACTCGGGCCGGTCATTGTGGTGGTGGATGAGGCCGACGCCATTTTTGGGACACGCGAAGCTGACGGTGACAGCGGTGTGTCCGGACGCGTCTTTGCCGCCTTCGCGGCGCACATAGGCGACTCGACCCTCCGCGGACGCGAGGTGTGGGTGGCGATGACTTCCCGTCCCGATCTGCTCGCAATCGACATGAAACGCCAGGGCCGATTCGGACTTTGCATCCCCCTTTTTCCCGCGCAAGGTCCGAGCGAAATATCGGAACTCTTCGACGTCGTCACCAAGGTCAAGAAGATCACGTTGGCCGAAACCGTTTCCGCTTACATCCGCGAGCACCTTGGCACCCTCCCCCTCACCGGCAGCGATGTGGAAGCTATCCTCGCTCGCGCCAAAGAACGCGCCGTTCTGGCGTGTCGGGACAATGATGTGCAAAAAGAAGACGTCGAGGAATCGGTGTCGTCTTTCATCGACCCCCTCGATCCAAACCTCCTCGCTTTACAAGAACTGGCTGCGGTGCTGGCTTGCTCGGATCGACGTTACCTGCCCGACCGCTACCGTGATGCCGATCGCGCCGAGTTGCTAGACCGTTTCACGCGCTTGAAATCCGGACGGATGATGGCGTGAATTATGATCCCGCGCCCTTGGTTGTGTTCGTGGACGAGATCGCCACGGTTTGACGCGCTCCGAGGTGACCGAAGATTCGGAGAGATCCTGCGCCGGGTCGGGTTGGACAGCGACGCGTGGACTCAGTGCTTCGTTTCCGTCGCGTCGCCGACGTGACATTCCGGCAGATCGCCTTCGCCCAGTTTTCTTCTGAAACATTCCAACGCGAGTCCGTAACACTGGAGCGCCAATTCCGAGTCGTAGCGAGGACCCTCGTCGCGCATAAAGGCGTGCTGGCCGTTGAACTCGTGCCACGTGAAGTGCAGCCCGGCCTCCGCCATCGCGTTGTAGATGAGCGCACTTCCCTCACGGGGCACATGCGGATCCTGGCGCCCCCAGATCATCAGCATCTCGCCACGGATTTCGCTCACGCGATCGAGTGTGTTGTCTTTCATCCCCTTCCCCAGACCGCGCTTGTGGATGTCTGTGGAGTAAAAACACACACCCGCAAGCACGTCGGGGTTCATCGCCGCACGAAAGCTCAAATGGCCTCCCACGCAAATGCCCATGACTCCGAGACGGCCCGTGCAAGCGGGATGCGCTTTCAAGAAATCCAATGCCGCCCGGGCGTCGTTGTCGTAGGCACTCAGCTCTTTCGTGGTCTTGAGCGCGTTGCCGCGATCCACACCCGACTGGTCGTAAGCCAGCGCCTTGCCCGCCGGCTCGAATTCGTGATAAATCTCCGGCACTGCCACCATAAAACCGTGCCCGGCCAGAACCGCCGCCGTGCGCCGGATCGGCCCGGTAACCTAAAATATTTCGGAATAGAGCAGGATGCCCGGATAACGCCCCCCGGCAACAGGGCGAAAGAGGTGTGTCCGCATAGGCCCGGATGGTGTCCCGAGGTCGGCAAATTCGTTGTCTTTGATGATCATGGCAAGTCCTTTGTTTCAGCCAGTGTGCCCAGGACCGGGCTCGCTGACAATCCCTCGATCACTAATTGTTGCCAACATTGAATGCTTCCATCTTTTCAGGGGTGGCTATAGTGGTCACTGGAAACCTCGATGAAGACGTTGCTCACCCTTATCAGAAACGGGATCGCGCTGGGATGCGCCGTCGCCGCTTTCCTCTTATCCATTAACCACAGAGCCCCAGAGCGGGAAAGCCGCAACCAAATTTAACCACGGATGACACGGATGACACGGATGACACGGATGGGGATGGAACCAGAAAATTCTTTTTCCATCCGTGCCCATCCGTGTCATCCGTGGTTAAAAAATCCTCGCAGAAATGGAAGACGTTTTCTTTTAGTGGTCCAGAGACACTGAGTCACAGAGAAGAACAGACATCTGAACTCAGAAAAACGACCCTGTTTGGCCTGATGCTCGAGCAACTCCAATTCCCTGCTCCTACTCGTAATCGTAATCGTATTCGTAATCGTATTCGTAATCGTAATCCACCCCTCCGTTTCAAGGGCAACACCCGAGGATTACGAGTAAGATCAAGATTACGATTACGAAAAATGGAGGAATTGGGATTGCGCGTCCAGATCACGATTTCAACGGATTTTACTGAGGTCTGGTCATTGAAACCGGACTTCATTCCACCCATTTTTCCCTCTCAGAGTCTCAAAGTCTCAGTGGTTCAAAGTTCAAATCTGTTGGGCTAGGTTCTCCGTCCCCCACTTGAGGCATTCGCGTACGTGATCGTCCTCGAGCCCGACCAGTTGCGCCGGCAAAAGGCCGGTCGTTCGCGGGAGAGGTTTCAGTGACGCATTTTGCTTCACTCTCGCAAGCGCCTCGGCAAGCTGGCCGCCTTTCATTTCTCCAAGAGTCGCCCAGTACTCCGGTTTGAGACAGGGAATCTGGAGCGGGTCCCGCGTGATCATCTCGAGGTTGAGTGCAATGCCAGGACGAGCCTTGCGCATTAGGGCGATCATGCGCGGCAAATCAAGGAATCCGTCACCGATGGAGACTTCGCTGAGTAGAAATCCGTCCGCATACTCCCGCACCGCCATATCTTTGATGTGCGTCGTGACCGCGAACGGGGCAAGGGCCTCCACCACGGCATCAGGGTCTTCAAGCAACGCGAGGCTGTTCCCAGTATCCACGCAAGCCCCCACCCACTCGCTGCTCATCTTCCGCAAGAGGTCGGCCAGCTCAGGCGCGAGCCAGTCCTTGTGGTTCTCGACGGCAAGCCGCACACCGTGGCGCTTCAAAATTGGCTCTGCAAGCGCCAGCGAACGTGTGCCGCGTTCCTTAAACTCTCGGAATTCCGCAGCCGACTTCAACGTCTCATAGCGGCGCGTGCCCAGCACCGCCGTCCGAGCCACTGTCGCACCCGCCGCTCGGAGGGTCTTCAGCTCGTCCTCGAAACGCGCCGTGTCTGCTTTGTCCCGCGGAATACTCAACTGGCTCTCAAAATAAACCCCCAACTCTTCCGCTCGCGCACGGATACGGGAAACGTCTTCGCGGTCGTCCAGACGAATCGTCACCTGCACGCCCGCCGCGCCAATGCTGTGGGCATATTCCAGAAACGAAAGCGCGCCCCTGAATCCCACTCCAGCCTTGCCATCCCTGGCCGATTTCCAGGCGTGACCATACGAATGCATGCCGATCCCGAGCCGTGTACCAGTCGTCGCCGACGCACCGAAAACAGCCCCCACGCCAGTCAGGAGCGAAGTGACCGACGCCACGTGCTTCGCCGTTTGTCCACCCGTCGCATCGTGTGATTGATTCATTGTCCCTATGCTGTATCAAGCCACTCCCAGCGCCCTCAACTCCTTGTCCCACGGCGCGCGATACGGACGGCGCAGCAAGGCGCTCGCTTCACTGTCACCGATCACATCATTCGTCGCATCGTTCCAGCGGAGCTTGCGGCCGAGCTTAAGCGAGAGGTTCGCGAGATGGCATGTCGCAGAAACGTAGTGGCTGCTTTCCAGATCGGAGTTCGGGGTCGCCCGTGATTTCACGCAGGCGATGAAGTTTCTGGCGTGCTCGACGTACTGCGTCTTCCAGTCACCTGACTTGTCCAGCGCGGCCGCACACCGCAGCTCGCCCTCTGTTTCGGGCACCGGCTGAGGTCCCCCTATTGGATGGCCGCCGATGATTTTTGCGAACGTGTTCACTGGATTGACCTTCTTGTCAGGCAGGATCTCATACCCATCGCGGCCCAGCAGCATCGTCCCCTTCGTGCCCATGAACGTGAGCGATCCCATGCTCGACGCCCCTCCTCCCGAAGCGCACTCGCGAAACTGCACGACGGCGGGAAATTTAGAATACTCGATGATCGCGTCCTGCACATCGGGCACTTCGCCGTTGTCCTTGAGGAAAAAGCGCCCGCCCGCGCTCGTCACGGCGCGCGGGCCTTTGATGTCGAAAATCCAATGAACCACGTCCAGCGAGTGATGGCCAAGATTGGTCATTTGACCGCCTGAATAATCCCAAAACCAGCGGAAATGGTAAATGGCACGGTTGGGATTGTAAGGCCGTTGCGGCGCGGGTCCGAGCCAGAGGTCGTAATCGATCTCCGGCGGCGGATCTGAGTCGGGCGGACTGCCGATGCCCGGCGAAACGTTGCGGAAGAAATTGCACTGCACCGAAACGATGTCGCCTATGGCACCGCCGCGCAGCAGCTCCTTCGCGCGTTGATAATGCGGACCAGAACGTTGCTGCGTGCCGACTTGAACGATCCGCTTGTGCCTTTTTGCGATGGCCATCATCCAGGGCCCCTCGCCCACGGTGAGTGTGAGTGGCTTTTCGCAATACACATCCTTGCCCGCCGCGCAGGCCATCATCGTCATCAGCGCGTGCCAATGGTCCGGAGTGGCGACCACGACCGCGTCCACGTTTTTGTCATCCAGCACGCGCCTGAAGTCGCGGTGCATCTTGGCATCGGGGCCGACGACCATCCGCGCTGCGTCAAGGCGCGGCTCGTACGGGTCCGCGGCGGCCACCACGCGGGCATCGGGCAGCGCGTGAAAGTTGCGCGTGTGAATGCGCCCCATCAGGCCAAAGCCGATGACGCCAAGATTCACACGCTCGTTCGCGCCGGCGACAGCTGAGTACGATTTCGCCGACAAGGCAACGGCGCCGGTGGCGAGCGCGGTGGACTTAACGAAGTCACGACGAGATAGGGGCGAGGTTTTCATTTCGAGGAAGACACAACAATACGCAACCGTTTCGTCGCGCGCAAGTCTGGCCATGCCGCCGCAGCAATTCTCATGATGTCGGCAAATGGAATAAAGAACCGGCTGAAGCCGGAACTCCGAACACCTTTTGGTCGCAGTTTTATGGGTTTGAGTTCGGACTTCAGGCGGTCGGATCCCAAAATGAGAACTGCCGATACACCTCAGACTGTGAGCCTTTCATCAGGCGCGAACCTTTACCACTCTTCCTGGTTTGAGCGACGGCAACAGGGCGAGCACTTTCGGCACCAACGGACTAGTGTCCTCCAGGCGATTCGAGGGAGCGCATAGTGCGACGATTGCGAGGGGCAGATGCGCTAGGTTCTGCTGGCTGGCCATTGATCCGTCCATGGTGATGAGCACGTCGAACTCTTCCTGTGCCCGGGCCAGAAGTTTGCCGTTCTTCAGACCGGCCCAACCGATGCGCGGCACAGATTTCACGTCATGGCCGGGCAGCAACCGTTCCAGCCGCCAGTTCAGATTTTCGTCCAGCAGAATGCGCACGTCAGGCGTGAGTGAGGACTTCCGATTCCATCTCTTTGAGCACGGCCAGCACCTGCGACCGTTTCACACTCGGAAAGCCATCCAGAAAGACTTCGATGGAATCGCCCGCTTTGAGGTGGTCGAACAAGCTTTTGACCGGCACCCGCGTGCTTTTGAAAACCAGCATGCCGCCCAGAATTTCCGGGTCGGAATGGTAGGCCTGTGATTGCTTCATCCGACAACCCTAGCCTTTAGTCCCGCGCGGAGCAAGCCCTTGCATCCCAACACGCCGAAGCCGATGACGCCAAGATTCACGCGCTCGTTGGCACCGGCGACGGCCGATTACGATTTTGCCGACAGGGCAACAGTGCCGGTGGCGAGCGCGGTGGTCTTGACGAAGTCACGACGAGATAGGAGCGAAGTTTTCTTTCGAGGATTCCACAACGATACGCAACCGTTTCCTCGCGCGCAAGTCTGGCCAAGGCGCATCCACAAGTTGTCGCTTGTAAAGCCACTGTGGGCGGGCTTCACTGAAGCCCGCTCTGGAGTTTGGCCATTTTGGTGCCGGGCCCAGACCTGTCTCGGCCCCTTTGTCGGAAACTTTGTCGGAAACTTTGTCGATCTGGAAATCGCCCGGACTTTCAGAATCTGTTTACCATGGCGATGATTCGGCTCAAAAGCTCTCTTCCCTGAGTGGCTTCCACGCGGGTGGGAAGCGCCCTCTGCTGGTAGATGTCTAAAGCTTGTGATGAGTGAGCATGGAGTCCCTGGATTGACCAACGACTCGACAAAGTTTCCGATAAAGGAAGGCAAAAGAGGGCACCAGGGGGGCGCAAAAATGGCCAAACTCCAGTGCCGCAGCGCAGCGGAGTAGACCAAGTCGAGGTGCTGCCGGACCACTTCGCCGAAAGCGTCATCGCTCTGGTTCCTGACATCCTGCCCCAGCAGCTCCGCCCGCGTCGCTCTGGTCACGCGCCAACGCTCATCAACACAACGCCCGCTCCCCCGGAAAATCGCAGAACAAAAATAGCTTGATCATCGGCGTCATGCTCATGAGAGTTGGTCGATACCCAACCCGCAAGCCGTCCCTATGAAAAATCCCCGAGACCATTCGGCCTTTACACTGATCGAACTCCTGGTCGTCATCGCGATCATCGCGATCTTGGCCGGGATGCTTTTGCCGGCGTTATCACGCGCGAAATTCAAGGCCAAGGTGGCGCATTGCACTTCGAACTACCGGCAGTGGGGCATCGCCGTCAACCTCTACGCCATGGACGAGCCGAAAGGCCGCCTACCCGCCTTTCGCATGCCTCGCACCGGCCTTAATCCGTGGGATGTCTCCATCGAAATGGCCCCCAAGCTCCAGCCCTACGGCCTGACTGTGCCCATGTGGTACTGCCCAGTCCGGCCGGCCGATTTTGCCGATGCGCAAAAGTGGTTCAAGACCCAGAGCAAGGGAGGCACTCTTAATACCATCGAAGATCTCAATAAGTATTTCATCAGACAATACACAAGCTTCGCCATCATCTGGCATTGCTGGTGGGTGCCCCGTCAGCTTGAAGATGGCACCATGTTCCCGACGCCGACGACATCCGGCACGTCTTCCCGGACAAAAGATGGCTGGCCCACGATGCTTGAGGATCCTGCCGCCGCGTTCCAGCCTGTGATCAGCGACATCTGCCTCGCTGAAGGCACCAAGACCACCGACATCTCCAAGGCTCGCGCCGGACACCCCATCAACAACAAGGTTCAAAGCGTGAATCTCGCCTTCGCCGATGGCCATGTGGAGACGCGAAACGGCAAACAAATCCAATGGCAGCAGTCGGGTAATTGGACCACTTTCTACTGAGCATGGGGTGCTTCAGCCTGAAGCGCCTCTCAGATGTTTCCGTGCCTTCTCGTAATCGTAATCGTAATCCATCCCTCTGTTTCGAAGGCAGCACCCGGCGATTACGATTACGATTACGATTACGATTAGGAAAAATGGAGGAATTGGGGTTGCGCGTCCAGATCACGATTTCAACCGACTTTACTGAGGTCTGAAGCTACGTCCTCTCCGGCAAAACACTTTCGTAGCTGATCGCGGGGATCACCTTCCCTTCCCCGGTCGTGATCTTGCGAGCCTGGCCATCGAAAAAGAGGGTCAATCCCAAGCGCTCTGACATCTCAGCCAGGCAAAGGATGCTGTGGGCGCGAATCGCAAGATCGACATTGGCAAACGGCGTGGCTCCTGTCCGAATGCAGTCGAAGAAGTTCTTTTCCAACAGCGCCAGATCACCGCTGGTCTTGGCTCCCCGGAAATCCAGAGGCTCGATCTCGTCGGCGAACGGTCGTTCCGGCTTCAGAGCCACTTGATCCTGGCCCGAAGCAAAGTAGAGCGTGGCTTGCCGCCCGCGAATAATCTCAGGCAACCCGATCTCGTTCACCGTGCTGCCCACGACGCACAGGGTGAGTCCGCTCGGCATCTCCGCGAGCAAATGTGTCGTGTCGGGTATCTCCCGATCCATGGATACCTTGCGCGTGCCCGTGCAGGCGACACGCCGTGGATACTCTGACGCGCCCGTCGCCAATAGCAGTGGAAGAAAAGTGTGGGAGAGCAGGTTGCCCAGAATCCCTGAGTTGTAGGCGTAAAATTTGTGCCAACTGAAGTAGCGCTCCGGCGTGAATGGCATCTTTGGGGTGCGACCGAGCCATCGCTTCCAATCAAGGTTTCCCTCGTTGGCACCAGGGTCGATGGGGTAAGTCCACTCGCTGTTCTTGGGGTTGTTCCGGCAATAGGAGCCTTGAGCCCAGACCAGCGGCCCGAGCTTGCCCGCGCGAATCCATTCCGCCGCTTTGTGATACTTTTGGTCGCCGCAAAACTGCGAACCCACCACAAACACCTTGCCGGTGCGCTTGACGGTGTCGTAGATGCGGAAACCTTCGTCGAGGTAACGGGCGAACGGCTTCTCACCATAAACATGCTTGCCCGCCTCGAGCGCATCGCAGGCCACTTCGCAGTGCCACTGATCCACCGTCGCTACGACCACGGCGTCGATGTCCTTTCGCTCAAGCAATTTCCGGTGGTCCTTGTAGGCATCCGCGTCGCTCACACCGGCTAGCACCCTGGCTTCGTCGAGCCGCTTCTGATACACGTCGCACACCGCGCCCAAGGCGATGTTATTCTCGGACGCGTGGTCCTTCTGACTCTTGATATGCGCCTTTCCCTGCCCTCCTGTGCCCACGTAGGCCACCACAATACGATCGTTTGCGCCGATCACGCGCCCGGACGACGGCGCTTGATTCTGGCCGTAGACCGGCGTCTTGATCACGGAGTTGACAGCCACCGCTGCGGCTGCCGTAGCGGCATTCTGGATGAAAGTTCGGCGCGTTTCCAATGAATGGGGTGTGTCATGATGAGTTGGTTTCATACGATTGCTTATGGCAGGGGTTTGTCGGATTTTAGACCCAAGCGATGGGACTTTCCAAGCGATTATTTGAAACCGAACTTCGATCCACTCATTTTTTCCTCTCAAAATCTCAAAGTCTCAGAGTCCCCGTGGAGCTTGTCGCAATTGGTTTTCCTCCACGATGCCGCCCGCGTGCCAACGCCGCCCCTCACGGTATCTGCGCTACTGTCTTGGGCCAAAGTTCATCCCGGCCGGTTCACCTATCCACACCTCCAAATTTTATGGGGAGCACTTTTCTGAAACAATTACTCTTGGGACTATCCGGCCCAGACGAGGCCCTTCGAGGGCCAAGATCGTCGAAAACACATTGACGCTTCGCTGGCCGAGGCTGGACTTGCTGGATTTGGGGACAGAGATCCAGCGACCCTGTCCGGAGGTCATCGAGGCAGGGTGGCAGTGATCCGGGTGCTCCTTGCCGTACCACGTGCCTTATTGCTCGAGGAACCCTTCTCCAAACTGGACGGACCCACTCGGCAACGGTTCAGGGATTACGTATTTGAGCACCTTCGCGAGAGACGGTTGCCCACACTCCTGGTGACTCACGACGCCGAGGATGTCCAGGCGAGCGGAGGGCGTGTGAGACATATCAACGCCATCCCGACGGGCCACTCCCACTCCGTAATGGCCCTGAATCCAAGGCATCACATCAGGGGTCTTGAGGCTTTTCAGACCGCCCCAATAACCGGCAAGCTCGCGGCGGCGATGGCCTGCCCATGACGTTTCTCTTTTTCGTCGGGGACATGAAACGCAACCCTCTCGGAGACCTCCGGAAAATCCGTGTCCAGGACCCGGCGCGCCTCCTCGAGTGTCACAGCCCCGCCAGGACCGCTGGTCACGCGGCCCAAGACCAAGAGGTGTTCGAAGTCGTAAAATTCACGGTACAAAGCGATGGCATAACCCAGATAAACCCCGATCGTTTGATAGATTTTTCGAGCCCTGTAATCCCCCGCATCCATCAATTCCTGCACAAGCTTCAATTTCTCGGGCAATGGCAGAGCCGCTTCCGCATCGATTCCCGCCGCGCCAAGCAGTCGTCCCACGCATTGCTGTGAGAAGTATTGAACCCCGCATCCAAAATCGCCCGACCATTCGTCCACAGGCCCATCGCTTCTGAGGTCAATCGGCGCAAAAGCGAGTTCGTTCAGCCATGAGGTGATGTTCCCTTCCCGCGTCACGTATCCCGCAGCCATGCTGGTCCCCATGGCGATTCCCAAAACTCCATTTTTCCCGAGCGCCATCGAACCCGCCAAGGCCGTCACCTCACCGTCGTTCGCCAACTCGAACGGAAGGTTGTTCCATGCCTGCCTGATCTCCAGAAAAAGATTTTTAACCCTCAACTCAAACAACTGAGGTGGCACCGCGCGAAATAGGGAGGCCACCTTGACTCGATTGTTGACATAGACGCCGGCGGCGCTCCCCCCAATAGCGTCCACCCTCGGCAAATACGCCGCAGCACGCTTCAAAGAGTCCATGATTCCGTCGAAATGATACTGAGGATTAGGTTGTTTGATGGGATCCCAAACCACCTCCTCGCTGAACACAACTTCGCCGTCGATCAGGGCCGCCACTTTTCGATCACTGCCCCCAAGGTCAAAACCGATTCGATTTCCATCCAGATGGCGTCCTAAAGGCGCGCTGGAACCCTTGGCGGGAGGCATCTCGCGCACAGGAACCACTTCGATGGCGTGGTCGTAAATCTTGTGGCCGATGATCAGGTCGTCAAATTGCCCTCGGGGATTCTGTGCATAGTGACGCTCCAAGTGCGCCACAACCGGCGACGGGGCGTCAATGTAGATCCGAAAACCACCCCGCGCCCACAGCAAGAATTTCGATAACCGCTCAACGAACTTGGAATTATAAACCGAGTGGGCATGCCTCTCAGGAAACACGCTCAAGGAAAAATGCGAAACCGAACCGTCGATCTGTTCTAACGCCATGCTCACGATTGGCGCATCGGACAGTGCTTTGGTTTGCCTTCGAATTTCATGAATCACGAGGGCAGCAGGCCGATACCATGGATCAAGGACCGGCGTCACTCGCGGCGCTGGCAGAACGAAATCTCTATCGTTCATGGATGGAACTTTCATTCTCTCCCTAACACAACACAGGCCTAGCGGCAACGGCCTTCTTCGCAGCGCGGCGGGCCCAGAGATCAGCCTCCAGAATCTCTTCGAGCTCAGGCCTCTTCTTGGCCTCATGCTGATCCAAAACTCGAGCCACCGTCTCGGCGATGCCTCCAAAGGAGAGTCGGTCCTCACAAAAGGCTTCCACAGCCACCTCGTTTGACGCGTTCAGGACAGCAGGCATTGTGCCTCCGATCTCCCCTGCTCTCCGCGCCAATGTTAATGCCGGAAATCGATCCAGATCAGGCTCCTCGAAGGTCAACGTTCCGAGCTTGGCCAGGTTCGTTTGGACGCGGTCGCTTCGAACTCGTTCCGGGTAAAGGAGGGCGTACTGGATCGGCAAACACATGTCGGGAGTGGATAACTGAGCCAGAATCGAGCCATCCACATACTCCACCATCGAGTGAACCACACTCTGTGGATGAACCACCACCTGAACCCGGGCCATCTCAATATCGAACAGCCAGCGCGCTTCGATCATCTCCAAGCCTTTGTTGAACAAGCTCGCCGAATCGATCGTGATCTTGCGGCCCATCACCCAAGACGGGTGTTTCAAGGCGCGCTCGACCGTGATCGAAGGGAACTCCGACTTAGGCGTCAGCCGGAAAGGCCCCCCCGAAGCGGTCAGCCACAAAGTGCGTACCGAGTTCTGAGGTTTCCCGTCAAGGCATTGAAAAATCGCGGAATGCTCGCTGTCCACAGCCAGAACGCGAACTCCGTATTTGCGGGCTTCATCCATCACGATCTCGCCCGCCATAACAAGAATCTCCTTGGACGCCACAGCGATGTCCTTGCCCGCGCGGATAGCTGCCAGGGCTGGCTGCAACCCTGCCGTGCCGACGATGGCGATCAAGACGACATCGGCAGAAGGCCACGTTGCGAGCTCCACCAACCCCTGAGCCCCCCCCACAACTCGGGTGCCGGCTCCAAGCACATCGCGCACCTCCGGCATCCGGGTTTCATCAAACAAACACACCGCTTCAGGTCGGTGTTGGAGAGACTGCTGGATGAGGGGCTGCACGCTTGTGCAGGCGGCGAGACCCACGATTCGCAACCGGTCCGGGAGGTCCGCAACCACATTTAGAGCACTGGTTCCAATGGATCCTGTGCTCCCGAGCAAAACCACGTTCTTCATGCCCGAAAAACTCGGACGAAGGCTCAGGCTTTGGGTGCAGTCGTCCTGCCAACCCGCTCCTTCGCTTTCACCGCCACCGCTCCTTTGCCAACCCGGCCGCGAAGGTAGGTGAGCTTGGCGCGGCGCACGGAGCCTTGGCGCTCTACTTCGATCTTGTCAACACGGGGCGAATGCAGGGGGAAAACACGCTCCACGCCTTCACCGTAACTGATCCGACGTACCGTGAAGGTGGCGTTCAATCCCCGGCCCCGGCGGCCCATGCAAACCCCTGTGAAAATCTGGATGCGCTCCTTGTCGCCTTCCACCACTTTGGTGTGAACGCGAACAGTGTCTCCGACTTGAAAACTCGGAGAATCTTTTCGGAACTGCTCCGATTCGATCTTGTCGATAATGGCTTGATTCATAAATGCGTCTCTCTCGCTTTCCGTAACCGATAACAATTTCCGTTCCTGCAAAAAGTCAAACTCTGCACACCCTACACACTCCCGGGCGTGCTCTCCTCGAGGAGATCGGGTCGGCACGTCCGAGTCCGGCTCAGAGCCGCCTGACGTCGCCATTTCTCAATCTCCGCATGATGCCCGGAGAGCAGGACGTCCGGCACTTTCATACCGCGAAACTCCGCCGGACGGGTGTAGTGCGGACATTCCAGCATCTTCCCGGTGAACGATTCGTCGATAGCGCTCTGATCATCGCCGAGCACCCCCGGCAGCAATCGTGCGACGGCATCGATGATAACCATGGCCGGCAAGGCCCCGTTCGTGAGCACATAATCCCCGATGGACAACTCATCGTGAGCCAGCGCCATGCGAATCCGCTCGTCAAAGCCCTCGTAACTGCCACACACCAACAGCAGATGCGGCAATCCCGACAACTCCCGAGCGATGCCCTGGTTGAAAGGCCGCCCGGATGGCGACGTCAAAATCACGCGCGTCAAAGCAGTAGCCAACTTCTCTGTCGCCTCGAAAACGGGCTCCGGTTTCAAGAGCATCCCGGGACCGCCCCCGAAAGGCCGGTCATCCACCGTGCGATGCCGGTCATGCGCATAATCCCTCAAGTTGTGAATCGCCAACTCCAACTTGCCTCTCTGTCGGGCTCGATTGACAATGCTCTCATCCAACGGCCCGGCAAACATCCCTGGGAAAAGCGTTAGGACATCGATTCTCACGGCAGTCCCGCCACAATCTGTTCAAGTGATCCAAACTCCGAGGCTAACCCGCCCTCATCAATCCTCCACAACCTCCATCAAGCAGCGAAGTCCTTCCTTGGCGGACCCCACCTGCAGCAGGGAGCGAAGCGCTTGGATCGTCGCCCCTTTGCGCCCGATTATTTTACCCACATCGTCAGCATGCAGCCGGACTTCATAAAGCGTGGCCCCGTTGCGATCGACCGGTGTGATTGACACCGATTCAGGATGGTCAACGAGCCCCTTGACCACGTAGTCCAAGAAGGCTTGCATGTCCGAAAAAGTAATCCAGTTCAGGGAGTGGCTGGCGCGGCGGCGCGGGCCTTCTTCACAAAGCTGCGCACGGTGTCCGAGGGCTGAGCTCCCTTCGAAATCCAATAGAGAGCGCGCTCAAGGTTCAATGTGAAATTATTCGCGCCCGCTTTCAAGGGATGATACACCCCAATCTCCTCCAGGAACTTTCCGTCGCGAGGGCTGCGGGAGTCCGCCACCACAATACGAAAAACGGGCGTGTTTTTTGTCCCGACTCGCTTCATTCGAATTCGAACTGCCATAATTCAACGTTTCTATATCCAACCAGCCAGGAACAAAACCCAGCGTTTGACAGAACCAGCACCCCGACTCTGTCGAAAAGAGGCGCGAGACTAGACCTCCACCTTCGAGTTGGCAAGACCTCTTTTATCGAAATTCAGCATGCCCGATTTCGCACCCCCCTTTTCAGGTCGGCAATTGACAGCCAGCTCACCCCCATTACATTGCCCCAACAATGCCTGGCCAAACCTCTGAAATGCCCCCCATCCGACTGTGGGGAGTTCGCCAAAACAACCTCAAGAATTTCAATCTCGAGGTGCCCACGGGCAAGCTCGTCGTCGTCACAGGCCCCAGCGGTTCGGGCAAGAGTTCCCTCGCCTTCGACTCCCTCTTCGCGGAAGGCCAGCGGCGTTACGTGGAGACTTTCTCACCGTATGCGCGCCAGTTCTTCGACCGCATGGACAAACCCGCCGTGGACCGGATCGAGAACATCCCTCCAGCGATCGCGGTCGAACAGCGTAACTCTGTCAAGACCACCCGGTCAACGGTAGGCTCCATGACCGAGATCGCGGACTACATGAAGCAGGCATGGCCGATGATGGCGACATTGCACTGCAAATCCTGCTGCAACCCCGTTCACCGCGACGCCTCCGCGTCAATCTGGAGTCAGCTCTCACGCCCCGGCCCCAACGCCCACTCCACGCCCACCCCAGCCGTGGCCTTGGTCTCATTTGAGCTCCCGCTCTCCCCAAAGATGTCCCTGGCTGAAGAACTGGACATGCTCGTCAAGCAAGGCTATCAACGCCTGCTCGTCGGCACCATGGTGCGGCGGGTCGATGAAGCGCTCCCGGTGCTGGAAAAAGTGCGCCCAACCACTTTGTCCGTTGTTCAGGACCGGATCACAATTCTGGCTGCAAATCGGCCGCGCTTTATCGAAGCCTGCGAACAGGCCTTCCACTTTGGCAAGGGAAGACTCCAAATCCATCGCCACGACGCCGATCCGTCCACAAGCACCGATTCGGACGAGGTCACATTGCACTTCTCAAGCCGATTGCACTGCGCGCCCTGCAACATCGAATATAAGGAACCGACACCCGGTCTGTTCCACTTTAATCATCCTTCTGGCGCCTGTCCCTCGTGCAAAGGATTTGGCAGAATTATCACCATCGATTACAATCTGGCTGTCCCCGATCGTTCCAAAACTCTGGCGCAAGGTGTCGTCAAACCCTGGCTCACCGGCCACGGGCTCGAAAGCCAGGGAGATCTCCTCAAGTTTTGCAAAAAACGTGGGGTCCCCACTCAGATCCCTTTTCAGGCTCTTCCCCCACAAACACAACAGTGGGTTCTCGATGGCGATCCAAACTACGGCTCGGACCCAGGTCATGAATGGCCCAAAGCCTGGTATGGTGTCAAAGGCTACTTCCGATGGCTGGAGTCGAAAAGTTACAAGATGCACGTTCGGGTGCTCCTGTCCCGCTACCGGTCCTACGTCGTTTGCCTGTCCTGCAACGGCGCCCGTTTTCAGCCTGAATCGCTCCAATACAAGATGCCCACCCAGAACGGGGGCGTGATCGACATTGCTCTGTTTTACAAACTGCCGGTCGACCAGGCTCTGGCAATCATCGAATCCAAAGTTCCGGACCAACGGGAGTCCCCTCACGACCCCCTCCGTCTCGTGCTCAACGAAGTGGTTTCACGATTGCGCTACCTGGTCGAAGTCGGGCTCGGCTATCTCACTCTGGACCGATCCACCCGAACGCTCTCAGGGGGCGAAACCGAGCGTGTCAGCCTCACGGCTTGTCTCGGAGCGCGGCTTGTCAACACGTTGTTCGTCTTGGACGAGCCCAGCGTGGGACTGCATCACCGTGACACACGCCGCCTCATCGGAATTCTGAAGCGACTGCGCGATGCCGGAAACACGGTGGTGGTGGTCGAGCACGATCCCGAAATCATCCGTTCCGCGGATCACATCGTGGACATCGGCCCAGCGAGCGGCGAGCAGGGCGGCTACCTGATGTTTTCGGGACCACCGCACGATTTGGCCTCTGCGGAACACACCTCCGCCACCGCCCATCATCTCGCCAAACTCGCCGTTTCCAAAACTGGTGTGCTGCGGGACATGCCTCTGCCCTCACTCAGCACCACGGATCGGGTTCAGCTCGTCCTCACGGGTGCCTCCGCCAACAATCTCAAAGATCTGATCGTGAGAATCCCTCTCCAACAGTTTGTAGGGATCACGGGTGTGAGTGGGTCCGGAAAAACCACCCTCGTCCGCGACGTGCTTTTTCCGTTGCTAAAAGAACATCTGAACAGTCGGCAACAGAACGCTAAGAAAGATTTTGAAGAGCGGACTTCCGACGCCTCGGAAGACCTCTCGACGCCTTCATTTTTATCCGCGCCCCGCCCCTCCGCCACCCTGGCCGGCTGGGAAAGTCTCCAGCACGTCCTGCTGGTAGATCAATCATCCCTCGGCAAAACTCCACGCTCAAATCCTGCCCTTTATGTAGGGGCGTTCGACTCCATCCGAAAGGTTTTTGCTTTGTCCCAAGAAGCGAGGCACCAGGGGCTCAGCGAAAGCTCCTTTAGCTTCAACTCGCCCTATGGCCAATGCGAACGCTGCCGGGGAGCCGGGTTCGAACAAATCGAAATGCAGTTCCTCAGCGACGTGTATATCCGCTGCCCCGAATGCGCTGGAAAACGATATCGCAACCATGTCTTGAAGGTCAGGATTAAGCCCGCACCCAGGACCGACACCACCATTCCTCAACTGGGTGACAAGGAGGGAGGAGCCAATATTGCGGACCTCCTGGAGTCCACCATCGACGACGCGATCGCCTGGCTGCTCGCAGTTCAAACTGGCAAAAAACGCTGCCCCGCAGCCAACGCTGCGTCGCTGCTAGGACTGCTCAGGCGCGTGGGCCTCGGCTACCTGCGCCTTGGGCAGCCTATCAACACCCTCTCCGGCGGCGAATGCCAGCGTTTGAAGCTCGTCAGCCACATGGCGACGCTCACATTGCTCCCCGAACCGGAGCCCACCTTGTTCATTTTCGACGAGCCAACCACCGGCCTGCACATGAGGGATGTGGAAAATCTCCTCGAAACATTCCGTGATCTGATCCGGTCAGGTCATTCCATCATCGTGATCGAGCATAACTTGGAGGTGATCCGCTCGGCTGACTGGGTGATCGACCTCGGCCCTGAAGGTGGAACTCAAGGCGGCGAGCTCGTTGCCGAGGGAACCCCGCTCGCCATTTCTTTGAACCCGCGCAGTCGAACAGGACAGGCCCTGATCGAGTCCACTCCCGCTCATTCCCCAGGGTCCGCGGGTGTTTCCTACGGCAACGCGCCGCACACCAATGCGTTTGTCTTCGAAGAGAAACCCGCCAGCACCACAAAAATATCCATTCGAGGTGCCCGTGAACATAATCTAAAAATCCCCGTGCTCGACATTCCAAGGGATAAATTTGTCGTGCTCACGGGCGTCAGCGGATCCGGAAAAAGCACGCTGGCGTTCGATCTTCTCTTCGCTGAAGGACAGAGGCGCTTCCTCGATTCAATGAGCGCCTACGCAAGACAGTTCGTCGATCAAATGTCGCGCCCAGATGTGGACCTCATCGCCGGGATCCCCCCCACAGTCAGCATCGAACAGCGATTGTCGCGGGGAGGAGGCAAAAGCACCGTCGCTACGGTCACCGAAATTCATCATTTCCTGCGGCTGCTCTACGCGCGTCTCGGAACCCAATATTGTCCTGAATGCAACCAGCCTGTGGAGGCACAGACCCGCGACACTCTCACACGGGCGTTAGTCGAGCAAACCCGGGATCGGGGTGATTTGCTTCTCCTCGCCCCAGTCGTGCGGGGCCGCAAAGGTTTCCATTCCGATGTCGGCGTCTGGGCCGCCAAACATGGATTCAAGGAGATCCGCGCTGATGGGAAGATCTATCCAACCAAGGCTCCTGTGCGACTCGATCGGTTCAAGGAACACAACGTGGAGATTATCACCGGCGTCATCGATAAACCACGTTCCAAGCAAAAGCAAACGGACGCCGAAATGCGTGCTCTGGTTGAAACGACCCTGCAAATCGGACAAGGTTCCGTCATCGCCCTGGACAACCACGGAAAGACGTCGCTGCACTCCACACAACGTGCCTGCGGAGGCTGCGGACGTTCGTTCGGGGAGCTCGACCCAAAGTCGTTCAGTTACAACTCGCCTCAGGGATGGTGCATGGGGTGCCGCGGGTTTGGAGAGCTATTTTACCTACCGGACGTGGATCGCGGAGCGCGCGCGGACGCAATCGAAGAATCCTGGTTCGGCTGGCAGGAGGGAAAACGTGAGGCTTGTCCCGAATGCCAGGGAGCTCGCCTCAATCCCGTCGCCCGCGCCGTGCATCTCGATCTCGACAAAGAGCCCCAGTTAGGAGCAAGAAAAAGTACCGGCAAGCCGGGCCCAACGATCGACGTGCTGGGACGCCTCTCCGTGGCGCAGGCGGCGGCCTATTTCAACGAGCTCCAGACAACGGGTCGCGCCGGGCTCATCATGCGCGACATCATCCCCGAGATCCGCGAGCGCCTTCGATTTCTCTCTGAAGTTGGGCTCGGGTATCTTCAACTGGACCGCGGCGTCCCTACTTTGTCGGGCGGAGAAAGCCAGCGGATCCGCCTCGCCGCGCAGCTCGGCTCGAACCTCAGCGGCGTGCTCTATGTCCTCGATGAGCCCACGATCGGCCTTCACCCACGGGATAACGATCGCCTTCTGGATACTCTTCAAAAACTCCAGAAACGCGGCAACTCGCTTCTGGTGGTGGAGCATGACGACCAGACCATGAAGCGGGCCGATCACATCATCGATCTGGGCCCCGGAGCAGGCATTCACGGTGGACGCGTTGTGGCGCAAGGCACGCTGGAGGAGCTCTCCAACAATCCCGATTCCATCACCGGTGCCTGCTTGCGTGAGACCCACGTTGACGCGGCGCTCATTCGCGCGCGACCAGTGATCCGTCCAACAAACAATCGGAAAGCGACCCCAGGTCCCAAGATCAAACTGAAACCCAAACTCAAAGCCAACCTCGCGCTGACTCTCAGACCCGCGCCCAAGCCGCTGGAACCCTCGACCCAGTTCCTTGATCTCAGCAACGCTTCGGTCAACAATCTCAAAAACCTCGACGTGCAGATTCCTCTGGCTCGATTTGTGGCCGTAACAGGAGTGAGTGGATCTGGCAAAAGCACCATGGTCCGACAGTGCTTGGTCCCTGCTCTCAAAGCGGCGATTGCCCGCAAAAGAGTTAGACCAGCACAGGCCACGGTCGCTGGTTTCGAGTCCATTCAAGCCGTTCACGAAGTCGATCAATCCCCCATCGGGCGAACCCCTCGATCGACCCCCGCGACCTATGTCGGGTTCTTTGACGCCATCCGCGATTTGTTTTCCAAAACGCCCGAAGCCAGGCTGCGAGGCTACAGCGGGAGCCGATTTTCCTTCAACAGCGTACAGGGCAGGTGTCCCCAGTGCGCCGGTGCCGGGACCTTGAAACTGGAGATGAACTTTCTGCCGCCGGCCTTCGTGAAATGTGATACCTGTGGCGGCTCGCGTTACAACAGCGAAACACTCGATATATGTTATAACGGCAAGACCATCGCCGAGGTTTTGGAGCTTTCGGTGGAAGAGGCCTCGTCATTTTTCGCGGCGATCCCAAAGATCCATCGTGCCTTGCGCGCGTTGCAGGAGACCGGGCTCGGGTATCTTCAACTTGGCCAGCGGAGTCCAACCCTCAGCGGAGGCGAAGCGCAGCGCATCAAGTTGGTGAGCCACTTGCTGTCGGGCTGGAGCCAGAAACCCGAACAGAATGCCTGGGCAAAGCGGTGTTTTTTCATCCTCGAAGAGCCCACCATTGGCCTGCACATGTCGGATGTCCGAAGGTTGCTTGGCGTGATCCAGCAGCTTGTCGACGCCGGGCACACCGTCCTTGTCATCGAGCACAACCTCGACCTGATCAGCGCCGCAGACTGGGTGCTCGACCTGGGCCCCGAGGCAGGCGAACAAGGGGGCACCCTCGTTGTGGCGGGTTCGCCCGCTGAAGTCTGCCAGTGCTCCACGTCTCACACAGGACACTACTTGAAGCCAATGCTCGCAAACAGAGCCTGAGCCAGCCCAACCCTCCCGACCCCTCACACGAAGGCGAAAGGCACCCGGGAGAACCGGTGTCGAGTAGGCGGAGCGGGGACCTGAGACAAACCCAATGGGACGCTCCTAAAGTGGCAGCGGCGTCCCGCCGCTGTTCCGGTGCAGATCTGAGACGGCTCTGCCCCTTTACCGACAACTTCGAGATGCAACGGGGGGAGAAGTGCGCCTCTCAGATTTTTCCAGATCTTCTCGTAATCGTAATCGTAATCGTAATCCTATCCCGGGTTTCCCTGGTGCAACCGGGAATCCGAGTGGGCCTTTATCAAGGCGACGAGCATCGAAACGACGCTCCAGAGGCGGTCTTTTCCTGACAGCACTTCCTCCCCAGGAC
>CAMBEJ010000041.1 GCA_945865375.1 Akkermansia muciniphila | reverse complement strand
CTTTGGGCTCGCTGGCCTAAGCGCTTCCGCCAGCGGACCAGCGTCGAGTAGCACATCTGCTCCTTGTGCGCGAACGCCAGCAACGAAAGCCCGCTGCGTCCGTGCTCTCGGAGAATCTCAGCCTTCTCCTGCAGGGTGCGGTGTCGTTGCGGCGGGTCGGATTTAGATAATCGTCGTTTCACCCTGCCATCCTGCCACGCCTGCCGCCCTCGGCGTAAGACGGCTCCGCCGGACGGTTACCGTGCATCAGCTCCCGCCCGCCAACCCGCCATTGTTCCAGACTCCGTCCCGCGCATTCATCAAAGACTGGAATCCTTCCTTGGCGATCCGAATGCCTGCCACCGCTTCGCCGTAGCCGCACCAACGATAATCCTTCGGGTCCTGGGTCAATTCATGGTAGTGATTGGACATCACACAGAACGTCAGCACTCGCACTTGGCAGAACGCTTCGTATTCCCGCATCAACCGCGTGAAATGCTCTTTCTCCGCCTCCTCGAAAATGAACCGTCGATCCACGATTCGAGAAATGTAGTGATAATGCCCAACGGGTCGTTCCGTCGGAAACTTCAGCCTCCCTGCCTCACGTCCCTGTTTAATCAAACCCGCCCGCCGCACACAAGATCTTTCGTCAATAATCTGTCTGTCCCCAGTGGCTACGCGATGATGCCCAAAAATTGTCCGATTTCAGCCCGGAACCTTGTCCGATATCAATCGGAACCTTGTCCGAATAGAATCGGAATCACTGTCCGACATCGCCCGGAATACGCAAAACTCGGCCTGAGCGGATTTTGCCGTCTCCGAGGTGGCCCAGGACTTCTTCTCGTTGAGCTTGTTCTTCAAACAATCGAAGACCTTCTCGATCTGCCAGCGCCGATGATACAGATGGGCAATGAGTCCTGGAGGCAGGGTCATTTCGGTGGTCAGAAAGACGCGGATCTGGCCGGTATCTGGAGCTTGGCAGGTCACCCGCCTGAGCATGACCCCGTTACTGCTGCCGACCAATTCATCGTTGAGGATGCCGTGGTTGATGGGATCGATTTTGTCCCATTCTGCGTGCGGCCACGGACAGGCAGATGCCCGCAGCAGCATCGACAAAACGGTGCGAACAACTCGGAACGCTCCCCTTTGTCTTCAAAAGGTGGGAATTCCGTCCGAATCCACTTTTGGAAGCCTCCCCGGGCGATCCACGGTGAAGGTTCCTCCCTTGACCTGAAGTCGTGGAACCACCTACCTTGGTCTCAGCTTGGAAAAGCAAATTCCTATCAGTCACCCAACTCCGAAAAGTAGTTTTCGCAGGTTCCCTTCCCCTAACCAAACCACATCAACACACCATGACCCCCACATCCTCATCCATCCGAATCGGCCTCGCCGGACTTCTGTTTTGTGCGGCACTCACTGCGGGGCCATCGCTGGCGGCGGCGGACAAAACCAGACTGGTGGACTTGGGCGGCGGCGTGACGCTCGAACTGGTGGGCATCCCGGCTGGAGAATTCATGATGGGCAGCACGCCCGCCGAGAAAGCCTGGGCCACGGGCATCGAAGGGGGAGCGCAGCCGGGGACATCGCGGGAGTCCTTCGAAGGCGAACAACCGCGATTGATGCGGGTGAAAGACGCTTTCTGGATGGGGCGCACCGAGGTCAGCGTGGGGCAGTTTCGGCGCTTCGTGGAGGAGGCTGGCTACGTGAGCGACGCGGAAAAGCCGGGCGGCCACACCCAGTGTTTTTATCCGGAATGGGACGGCTATCACCTGACGACGAAGGCGGTGCATCCCTGGAAACCGATGGCGGGCAAAAGCTGGCGCGATCCGAACTTTGGATTTCCTTTGCGAGACAGCTATCCGGTCGTCTGTGTGAGTTGGAATGACGGTCGGGCTTTTTGCGAGTGGTTGACGAAAAAAGAACGCGAGGCGGGCCGGCTGCCCAAGGGTTTGGAATACCGTCTGCCCACGGAAGCCGAGTGGGAATACGCCTGCCGGGGCGGCAGCAAGGAAAGCACCTACTTCTGGTGGGGCAATGAACTCGGCGACGGCGAAGGCAGGTTCAACATCTCCGCCGTGGATTTTCTTCCGGGTCGGAACAGGATTTGGCCGCTGGCGAACGCGCCGTGGAGCGACGGTTTTGCCTTTGTGTCGCCGGTGGATCATTACGGAGAAAAAGGACGGAACGGTTTTGGACTGGCGGACATGTGTGGCGGCGTGTGGGAGGTTGTCCTGGATCACTTCGATCCGAAAGGCGGGCATGAAGAAGCCCATTTTGTCGCTACGAATCCGCAGCCGGTATGTCGGGGCGGCAACTACTTCGATGTGCCCGGCAATGCACGCTGTGCCGTTCGACTTGGACTCCAAGGCCCCATCTACTCCGACTCCCGCGACGGCTTCCGGGTGTGTTTGGGAACGCCACGCGGCAGCAAGCTGTGAATCGAGATTGTCATGGCGCAAGATGTCCCTTTGGCATCACAATCAGCAAAAATCACTCCGTCAAAAACGGAAGATTAGCTGTATCACTATCGGAGAACCTCGATCATCGTCAGCGGACAACGCCCTCGGCAGGCATTCGTAACAGAAGGACCCGAACTGGCGCAAGCAACCAATTCTGCGCTGTGAACTCGTTGATCTCCCGATGGCGCGGCAAGCTGGTCGTTTTGCGGTTGGCGGGATTCCACCAAATCGAATGGCTGCCACCTTCGCGGAGAAACGCGCCGCCGTGCTCCCGTAGGTGCCGTTCGAGATCAAGCCGCTTCACGCCGATTTGCCTGCGTCCGCTAGGGAAAAGTCCTACCCTGGGTCCTGACGGACTCCAATCGAGTTCCAACCCTGTCCCCAATTCCATTCAATGCCTTGCTAGCCGAAGATTGTCCTCGATGAAGACAAGATCGTGTGGACAAAAAACGAGAAAGACACAGCAATGAACGCGCATGGACACTTGATTGAAAACCTGACTCACACTGAGCTGTTTCAGAGCTACGAGCGGGCTTACACCGAAGCCACCGGAATGCCGATGACCCTGCGGCCAACCGAGACCTGGAAACTGCCGCTGCACGGCAAGCGCGGCGAGAATGCCTTCTGCGCCTTGATGTCCGAGAAAGGCCGCACGTGCGCCGCGTGTTTGCAACTGCAGGAGAATTTCGCGCAGGCTGCGGCGGAAGGGCCCTGCACCATGACGTGCGCCTACGGGTTGTGCGAGACAGCCGTGCCGGTGAAGCTCGGCGGGATAACCATCGGATTTCTTCAGACCGGTCAGGTGATGCGGAAGAGTCCGACCGAAAAATCCTTTCGGCGCACGGTTGAAAAGGCCTCGGAACTTGGAGTCGATATCGATAATGCCAAGGCGAGTGGGGCGTACTTCGCAACGCTCGTGGTCTCCCAGAAGAAACTCGATTCCGTGTCCAGTCTGCTCTCCATTTTCGCCGACCATCTTTCGATGAAGAGCAACCAGATTGCCGTGCAATCAGCCAACGCGGAACCGCCGGTGATTGCGAAGGCTAAGCAGTTCATCCGCGATCACCACACCGAAGACCTTTCACTCGGGCAAGTGGCGGCGGCGGTTCACATGAGCCTCTTCTATTTTTGCAAGCTGTTCCGGAAGGTGACGGGAACGACTTTCACCGAGTTCGTTTCGCGGACCCGCATTGAGAAAGCGAAGAACCTGCTGCTCAACCCGAACTTGCGAATCAGTGAAATTGCCTACGAAGTCGGGTTCCAATCCCTCACCCACTTCAATCGTGTTTTTAGGACGATCGCAGGCGAATCGCCGACAGAGTATCGATCTCGATTGCCGATGGCGGCTTGAGGTGCCTCCTGTCAACGGACCTTCCTTGAAGAAGTTCTGAAAGGTCGACACGAGTTTCGACACCACCAACTCGATCACGACAAAGCAGGCGATGAGGAAGGAAAGAGTTAAAGCCCCCACGTGACCACTACCAATTGCCTCCGGCGAAAAAACTATCGTTGAGTTTTCTTGCCCTGCCGGGGTGACTCTGGTTCGGTATGCGTCGATGAAATCGAGCGGAACAGTTTATTTGGTGGGGGCGGGACCCGGTGATGCGGGGCTTCTAACCGTGCGTGGCGCCGAGTTGATTGGGCGCGCTGATGTCCTGGTTTATGACGCGCTGGTGAACCCGGACTTTATCCACCTGGCCAAAAAGGACGCTGAAATCATCTACGCGGGCAAGAGGGCGAAGGACCATGCGATGCCGCAGGAGGAGTTGAGCAAGCTCCTTGTTCTCAAGGCGAAGCAAGGGAAGACGGTGGTTCGGTTGAAGGGCGGCGATCCTTACATTTTCGGACGAGGTGGTGAGGAGGCCGAAGAGCTGGCAGACGCGCGCGTTGCGTTCGAGGTCGTGCCCGGAGTTTCCTCATTTGCTGCGGCTGCGAATTACGCGGGGATCCCGATCACGCATCGCGACTGCTGCTCCAGCTTTACGGTTTTCACTGGCCACGAGGATCCCACCAAACCCGGTTCCGTACTGGATTGGGACTCTCTAGCCAGAGTTCCGGGCACAAAGATCATGCTCATGGGTGCGGAGCGGGTCCGGTCCATGGCGGTTCAGTTGATGAGTTCGGGAATGCCCCCTGGGACGCCCGTAGCCCTGGTTCGCTGGGGCACAACTGGCCAACAACGCAGCATGGAGGGCACCTTGGAGAGCATCGCCGAGAGGGTGGAACAATCCGGATTCAGCGCACCCACCGTGGTCGTGATGGGGGAGGTTGTCCGAAGACGATCCAAGTTGAACTGGTTCGAGAAGAGGCCCCTGTTTGGGAAACGCGTGGTGGTGACCCGAACACGGGAACAATCGAGCCAGATGTCGAAGCGATTGGCGGAGCTTGGGGCGGAGGTTCTGGAGATGCCGACCATCAAGGTGGTGGACCCGACGCAGCGGGAGGCGATGGTGGAGGCTTTATTGGGACTGAACACTTACGAGTGGGTTGTTTTCACGAGTCCCAATGGCGTTCGATCATTCTTCGACGCGTTTTTCAAGGGCTTCAATGATCTTCGCGATTTTGGCGGGGCGCGGATCGCAGCGGTAGGACCCGCCACAGCCGCCAAGATCAACGAGTTCCACTTGAAGGTTGATTTGATGCCCGAGGCTTACGTGGCCTCCAAGATCGCCGAAACTTTCAAGGGGTATCAAGATATCGAAAACGTGAAGATTCTGTTGGTGCGCGCCGAGGTAGCGACGCCGGAGTTACCGGCCATTCTTGAGGAAATGGGGGCCATTGTGGATGACGTGGCGTTCTACAAGACAGTTCCGGAGACCGAGGATCTGACAGGGGCCGCTTCGAAGTTGGAAGCAGAGGGGGCTGATTGGGTGACTTTTACGAGCAGTTCGACAGTGGAGCATTTCAACTCCAAGTTCGACCTGGCGGCATTGAAGCAGCGTTGGCCAAAAATACGATACGCGTCCATTGGACCCGAGACGACGAAGGCGTTGGAGAAGCTGCATTTGAGGGCGGACGCGGAGGCCGATCCGCATACTATCGAAGGGCTGGTGCGTGTTCTGTTGCTTCAAAAATGAGCGCGGAGGTGTGAAGTTTTTGGAAGGTGAGGCAGCTCAACCACAGTGTAGGAACGAAATGGAGCCGAAGCCAATGCGTTGTTTGGATGTTCGATCCTCAGCCGTCGCCTGCTTCGCGGACTCAGGAGTTCTGAGACTCCTGTCTGATCGCGGCCCGCAGCTTGGCGAGTCCCGCTTCGATCGAAATCTTGGGGTCATAACCTAGATCATGGCGGGCTGCGTCCAAGTTGAACCAATGAGCTGTGGACATCTCCTTGACCACAAAGCGGGTGAGCCGTGGTTCCGCAGGGTTTTTGGTGACGCGATGAAGGGTTTCGAAACACGTTGCAAGCGCCAATGCGAGCCATGTCGGGATGGATCTGTTGACGATGGGCGCATCCGCTGCTTCGAGTAGACGGTTCACCATCTCCCACATTGGAAGGGGTTCTCCTTGCGAGATGAAGTAAGCTTTACCTGCCGGGTGCGACCCAGGTTCGAGGCGTTCCGCAGCGTTGAGATGGGCTTCGGCGGCGTTGTCCACATACACGGCATCGATGAGGTTGCGACGGGAGCCGATACGCCTCAACTGTCCTGATCTCGCGCGGGACACGAGCCGTGGCAGAAGGTGGTTGTCGCCAGGGCCCCAGATCAAATGGGGTCTCAAACTTAGGGTGGCAAGCTGATCGCTATTCGCTGCGAGCACCCACCGTTCCGCCAGCGCCTTTGTCCGAGGATAGTGGGCGTCGTAATGAGACGGGTAGGGGACGGATTCATCAACGCCTTCCATATCTTTCCCGTCAAACACAACGCTGGGAGAGCTGGTGTAAATGAATCTCCGGATTTTCAGCCGAAGGCAGGCCTCGATCAGATTTTTGGTCCCGACCACATTCGTCCGGTGGTACTCTTCGTAAGGCCCCCAGAGGCCTGGTTTTGCGGCCACATGAAAGAGGGTATCGCAGCCGTGAGCCGCGATTCCAACGGCTTTCGAATCCGCGATGTCACCCTGGTATTGCTCCACACCCAATTCCTTCAGCGCGGCGTGCTCTGTTCTCGAAAAGCTGCGGGTCTCGATCCCACGCCGCAACAAACGACGCACAATCGCTTGGCCCAGAAACCCTCCTCCGCCTGTTACAAGGGCGATCATTTCAGTTTCCGAGCAGCCCAAACGGCCAATTTTTCCCTGAATATCTTTGCATTATGCCGGATGTCCACAGGGAAGGCATCGTGAAAAAGAAAGGTGTTGATTCGTTTTGTGTGCGAGCAGGCGACAGCGATGTTTTGGAGATCCTCCAGGATTTGTCCCTTGGGACTTTGCTTCGCTGCCGGCTCTAACTCGACGCAAAGAACCGGGATCGTTTCGTTCTCTCGACGAACGCCTACCAAGGCGGTGCGGAACACTTTGGGGTGGGTGTTAAAAACTGCTTCACACGGGATGGTAAACAAAGTGCCATGGTTCGTGAGCACGCGGTGGGCCTTCCGACCACAAAACCAGAGACGGCCCGTGGTGTCAAAATAACCCAGATCGCCCATGCGATGGTAGAACCCGCCGCTTGCAGGATCCTGGATCTTAGCCATGGCTGTCGGGGTCGGCATGTCAAAGTAGGAGTGGGAGGCATGGAGAGCTTTCACCGTGATTTCCCCAATCTCCCCGATCCCCACTGCGAGCGTGTCACGCCACTCGGGAATCGCGTCGTCACGGATCTGGATGATTCGAGCCTCCAAACCCGGCACCGGTTTGCCCACGCACACCCCGGCGCCGCGGTCGGTTAGATCGGCGGTCTGGGACAGTATTTCGTCGCTGCCGATGGAAGCGACAGGAAGGCATTCCGTCGCTCCGTAGGGTGTGAAAACTTGCGCGCCGTTTTCAAGCATTGTAGCAAATCGGGCGATCGTTTTGGCCGGGACAGGAGCTCCCGCTGAGATCACCCGACGAAGGCTTGGCAACCGGACCCCGTGGGCTTCCCCATAGCGGCCGACCCGGTTGATCAACGCGGGCGAGCCAAACATATTTGTTACGCGAAAGTTTTGGATTGCGCTGATAATTGTCGTGGGGTCGACGTTTGCGGGTCTTGTGGGATCCATGGCGGGCACGACGACGGTCATGCCCAATGCGGGACCGAAAAGGGCAAACAAAGGGAACGTGGCGAGGTCGATTTCTCCGGGTTGGATTCCATAGAGCGTCCTGATGTGGTGGATTTGGGCACCGAAGATCTCGTGAGTATAGACGGCCCCTTTGGGGATGCCTGTGCTGCCGCTCGTAAACAGGATTGCGGCCGTTTCTCGCGGGATGGGCCGAACGGCGGCGAAGGAGGGATTGGCGGAGGCATGGCGTCTTAGCTCACCGAGCCGGTGGCCACCCCAGAACCATCGATCTCCCACGGTCACCATGACGCGCAAGGACTTCCGGGCCCAACCCAGGAGGACTCGTGCCGCATGCGCTTTGGGGATGCCCACGAAGGCTTCCGGCTGGGCTTGAGCGAGGCATCGGCCCAAATTGCGAACACCGATGCCGGGATCGATCAGAACTGGCACAGCCCCCACTTTGAACAACGCGAAAGTCAGCGCAAAAAAGTCCAAACCCGGTGGGACCATCAGGGCCGTATGAACTCCGCGCCTGATCCCGATCTCTTCAAAACCTGATGCGAGCTGATTACTTTGAACGTCCAATTCCTTGAAACTGAGCTGTTCGTAGACTGGTTCACCGGAAGGGTTGCCTCCTTTCGCGCAGATCACGGCAGGGCGATCGGGTTGGAGCGCGGCCATCTCCGACAGGTGCTGGGCGATGTTGACGGAGATCCGGCGACTCTCTTCAGGCATGGCTGGGATATCTGCCGAGGAACGATTTTAGGATGTCCAAGCTCTCTGCGCCCGCGTCTTCGAGGACGTAGTGGCCCGCATCTGGGAAACGATGCACCTCAGCGTTGGGTAGCAAAATCTGCCATTCTTTGAGGAAATGGTGGTCAAAAACAAAATCCTTTTCTCCCCATAGAATGAGCGTGGGCGTGGTGCGAAATCGGGGCAGTTTCGCCTGCACCTCGCTGACTAGATCGTAGCCGGGGTCTTTGGGCAGAAGCGGGATGTCCATCACGAAGCGCCAGATGCCGGTGCGATTTCCAGCGGTTTGGTAGGGAGAAAGGTAACCAACCCTGACGCGAGAATCCATGGGTTTGGACACGCACCACCTGGTCAGGACACTCTGAAAAAGGCCCGTCCGCCGTATCATGAACTCGCCCAAAGGAGTGTGTCGGCAGAGCCATAGCGACGCAGGGAGGGATTTGGATTTTGGCAGATGAAACGCCGCCGTGTTCAACAGCACAAGCCGCCCGATTTTCTCCGGAAACCGCGTGGCGTAGGCCATGCCGATCATCCCGCCCCAATCGTGCATCACAAGCGTCATCGGGCCATCGATTTCGAGCTGCCCGAGAAGCTCGGCGAGGTCGTCCACGCGCTGCCGCAGAGTGTAATCGTAACTCCTCAATGACGGCTTGTCCGAAAGGCCACACCCGATGTGATCTGGGGCGATGACACGGTAGCGGGCGCGCAGGCCCAGGACGAGGTTTCGATAGTAAAAGGACCACGTGGGGTTGCCATGAAGCAGCACCACAGTCTCGCCACGGCCTTCGTCGAGCAGGTGGATGTTGAATCCGTTGACTCGTCGGTGGGTCCCCGTGAAGGGATAAAGATCGTTGCGAAAATTTACCATTCAAGCCCTATCATCAGGCACGTTAATCCGCTGCCGATTCCGAGAAAAGCGACCCTCTGCCCCGGTCTAAGAATGCCCCGTTCCTCGGCGATGGCGGCTGTGGCAGGCAGCGCCGCAGTCCCCATGTTCCCCAGATATCGATAGGTCGTGTAGTCCTTTTCCTTGGGAATTCCGAGCGCCTTGAGGATCGCTTCCTGATGACCTTGACCCACTTGATGACAGATGACGCGGTCGATGTCACCGGGGGCCCATCTCATTTCGCGCAGAAAAACCTCCCAGGTTTGCTGTCCCAGCTTCACTCCATTTTTCAAAACCGCAACCGAATCCGTGGCCATGAATTGGGTTTGAGACCCACCGGACACGGGTTCGAGACCCCAACGGCAGAGTGCGTGATGCTCTGGTGCAGCTCGCGAGACGGCGCCGAGGAGGCGGCGCTTGAGCGGGTTTTCGTAGGAACCGTCGGTCAACAACATCGCCACGGCACCTGAACCTCCCGTGAATGTGGCCAGGCCCTCCACAAATTTCTCCATGCCCTGGCTGGCCAACAGTCGCGTGAGCATGATTTCGTTAATCTCCCTGGCAGATTCACAGGACACCACCAAGCCCGCACGGATCTGGCCAAGTTCGATGCGATTGGCAATCTCGAGCAACGCGTTCAGGACCCCTAGGCATGCGTTGCTCACGTCGTAAATGAAAGCGTTCCCTCGGACACCCAATGCATCGGCAACCGCGCACGCGGTTGCGGGCTCGAAATTTTCGCGGCAGACGCCGGCATAGCTCAGAACTCCCAGGTCCGATGCCGGGACTGCGGATTTCGAGAGCGCTTTTCGGGCGGCGGATACGGCGCCGACGGAAAGCCGTGTTTCCGGTTGCCACCATCGGCGCTCTTGGATGCCGGTCCACGCTTCGAGCTGGCCCGGCTGAAGGTTCAGGCGCGCGTAGACCGGGCTCAGGCGGTCCTCTATTTCTTTGGATGTCACAACGACCGGGCCTAACTCGTAGCCCATGGCGCTCAAATAAACCCGACTGTATTGAGGCATCATTTTGTTATCAACAACCGCGCTTTCGCACGGCGAAGTCCTTCATCCCATAAATCAAACGTCCGTCCACTGAAAGGTAACCGTCGGCACGAAGCAAGCGTTGGTTATCATCCGTTTCCGTGACGATCGCTTCGACAGTCACCCACTTGTTGCCCGGAACGACCTGGCCACGATAAACCCATTCGTGATGGGTTCCGAGCGCGACCGCGTCACATCCCTGGTTCGAGTCGCCACCCCAGCGCTCCGCAGCAATAAACTTGAGCAACTGCAAGAACGACTCCAAACCCAACGAGCCGGGCACGACCGGATCCTGATAAAAATGAGCTTTGAAAAACCACTCCTCAGGGCGGACCAGTCGTGTGGCGCGGATGTAACCCAAGCCTTTCGGCCCACCTTTTGCGACCCAGCACTCAATCCGGTCCAACAGACGCAACCTTCCCCCAGCAAAAGGGGCTTTTTCAGGAAAAGCGAGCGCTTTACCTCGGGCCATTTCCTCAGCCGAAGGCATGTACCGGCTGGCGTCTTTGAGCCCCTCCTGTTTTTGAAGTGCAATCTTTGGGAAAAACCCGAAATAAGTATCTCCTTTGTAGACCAATCCGGAGCGGGACGTGACCGCGTAATCAAAGAATTGAATGATCATCCCGGCCGAGCTCGAGGCGCGAGTGAGGTTGACGCGCACGGACAGAGTGCCGATGTCAGGCATGATCTTTACAAATTGCGTCGCGGTCCCACCCAGGTTTCGAAATGAAAGATCCACTTCGCTCGTGAGCGCCGAGCCCATGTAACCCGCGAGCCAGCCGCATGGCTGCAACGCGATCTCGAGCAGCACCGCAAACGGCATGTCGCCCTGACGGTTCTCCTGGAAATACCACGCGTCCGGTGGCACGTCATACTGGGTTTCAACTTCCGCGCCTGGCACGATCCTCCAAGGTTCGGCGCGAATCTCCGTGACCCTGTCGAGGAATTGGTAGGGCGGGCCCGGCAGCCGCGCAATCATCCGGTCGCTATCGAAGATTCGGTAAGGCTCGCCAAATGCCTCGGAGGGCTTGCCCACGGCAAATGCGAGAATTCGATCGGAGTCAAAGAGGGCGGGCTTGTGAAGCGGTTGCGGCACCTTTGCCCAAACCTGTCTGAATGTCTCAATCGTTGCGCCGACGTAGCGCAAGCTCATGTGGTTGATTTCGACGATCGGCCTGGCATCGGCGTACATCAGGGCATCCGCGATGACATACGGCTCAGGCCGGTACCCGATTTCCTTGATGGAAATCTCATAGGTTACAGCCTTCGTTGCGGCGGTGACCTGCCCGCGACATTTCAACTGGCTGGCGATTCCTGGGACGGGCTCCAGCGTGACCTCTCCTTCCTCAGAGATCCAGCCTAGACGCAATAGAAAAACACGCAGGGTATGGAGGCAACACTCGAACATCAGAGTGCCTGGCATCACTTGATCGTCCACAAAATGGCATTTCAGAAACCAGTCATCGGGGCGGATCAGCGCTTCACCACGAATGAGCCCGAGGCCGAAACGTCCCCCTTTTGGGTCCATGTGCGGAATGCTATGGACCAGAGTCATGAGCCCCGATGGAAGGCTGATGGGCTTCTTCAATCTGAGCCGATCGAATGAGGCTCCGAAGCAGCCCGAAAAATTGCCGTTTCGCAACGCATCGAGCTGAAGACTCGAGTAGCTCGCGGAACTCATCTCAACCAACTCTTCCCAATCCGGCGTTCGTTTCCCAACCAGAGGCTTGAGGTCCAGCGCAGTGCGCACGATCCCGCGTCCTCCCGCCAGTTCCCCGGCTGAAAAAAATCCAGCGCAGCCATCGGTCATCGACAGCAAGGGCACTCCGTTCACAGTGGCTTCAAAGCTAAACTTGAAGAGCCAAGTGTCACTCTGACGGAAAAACCGTTCGATGCGAATGTCATATCGGATGACATCGCCAGGTCCGGGCAAAGTCCGATGAAAACAAACCCTCGCGTCGAGCAAACGATACACGGATCGTCCGCGCGTTTGGAAGTCGATGCCGAGGTATCCTGACAGAAACAGATCTGCCTGCCCTGCCTCCACGGCGATGCAGGTTGGGATCCTGCCACAGTCGAGATACCAGGCGCCGGCGTGGATGTCGTGTTCGGTGATCACGCGTCCGTGAGTCATGGACAGAGGGGTGCCTTGCACCTCGAGGATCCTGTCCACCAACATCAGGGGTTCATCGGGCAGCCTGACGCGGGTCGGAAACGAATCCGCCTCTGAAAACGCGTGGCCCAAGACATTTCCGACCTGGCCGCGCCCAAACTCGAGACAGGCTGCTCTGTTGAAAGATGCAGGGGTCTTAGGTGCGGACTTTTCGACATGGCGGAGCCCTCGATGACCGGGATCAGAAAGCGCATCTAATTCCTCGATAAGAAGCTCGCTTCCAAGCGGTTGACTGGCCTGATTACCGGTTTGTGGTGAAGTGTTTGAGGTCTGAGAAACGGTGGCTTCGGACGCAGAGAAAAGGCTCTCCAATTGGACCTGATCCGTCAGAGCCTGAGCCAGTGAATCCGAGAGGTTTCCAGAGAATGCCAGGAATGCGGCGTGCGCCTGAGCTGTGGCTGTTTCGGCGTCCGAGAATTCCTTGATCATCTTCGTTTGGAACGGTTCTTCGGAGGGTGCCAAAGGGTTCATGGCACTTCGCCTCGAATGCCTTGGAGCGGGATCAAAATGAGTTGGTTCGATCGGCTTCAGGAGTTCGCCTTTCATGCCAGGCGCGCCTGGGCGAGGGTTCGCAGGGAAAACAAACGGGGGTCCTGCCATGGGAACCTCGACCGTTTTGAGGCGCTTGTCGGATTCGATTCTGAACGCCTTCGTGGCCGCTGTACTGCGCGGGTAGAGAAAGCTCAAGTCCAAAGGAGCACCATGGACGAAAGCGCCTGCGAGCGTCCGAAGGAAGTGCGCGACGGGCGCGGATGTTTGGATAGCGAGGGATCTCGCGAAATGGGGACTGTCACCCAGTATTTTACCAATCATCCTGCTGCACGAATTGCCTGGCCCGATCTCGATAAAGGCACGAATTCCCGAGTCGTATGCGGCCTGGATCACACGCGGAAAGTCGATAGTATCCAAAGCCTGCGCCTCGATGGCATCCGCGGCTGTTTCCTGGTCTGGAAGGTAGGCGCGTCCCCATCCGCCGCTGTAGAAGGCGATTCCCTCTGGAGGGCTTGTTTTGAACAGGTGCAGCTCACGGTAGGGCGCGCGAAACCGTCTAGCCAGTTCGCAATGGACGGTGCTCACACCTCGGAGCGGGAACCAGCGGCAACTCAGATGTTTGACGAGGGCCTCGATGACCCTTCGATTGCCTCCTACAACACACTCATCTGGGGTGTTGATAATTAAGATAGAGACTTCGCGCTGAGTTCCGATGGCTGCGCGGACCTCCGCCACCGACCGATCGATGACGCCGGCTAACCATTCGGGGGAGGCTTCTTCTGGCAACCCCCACGCGGTTCTCAGCACGGATGGATGTCCCGAAAGGTCGTGTGCAAAGAGGGTCGATTTGCTGAGGCGCGCCCACATTTCGTCGCGCTCCCGCCAGGCACCGAGGGCAAAGAGCGCGGTGGATTCTCCAAGGCTGTATCCGATCGCGGCCTGGGGTCTCAACCCAAAGCGCAAGGCGAGATCGCTCATCATTGTGCCGAACGAAACCTGCCCGCAGATCAGAGCGCGGTGGTCCCAGGCGGGCGTGTCAGAGAGGGACGGTCCCCAAAAGTAGTCCGTAAACATCTGGCTCGCTAATCGCTCATTTTCGGCATCCTGAACCTGGAGGATCTGGGGCCATTCAAACGCCAGCTCGCGGCCCATGTCGGCGAACTGATTCCCGGAGCCAGAGAACACGAAAGCGAGCCCACTCGAGCCCCGGTTTGACAACGATTTTGAAATAAAAACTCGCTGATCTTCCCCGGCCTCCAACGTTCCATGACCGTCGCGGCGAATCGCCGTGTTCGCAATCCCGACCAGACGAGGCAGATCACCGATGTCTCTTGCAAGCAAGGCCGCCCGCCACGGACCCTCACCATGCCGGAGCGGTGAATGCCACCAATGGTGCCCCAAATCTGCCACCGGTGAGTGGCCAGCGGAAGACGCCATCGCGGCCAGTGAGGTGAGCTGGACAAGAAGGGAATCGGGATCCGCCGCCGAGATCAGAAATAAAGCCTCGGATCCCCGGCGGGCTTGTGGGCTGGGTTCGATCCGCGCCCGCCGAGGCGCGGGTTTCTCGTGCCCTTCCATCACGACATGAACACAGTTTCCATCCAACCCCATGCTGCTGACTCCCGCGCGGCGTGGCCCCAGTATGCGATCGCGAACCCAATGCTGTGGCGCGTGCGGGAGCCTGATGTGTTCGGCGACCGTCAGCGCCGCCAGCGGCATGCGGCAACCCTGGAAGCCAGGGATTGTTTCATAGTGCAGGCAGAGGCTGGCCTTGATGAATGAGACAAGTCCTGAAACGGCGCCGGTGTGCCCCACATCAGCCTTGGCGCTGCCGAGTTGCAGGAGGGTGCTCCGACTTCTTGCTCCAAAGAATTCCACGACTGCTTCGGCCTCAGATTGGTCTTCGCCCGGGGAGCCGCTTCCATGGGTTTCGAGGTAGCCCACGGATTCTGGAGGCACCCCTGCGTCGGCGTACGCACGGTTGAATGCTAGTTTGATTGTGGCTGGCGCGGGACAGGATGTGCCTGCGTCCGGGCCGTTGGCTGCTCCGATTCCTCGGATCACAGCATAGACACGATCTCCATCTCGCTGGGCGTCCTTCAGCCGTTTCAGAACCACGCAAGCTGCCCCTTCTCCGGGGATCGTGCCATCGGCGGCGCAATCAAACGGGCGCGCGCATCCGCTCGGCGAATACGGGTTCACTGAGTCCGTCGCCAGCAGAGTTCTCACATCTCCGGCAAGATCGACCGCGCCGGCCAGCGCTGTGTCGAGTTCTCCATTCTGAAGGGCGCGCACAGCCACCTCGACCGCGCGTAGGCCGGAAGTGTCTTCGCTGCAAAGGGTATGCGAAGGCCCTCCGATCTGAAACTCACGGGCCACCCTGCTGGCGACAACTCCCCCAAGAGCTCCCAACGTTCTGTCGGCAGTCAACGGAGGTCCCGAACCTTCCCGAACTTCACCAAGCCACGCCGAGTCGGCACCATCGCCAGCTTGGAGCCCCATTTTTTGTGCGCGCTCCGGTTCTCGTCTCATGCTGGCCCAACGGAGGTGGAAGTCCGTAGTCCGCATGTCCAGGCCAAGGCCAATAAAGACGCCGGTTCGAGATGAATCCACCTTTTCAATCTGCGCGTCCTCGATGGCTGACCGGGCCACATCGAGCATGAGAAGTTGTTGAGGCAGCATCTCCGCGAGCTCGCGTGGCGAGATGTGAAAACGATCGATTGGGACCGTCAGGTCCTCCGCGTAGAAGCCCGGGAACAAAGGGGCTCCTCCTTTCCAAGTCTGGCTGATTTCAGGACCGCTCAACCCACGCCAGGGGTCGCGTGCTGATGGGACTTGACCGTCTCCTCGCAGGACCCGCTCCTGGAAAGTTCCCAGGCTGGTCCAAGGGCCAATCCGCGTGGCCAAACCCACGACCGCGACCTGCTCCGGCACGGCTCTGGCCAAGGGAATCCCCATTTTCCCAGAGCGTGCGGGCTGTTTATCCGGTATCCATTCCTCAATGAGGAGGTGCGCGTTGATCCCGCCGAATCCAAACCCGCTGATCGCGGCGCGTCGAGGAACCTCTGCGGCGCGTCGATTCCATGCCTCGCTCCGCGACAGAATGGTGAAAGGGCTTCCGGCCAGCTTTATTGCTGCGGAAGGGCGCTCAAAGTTGGCGACGGGTGGGAAAGTTCCGCGGCTCATGGCGAGGATCGTTTTGATCAACCCAGCACTGCCCGCCGCAGTCAAAAGATGGCCGATGTTGGACTTCACCGCGCTCAGAACACAGCGGCCCCGAAGGTCTCTCCAGAGCTGGCACAGGCTTTCAAATTCGATCGCATCACCGACAGGGGTTCCCGTGGCGTGGCATTCGATCAGGTCGATCATGTCAGGAGACCATCGGGCTTGGGAATAAGCGGACCGGAGGGCTCGCAACTGGCCTTCCGAGCTGGGAGAGAGCAAATTGCCATCGGTATCGTTGGACAACCCAACTCCCCGGATCACGGCGGCGATGGCATCGCCGTCGCTCAAGGCGGTCTCCAGCCTTTTGAGTAACACAACCCCGGAGCCTTCACCCACAATCAGCCCGTCTCCCTTGTGGTCGAAAGGTGAACACCGACCGCTCGAGGACAGCGCGCGGAGTTGAGAAAACCCCATTTGCGTATAGAGAGAGTCAGGTCTCGAAAGGCCACCAGCGAGCATGGCATCGGACCGGTTCGAAAGGAGTTCATCGCAAGCCAGCTTGATCGCGTAGAGGGATGATGCGCAGGCGGCGTCCAGCGTGAACGTGCCTCCGCCAAGCCCTAGCGCCCTGCCGAGGATGCCTGCGGGAAGGCCTGTGACATACCGGTCAAGTGGGCTGGAGATCGAGGGCGGACTTCGTTGGGTACTGCCCATGACCCTCGCTTCGAACAATGGGGAAATGATTTCGTCCGCCAAGGCGGAGGCGCCGGAGGTCGGTAGGGCGATGTTCCCGACGATCACACCGACACGGCTGCGGTCCAGGTTGCCGGTCTTCGCGCTTGCGAAGGCGGTTTTGCCGGCATGGATCAGCATGTGGAACATGGGATCCAACGCTCGGGCCAAATGGAGCGGCAGGGTTGAGTCGGAGAAATCAGGGACAAAATCCTCCGCAAAACATCCGCGTGTCGTGAATACGGAGTCCCTTAGGCCGGGCGTGGGGTTGCGGATGCCCGAGGGATCCAGGATCCAACGGCCTGGGGATACCGTGCGGCACATGTCCCGACCCTGTTCGACGACCTGCCAGAAATCTTGAAGCGTCCGAATTCCTGGGAAAACGCCCCCTATGCCCACAATGGCTATCGGTTCTCGGAACCTGGCACCAGGCGCGCCCTCCTCGTCTGCTGAATTACTTTTCAAGCTCGAGGCGATTCGATCGGAAGGCGTCCCTCAACGCTGCGTCCACGACGCACTCGCAGCCCTCCATGGAGGCGATCAGGTTTCCCTTGCGGTCGATGAACTCGACAGCAGCCCTGGAGATCGGACCGCCGACGCCGGAGGTTTCGACTCTAATTTGGATGCCGTCCCGAGGGAATGCGCCGACGTATTGACGGTATCGGTCAACGGCGCAGGGCAGGGAAGGGGCTCCCTGGTGGGTGGCGCTCCAAAGAATCATCAGCTGAAATGTGCTGTCCAAAACAAGAGGGTCCGCGATCCAGGCGCTTCGCAACGGATGCTGAATCCAAACGTTGGGAGGGGGAGCGGTTTTCACGCCAGCGGAGATTCCCCACTCATCACAGGTCTCCACTCGCTCGATGCCGTGGAAGGCGTCCCCATGGAAAAGGATGCCGCGGGCGTAAGGGTCGGAGAACCCGCCGCCCGCCGCCATGACAAGCCTGGGCCTTGGCGGGGTGGGCAAGGTGTTGGGAGCGAGCAGAACCTCAGCCTGCGCGTGCAGCGTTCTGTGGGCTTCGCGCTGGCTTGTGATGCGGACCGGCACCACGAAGAAATCGTTCTTCCAAGCGCCCGCGGATGTTTGCAGGCTGACCAAAACAGAGTGGCTTGCTTCGACCACAACACCCTTCAGCACCTTGAACCCGTCAAACCCATGGAACACCATGCCCGGGTTCTGATGAAGCGCCGCTTGGGCGATCCACTCCATCATCAGCGCGGCAGGCAGGACCGCTCGCCCATTAAAGGCGTGTGAACTCAAGCAAGGCAGCGAAGATATCCCCACCCTTTGCTCGAATGCGACACCTTGTTCGACAGCGGGTATGGCAGGAGAGTGGAGGGTGTGGACGCCCGGCGAAGGAGCGATGGCAAGCACTTCCACTGGCCCCTTTTCGGAGGAACAGATTTCGCGAAGCAGGAACGCTGCGCCAGCCTCGGGTTCGATCAGGCCCACGCCTTCCTGCTCGAATACCTTCCGAAGGCCGGGCGTGACCATGCCCCCATTCCAAGGTCCCCAATTGACTGACACGACCCGGCTGGTTGGCCGCCGGCGCGACTCGACTTGGGCAAGCTTGTTGAGGACCTCATTGGCCGCTGCGTAGTCGATTTGACCGACCCGGCCGAACCGGCCCGTGTAGGATGAAAAAAGGGCGATGACCCGGAGATTATCCGAGGAGAGAGCGTCGAGGAGATTTCGAAGTCCCGAGACTTTGGTGCTGTAAACGAAGTCGAATTGTTCGTCTGTTTTGTCCTCGATGAGTCGATCGGCGAGCACTCCAGCGCCGTGAACGAGGCCTTTGATGGGACCCAACTCATCCCGGACCTCGGATATCACACGGGCGACCGCGCGCGCGTCCCGAACGTCGACAGACTTGTAGATAGTCCGGGCTCCGACCGCCTCGAGACGTCCGATTTGCGCCCGGATTTGGCGCTGGGCCATCAGATCTTTAAAGCGGGCTTCCAGATCTTTAGGCAGGGTTTTGCCACCCTGGTTCTTGAACAGCGACTTCTTGATATCCTCCGGTGTGCTCAGGCCGCTCAGCCAGTGGGGTTCATCCTCATCCAACTGGCTTCGTCCCAATAACACCATCGTCGGGCGGAAGGCGCGTGCGATCGCCAGCGCTGAGTCTCCGGTCACGCCACGGGCACCTCCTGAGACGATGAGGACATCCCCACGAGACAAAGGAGCGATCTCCGCTCCGATGCCGACTGGCGCTATCGCAACCTCTAGGGACACACGGCATGTTTCTGACAACCCCACTTCAACCGGGCCTTCCAAGAATAATTCGCTCACGATCTGGTCGGAGGCGGTTTTCGGGAGCAGGTTTTCTGGATTGACGTCGAGGGCTTTGCAATGCACCTCAGGCCACTCTCGCCTTGCCGTTTTCACCAGCCCAGCCAGCCCGCCGCTAATGGGGTCGCCCTTGCCGTTTAAGCTGCCGAAGCCGAACGCACCGTCCAATCGTGATACGGTGAGCAGGAGGGCCCCGGTGCGTTTGCCGGCTTCGCGGAGTGCGGGTCCGGCGCGTTGGATGAGCCGAAAAGCGTCCTTGAGAAAGTTCTCAGAACTCCCCTTTGCCGGAGTGAGAATGACGAGCACTTCGGGGGCCGTCATGTCCGGTTGATTGAACCCGTTTCGCAGGTCACCTCGGTGAACACAAAATCCCAGAGCTCGCAATCGGTCCTCAGTGTGTGAGGCCAACTCAGACCCGTCGTCCGTCAGCCACACCATCGCGCCGGATCGAATGTGGATGGTTTGGCGATGGGAAACTCCCGATAGATCAACCTGGCGGATCACCTGGCGCAGGATCCCAGGGATAGCAGGCGCAGGCTCACCGTCCACCGCCACTGAGGGAACGTGTGGACCCTTCGCTGGCAGTGAAGGAAGCGATTGCGTGGGTGGGATGAACCCCTCCCGGCGAGCCCCAGAGCCGTTGTGCAACAATTCCTTGTCCCGCTCAGTGAGGCCACCTCGCCCCGCCGGTTTCCACTCTGATCCAACGGCAGCGGACGAAACCGCTCCCCCAGTTGGACGGTGCAGGAAATCGACGATTTGCTGCAATGTTTGCAGGCTGCCCAGGTGTTCTGGTTTGATCTCTGGAGACAACGGAAGCTGGCTCTTGAGAGAGGCCATGATCTCGACACGCTTGATCGAATCGATTCCCAAATCCGTATCCAATCCCATACCCAAATTCAACATCTCAACAGGGTAACCGGTTTTCTCCGCCACCACCGCGAGCAAAATTTGTTCTTCGCTCTTTTGTGCCGCGGTTTCCTCTGGCTCGAGCTGGGCTTCTTGTCGTCCGGAAGCCGGGGCCCCGTTTTCTAGGAAAACCACCACTTCACCGAGCGTTTGCAGGGTCCCGAGATGTTCAGGCTTGATCTCGGGCGACCCAGGAAGCTTGGATCTCAATGCCGCCATGATCTCCACTCGTTTGATCGAATCGATGCCTAGATCCGCGTCCATCCCCATGTCCAAGCTGAGCATCTCGACGGGATATCCGGTTTTTTCCGCTACCACCTCAAGGACTGCCTTCTCGCAGGAGGATCGGCTGGGCGGTGTGGTGCTGGCTCCAGAGCTCTGCGATTTTGAGATCAACGGAGCGGGCGTTGGTTCTTCGCCGGCATCCGCTGAGCCTCGGCTGACACCGGTGGGGATGGGTGCCTGGCTTGCTTCAACGGTCGCGGCGGGAACAGCCCTTGAATTGTCTCCGTCGCGAGACGTCGCCCACTTTGCAGGGATCGGTGAGAGGACGGGCATCGAGTGATTCGATAAACCTTGAGACCCTAGCATGGACTGAATGACGCGCCGGGACGACTCCTGACCTTCGAGGAACTGCTTGTGAAGCTGGGCTGTCTGTTCATGCAAGCGCTGCAGAGCGCGGATGCCTTCGTGGGTGGTGTGCAGGGCTTTTGCGATGTCAGCGGGGTCCATCGAGTGGGTCGTGGGGACTCTAGGGCTGGAAGGGTCACATGAAACTGCCGCCACTCTCTGAGCGATCCCAGTCGGGCTGGGCAAGTGTTTTGCGGATGGTTGGTGAGTCTCTGCGGGCGCCGGGTCGATCGGCGCGGGCCGACGCAGGGCAGGGGGTCTTGGGGTTGCTGGCGAGCGGTAGTTGGCACCCGTGAGCTGGATTGTCAGGGCCGGTTTGCCGAGGGCGGGTTCTGCTGGTTCAGGAGGGTTTTCCCATCGATCCAAGGTCACCTCGTGGCCCAGGGAAGCCAGGCGGCTGAGCGCGAATGCCAAGTCAAAGGTGCCCGAGCGATTGCCTTTTGACGCATCAATGGCGATGGTTTCGACGTCGCGGTTGGGCAGGATGGATTGAACCAGGTCGATCAACACATGCCCAGGACCGACCTCAATGAACGTCCGCACTCCGTCGGCGTGCATGGCTTGGACCTGGTCCATGAAGTTGACGGGCCTCACGATTTGGTTGGCGAGCAGCTCGCGAGCTTGTTTGGCTGTCTTGGGATATTCGCGTCCCGTGGTGTTTGCGTAAACCGGGATGCGGCCTTTGCTGAAAGAGACATTTTCCAGAGCCGCCGCGAACGGACCGCGAGCATCGGCCACGAGCGGGCTGTGAAAGGCCGCGGACACTTGCAAAACGCGCGTCCGGATGGAGCGTTTTGTCAATTCGCCCGCGGCTTTTTCAATATGTTCGACGGACCCCGCCAGGACAAACTGCTTGGGCGAGTTTCGGTTGGCCACGACGAGGTGGCCGTTTTCTTCGCTCAGAAACTGTCTGACCGCTTCTTCGTCGGCCTGCACCGCAAGCATGGCTCCGCGGTCGCCGTTTCCATTGGTTCTGGCCATGAGCCGTCCGCGCAGATTGGAGAGGTGGTGCAGCGCCTCGGGCTTGATGCGCCCCGCGCCGCACAGCGCCAGCAGTTCGCCATAGCTGTGGCCACACGCCGCCTCCGGGGCGACGCCGAAATATGCCAGCACGCTGAAGGCTCCGATGCTGACCGCACCGAGGGCGGGTTGAGCGATATCCGTCGCTTTTAATGACTCTTCCTGCTGCCGCCGGGCTTCGTCGGAGAACGCCGGATGCGGGTAAATGAAATCGCTCAGCTTTTTGGACTCCCCATGATCCGGGTCGTCGGCGAACACAGCGTCCGCCTCGCCCAGAGCGTCGAGCATCCCAGGGAACTGGCAGGCCAGATCGCGCAGCATGCCCACATACTGGGAACCTTGTCCCGGGAACAATGCGCCCAGCATGCCATGGGTCTTGCCGGAACCGAACGCGATGCCCACCGGAGCGGTCCACGTGGATTTCTCCGGATTTTTCTCCAGCATCTTGAGCGCAGTTTCCTTGAGGTGCGCCCGGTCGGAGTCGGTGGTCACAACGATCAAAAGGCGGTATTGAGAACTCCGCTGAAATTGCTCGCGCGAACGCCTCGCGGTCCTTCCGAAATCCTGCCACCTCATGTCCGATGGGTGCGCTGCGATTTGCGCGCGGAGCTCCTCCATATGGTCGCTCTGGAAAGCCAGGATCTCCACGTCTCCATCCCAATCCACGCAGGGCTTGGCGCTTCCATGCTCTTCGAGGACACAATGAAAATTGGTGCCGCCGAATCCCAGCGCGCTCACGCCCGCCCGCCGCGGATGCGATTTTACCGGGAGCCATGGGCGTTTCCTGGTATTCACGTAAAACGGTGATGTTCCAGGGGCTGCCTCTTCGATCGGCTGGCTGACTTTGATGGTGGGCGGCAGGATCTTCTGGTGCAAGGCCATGGCCGCCTTGATCAGCCCGGCAACGCCCGCCGCCGCTTTGGTGTGCCCAATCTGGGACTTGACGGATCCAAGGGCGCACCAAGGTTCCTGATGGATGGGTGTTTGAAAAATCTCATTCAACGAGGCTAGCTCGGTGGCATCCCCCACTTTGGTACCTGTGCCATGGGCTTCGATCAGGCCCATGGTTTGCGGGCTGGCACCCGAGTTTTTGTAGGCTCGCTGGAGGGCCAGTTTCTGGCCGTCTGCTCGCGGGGCGTAGATGGCGTTGCCCCGGCCGTCGCTCGAGGAGCCCATGCCTTTCAACACCGCGTAAACACGATCCCCATCCCTTTCCGCGTCGGCCAGGCGTTTGAGTACGAGAATGCCCAGGCCCTCACCGAGGATTGTCCCATCGCAGTCCTTGTCGAAGGGCTTGGCGTCACCGGTGGGTGAAAGCGCCGGGGTCTTGCTGAAGCAAAGGTACATGAATATGTCGTTAAACGTGTCCACGCCCCCTGTGATCACCATATCCGAAAGACCTGCTGAAAGCTCGAGACTCGCCAAGTGAACTGCCGCCAGTGAGCTGGCACACGCCGCGTCGACGACGCAATTTGTGCCTCCCAGATCAAGCCGGCTCGCGATCCTGCCCGCAGCCACATTGCCGAGCAGGCCCGGAAACGAGTTCTCCTGCCAGCCGACATAGGAATCCGATATACGCTGCACGACGTCTTCCGCCACGTCCCCTTCGACCCCCGCATCTTTGAGGGCTTTCCGCCAGATGGGATGACCCAGGCGGGCACCCAATGGGATCACGAGTTCGAGGGCTCCCGTCACGCCCAGGATGACACTCGTGCGCTCTCGATTGAAGGGTCGGCCCTCGCCGTAGCCTGCGTCCGCCAGCGCCTGTTTCGCCCCGACTAAGCTGAGGAGTTGGGTCGTGTCCGTGGCCTCGACGTCTTTCGGAGAGATCCCGAACTCCATTGGGTTGAACGTGACGGGTGACAGAAACCCACCGCGCATCGCATAGGTGCGATCCGGCGATTTTGGATCTTTGTCAAAGTAATCGGCAATGTTCCAGTGGGAACATTCTGGGACAGGGGTGATGGCGTCCACGCCATTCTTGATGTTTGCCCAGTAGGCGCGGAGGTTTCCCGCCTTTGGGAACAAACAACTGATGCCAACTATGGCGATGGGACAGGGCTCGCTGGTCATGTGTTGTTCAGTACTTCGCGCAATGTTGCTGCCTCCAGAGGATGCACGCACGCCAAGCCCGCTGGCAAGTGAATCCCTTGGAGGCTTAGAAAATGCTGTCGCAGCAGCGCCGCGGCGCCACGCAGGAGATTTTCCGCCACCACCGCCACTTTGCGATTTTCCGGTTTCTCAAGAAAGGTGCCGCGTGTCCATTCGTTAAAGGCACCCATCGCGGGACCGCACCAGATCTGGTAGTCCATCGCGCGAGAGGGTTCGCCGCTGTTCGCCCATCGGGAACTCAAGCCTAGGTAGGATCGGAATACGAGCGCCATTTTATGCTTTGGATCCCGTTCAGCACGATCGACTTGCGAGGGGTCCCGTTTCAAAAAGAACGCACGCGTTCCCTGCCATGCCTCCTCTAGGGGAACTCGGAGCAGTTGCTGCTCCACAAACGCCCGGTCCGCCGCCGGCAGGGCGTCGAGGCTGGGATAAGCCCGATAGAGTTCGTACAGCCGGTTTGCGCGCATCGGGAACATGGTGCCCCGCTTGAGCACCTGGACCTTGACACCCATCTCAAACATGTCCGCCGCCGGAGCCATCGCGACATCGGCCTGCTCCGCTTGGGCGAGCATTTTACGCACAGCCTCGCAGCTTCCAGACTCCACGCAAGCCTGATTGATGGAGCCCGTGACAACGTAGGCGGCACCCATCGAAAACGCCCCAGCCACCGCCGACGGCGTGGACAACCCCCCTGCGCCGCCGATTCGTGGCGTCTGTTCGTATCGGTAGCGGCCTTGGAGCTTGTCCCGGAGCGCCAGAAGAGTCGGCAGCAAGGTGACCAACGGACGATTGTCTGTGTGCCCCGCCGAGTCGGCCTCCGCCGTCACATCACCCGCCATCGGAATTTCCGCCGCCATCGCCGCTTGGTCGAGGGTGAGTTCGTTCCTTCGAACGAGTTCACTCAGCAACTCATGAGGAGGGGGTGAAAGAAACTGGGTCGCCACCTCAACTCTGGAGACTTTAGCGATAACGGAGTTAGGCAATTGAATATTCCCGACCTGATCTCGATGAATTCCCGCAACTCGATAACGGACGATAGGGAGGGTGAGTCGCAGATAGGCCGAGGCTTCGACCAACCGCACCGATCGTTGTACGTAGAGGGCCGCAACAGCGGATTCCAATTCGGGTTCGTTGGGGCTGTGGATGAGATTGAACCCGTGCGGTACGTTCGGAATCGACTCCGCGAGGTGGACGATTGCTGCTTCAACCCGCGCGGGACTGAGCCCGGCGGCCCCAAAAATCGCCAACATGCCGGCGCGCCCCATTTCCTCCACCAACCGGGTGGACGCGATTCCGTTGGCCATGGCTCCAGCAACGTAGGCGTAGCGGACGGTATGATTCCTGAGAAAACCGGGGTCACCTAAGCACTCAGGCCGAATGGCGGGCACAAAGGCGTTGAGAGTTCCGGCGCTTACTGTTGAATGGGCACCACGGACGGCGAAGGGGTCCGATTCCCCTTCAGACACGCGCAGAACTCCATTGTCCCGATTCTTCATCAGAAAGAGGGAAGATTGCAGGCGGCCAAGGGCGCGAGCCAATTCCGAGGCATCCGCCACGGAGGATAAGCCCCTGCATTCGAACTCCGTCAAGGACCCAGGATCTAAAGTTTCAGTAGCTGTTCTTTTTACCATTCGTTCGTGCCAACCATCACCACAGTGTTTGGCCTCCATTAGCAGGCTTATTGACCCGTGTTGTTTGAAACCAAACCCTCCTCATTGACAGGGCGGCAGCGGTTCCACAGAAAAACGACGCGCGCCCGAACCTTTTGGGAGGTTCCTGGCTTCTGCGCGTAGAGCTTCTTACCTAGTTTTTCCGCGATGGCTTCCATGACCACGGCACCGTATTCTGGTTGCCCGGTGCCGTCAATTCGCCATTCAACCGCCGACCCCGTGCCAGCGTGCGCCTCTCAGATTTTTCCAGATCTTCTCGTAATCGTAATCGTAATCGTAATCCTATCCCGGGTTTCCCTCGTGCAACCGGTAATCGGCGGTTCATGGGATTACGATTACGATTACGAGTAGGAAACGCGACCACGAAAAATGTGAGATGCGCACCGTGCCAGCGTATGCCGAAGTTATCGGTTGCGGAGCAGGACCTGAGACAAACACAATAGGGCGCTCCTAAAGTGGCCGCGGCGTCCCGGCGCTGGTCGGAGCAGAGCCGAAACGGCTCTGCCATTTGCCGAGGCTTTACCAACAACCTCGGGATGCGGTTTCCCAGAGCGCGCACCAGTCCGGAAAGTCGTGGCCGCCGAGCCCTCGTGATCGGCCCAGGATTCCAGCGGAAGTTTAGTCGAGCGTCTGCCGGTATCGGCGGAGTCCCACGGTGAGCGCGACAGTCATGAATAGGATGATTGGCCAAAGTTCGGGCGCGATTTCGGTGAGGCTGTTCCCTTTGAGAAGGATGCCTCGAACAATTCGTAAAAAGTGCGTCAGAGGCAAGCAAGCTCCTATGCCTTGCGCCCATCCTGGCATGCCTCGAAACGGGAACATGAAGCCCGAGAGAAGAATCGATGGGAGGAAGAAGAAGAACGCCATCTGTATGGCTTGAAGCTGGTTGCGAGCAATGGTGGAGAAGGTGATGCCGACGGCGAGGTTGGCGGCGATGAACGGCAGCGCGACCGCATAAAGCAGAGGCAGGCTTCCCACCATGGGGACGTGGAATAGAAACCGAGCGGCGAGAAGGATGAGGCTCGCTTGCAGATAGCCGACCATTATATAGGGCAATATCTTGCCGCTCATCACCTCGAAGGGGCGGACTGGAGTGGCCAGAAGAGTCTCCATGGTGCCCCGCTCGCGTTCGCGTGTGATCGCGAGGGCGGTGATGATGATCATGGTCATGGTCAGCACCACGCCCATGAGCCCGGGCACGACGTTGTATTGGGTGATATTTTCTGGGTTGTAGTGCGCGTGGACCTGCACATCGATCGGGCTCAGCGTTTTGCGCAAGTGGGCCAGGGGACCCGTGAGCTCCCGGCGCAGCACCGGCTCGGCCAAGGCTCGAATCGCCGACAGAGCGGGGCCCGTCGCGGCTGGGTCGGTGGCGTCGGCTTCCACGAGTACCGAAGGTTGCTCGCCACGGATCAGGCGGCGCGAGAAATCTTCCGGGAAATTCACAACAAATTGCACGGTCCCAAGCTGGAGAAGCCGCGCCGCCTCCGCCTCCGTGGCGGATTCGCGAATCACTGTGAAATAGCCGCTTTGCGCGAGACCCCACACGAGGGCCCGCGCAAAGGGTCCACGGTCGGCGTTCACGATGGCCGTGGGAAGGTGTTTGGGATCCGAGTTGATGGCGAAACCGAACAGCGCCAGTTGTATCGGGGGAATTCCCACCATCATCGCAAAGGTCACGCGGTCGCGTTTCATCTGGATGAATTCCTTGAGCACAATGGCCCAAAAACGATGCACCCCGAAAGCTTTCATGAAAAGTTATCGCGGGCCGAGTCCATGAGGTGGATGAAAACATCTTCGAGCCGGCTTGGCACTCGGGTCCATTGGTGGGTTCCGCGTGTTCGCCACGGGGACGTAAAGGAGTCCAACGCATGCGCGTTGCTTCCCGTCACATGCAAGGTGTTTCCGAATGGGACGACTTGGCGCACTCCCTCAACGGGGCGCAGCTCGCGGGCGAGTTCGTTCAACCCAGGGCCAGCCACTTCCCAAGTCGAGAGCCCGGCGGACGCCACGACTTCGTCCACGGTGCCGCGGGCCAGCAGCGTTCCGTAAGCGATGTAAGCCAAACGATGGCATCGCTCCGCCTCGTCCATGTAATGCGTCGTGATCAGCACTGTGAGCCCCTCGTTGGCCAGCCCATGAATCTGCTCCCAGAACTCGCGTCGAGCTTTGGGATCCACACCGGCAGTCGGCTCATCCAGCAACAGGAGCTGAGGCGAATGGATCAGGCAGGTGGCGAGCGCGAGACGTTGCTTCCAATCCCCTGAGAGCTCTCCTGCCAATTGGCCGCTCCGGCCTTGAAATCCAAGCCGCTCGATCGACGCGTCAACCGCCTGACGCCGGTTTTCCACGGCATAAAGGCGGGCGATGAAATCGAGGTTTTCCCGGATGCTGAGATCTTCGTAGAAGCTAAACTTTTGAGTCATGTAGCCGACGCGCGCACGGATCTCGCGTTGGTCCCGTATAACGTCATAGCCCAGGCATGTTCCAGATCCCGACTCAGGGGTCAGCAAACCGCAAAGCATCCGTATGAACGTCGTTTTTCCACTCCCGTTGGGGCCGAGGAATCCAAAAATTTCACCACGTCGCACCCGCAGATCGATCGCGTTGACCTCCCGTTTTCCGCTAAAGCTCTTGGTGATGCCTACCACGTCGATGACGTCAGACGGTTGGGTGTGAGCGATCATCGAAACACATCGACGGGCTGGCCGGGATGAAGTTCTCCGCCGCTGGGGCGGTCCTCGGGGGTGGCTTCGACCATGAAGAGGAGTTTGGAGCGGTTCTCGCGGTTATAAAGCACCGGGGGAGTGTATTCAGGCTTTGGCGAAAGGTATGTAATGCGGGCAGGCAGAGGCTCTGGCCGACCGGAAATCCTGACCCTGACTGAGGCGCCTGCGGCGAGGCTGGAGAAGCTGGCGTCCGGCACGAAGAAACGGACCCGGATGTTGCCCGGCGGCAGCAGCGATACGACCGGTGCTCCAGCGGGCACGTATTCGCCCTCGAGGTAGAGATGATCATAAACCACGGCTGCGGTGGGGGCGTTCTGCGTTTTTTGAGCCACCGCCCAATTGGCGCGCTCGAGCGCGGCGTCCGCCGCAGCCACGTCTGATTCGGCCGCCGCGATGGTATCCACTCGTGCTCCCAGTCGCGCCACGCTGAGCTGGGCTTCGATCTCTGCGACCAGACGCGCCCCGGCCTCGTGGGAGAATCGAGCGCGATCGAAATCGTCATCCGCCGCCGCGCCCGAGGCTTTGAGGCGAGTGACGCGATCCAGGTGGGTTTCGGAGAGGCGCGCCATTGCCCTTGCCTGTTCCAGTCGCGCCGTCATTGCCGCAATCTCTTCGGGCCGTTGACCTTTGCGGAGATCCTCCATGCGGGCTCTGGCCTGGCTGGTCCTAGCCGACGCTTCCCGCTGGCTGGCCGATTCTGCTGTGGCTTCAAGTGCAAAGAGAGGGGCTCCATTGGTGAGCCGTGTGCCACGTGGGGCGCTCAGTTTTTCGAGTCGGCCGGCCAACGGGGACGCTACGTAAACGAAATCCCCTTCAATGTAACCCTGCCATGACGGAGTCTGTGGACGCTGGCAGCCCGCAGTCGCCGCCAGCAGGCAGGCAGGCCCATAGCGCACTCGGTGCTTTGCCACCGCATCGGTTCTTGCTCATTGTGTTCCCACTCAATGCTTGAAGTGCGGAGTTCCTCGGTCTCATTTCCATTCCGTTCCAAGCCCCGCCACGATAGGCGCGCAAAGGAAGTCCACACAAGGCCCATTTCCTTCTCCGAAGCGGCTCCCGGCGTCCCCACAAAACATCGTGAGAAGCCGCCGGCTTGTGAACTGAACCGCCGGGAAACGACGGGTTTTGTCTTGTTCCATACCCCGCCGTGCCGGTATCGTGTCGATCCATGACGAACAGGCACAACCTCCCGCACCGACACCCCTGACCCTTGATCAACCTAGGTTTCCTGCTATGAACTCCCCTGGAACGGGCATGAGCCCGGATCTCGTCCGATACACAGTCACTTTGACGGACGGACGTGCGTTGGATTTTGAAGTGGACCGTGGCCGAGTTTATGGTCCCGATCAGGATCGGATGGACCATGGGCTTTGGACTCGCCTGGATAAGTGTTTTAAAGAGCGGCTGCAATGCGTTGTCACCGGGGACTCCAACCTCAATGCCATGGAAACCTTGTCCACGCTCTCGATAGGCATGCAGTTTTCTGTGGAACAAAACCTTGAGGAGTTCCGCCAGTATTTTTGATCTTAAAGAGTTGGCGAGACCGCCTGAGGAAAGTGTCACCGCATCCAGAAGTCAATCTAACCATGGTCAATTCTGTATCCGTGGTCATTCATCCAAGTCAGTTTCCCGCCGCTGTGTCGGAGCAGTTGCGGGAGTCGCTGCGAACGCGGATGATGAACCATAAGTTCCATTACGACACACCTCGCCAGGCGTCGGCTTGGTTGCGGGTGCATGATTCGTATTCGCCGGCTCGACGTGATGAGGGCTGCGAGGAGATGTACGCTTCCGGGTTCGCCCAGGTGGCGAAGCGGATGGCTGTCTCGGGTGACTTGGATGTCGTGAGCTTGGGGTCGGGCGGTGGACGAAAGGATGCGACGCTGGTGAGAGCTCTGCACGCCCGCAATCCCGATGTTCATTACCGGTATATCCCAGTGGATGTCAGCCCTGGATTAAGCATCTTGTCGAGGGCCGCAGTGGTGGAAGCAGGTATGAGTGCGCAACGCTGCGCACCAGTGGTCATGGACCTTGAGGCCGAGCCGGATTGGGAGGAGGCCCTAAGGGGAGTTACCCGCGCGGCGGTGCCGCGGGTGGTTTGCTTTTTCGGGATGCTCCCGAATTGTGACAGCGGCCGCGTGTTCCCAAGGCTGGCAAGCATCCTGGGCGATGCGGACGTGCTCTTGATGAGCGCGAATCTGGCGCCGGGTTCATCCTATCGTCGAGGTGTCGAACGCGTCCAGCCCCAGTACGACAACCCCTTGACTCGTGAATGGCTGTTGGCGAGCCTGTTCAATGTGGGTGTGGATCCGGATGATGGGAGTCTGTCGTTTGCCATTAGGGAATGGCCCCTAGGGAGCGGGCTGCTGCGCATCGAAGGGGAGTTTACGTTCGAAAAGGATCGCCACCTTGACTGTGAAGGCGAGGCGTTTTCTTTTGCCTCAGGCGAGCGGTTCCGGCTTTTTTTTTCGTACCGCCACACCCCGAAGATCGTGGATCAATTGTGTCGCCAGCATGGGATGAGAGTTATGGATTCGTGGGTCAGTGTGTCCGAGGACGAAGGGTTGTTCCTGGTTGAACCGTGTAGGAAAGAATGTGAGTGAGCCGGGAGGCGCTCGACCTTTTGGACGTGAATCGCGGCGATGATCCCTCACGAATGTTCTCTTTGAAGACATAACGCCCTTCAACCCTGTTCATTGCGGGGAGGTTGAGCACGCGATTGAGTTCAGGGAAGTAAGGTTTAAACGCAACGTGGACGATCATCGAATGGGGTAGGGGGCAAGGTTCAATCCCTTGTCCCTAACCCATCTTTACCGAAAACTTCGGAATACGCGAATTTCAGTTGTGGCCCAGGGCTGCCAACAAAAGGCTCGCGCTTTTTCTAGAAAAGCGGTGAAGTCAGTTTCGCACGTGGCTCGGTTGTCGATTGTCGGGGTCTTCCAAAGGTTTCTTTATGAAAATTGTATGGCGCGGTTTTCTGATTGTAGTTTTTGTCGGGCTCGCTTTCGGCCTCCGTTCGGTTGCCGTGGCTGGGGTAGGAGTCGGCGCACGGCCTCTTAAAGGAGCGGAGATGCTCATGGACGGCTCTCGGAAGCTGTTGGATGAAAAGTGGACCTATTGGGAAGGGCCGGGGTTCAAATCGGCGCCGCCCATCAAATGGAAAGTGGTGGAGGATCCCGTGGACAAGGGCACGGTTGTGAAGACCGATGATCCTGTCGCCGCAGGCGGGAAATATGGGACTGCGGACATCGTGACCAAAAAGGCCTATCGCGACTTCCGTTTACACGTCGAGTTCTGTGTGATGAACGAGGGAGGTAACAGCGGTGTTTACCTCCAAAACCGGTACGAGATTCAGGTCATGGACGGCGACAAAACCAGCCATGGAATGGGAGCGGTTATCAATGAATCACCCTCGCCTTATCATTTGTATAAAGGACTTAAAAAATGGAACTCCTACGACATCGTGTTTCGTGCCGCTCGGTTCAAAGAGGGAAAGCGGATCGAAAAGGCGCTGGTCACGATGTATTTCAACGGAGTTAAAGCGCACGTCAATCAGGCAATCAGCCAGGTTTGGGGCGGGTCGAGATCAGGCATCGACGGAGGCAACGACGGAGGCAAGGGCATCACGGACGTTCCCGGGGGAGTGAAGTTGCAATGTGAGGGACACGATGTGCGGTATCGGAACATCTGGATCAAGGAGCTGAACCTGAAGAAAGCCGAAACGGAATTCAAGAAGTGACCCAGGAAAAAGAGGGGAAGTTGGATGGGCATGGGTGAGCGGAACATCCATCCGCATCGGGTCAAAGTGGCTGGGGCGGCAGAAGAACCCCGCCGCCCCTGAACTCGAAAAAAGAGTAGGACGAAGAGCTTGAACCGTCAGGCTCCGAAGTGCTTGCTGACAGCGTCCCAGTTCACGACGTTCCAGAAGGCCTTGAGATAATCGGCGCGCCTGTTTTGGTATTTCAGATAGTAGGCGTGCTCCCAGACATCACAGCCCAGAAGAGGTTTGTTGCCTTCCATGATTGGGCTGTCCTGGTTGGGCGTGGTGGCGATCTCGAGACTTCCTTTTTTGTTAACGATCAACCAAACCCAGCCGCTCCCGAAGCGGCCGAGCCCTCCCGCTTCAAATTTTTCTTTGAAGACATCGAAACTGCCAAAAGCGGTGGTGATGGCCTCGGCAAGTTTTCCTGTCGGAGCCCCTCCTGCGCCGGGGCCGAGGGTGCGCCAGAAGAGTGAGTGGTTCGCATGGCCTCCGCCATTGTTGCGAACGACGTTTCTTACTTCGGCGGGAACGGAGTCGAGGTTCGAGATCAACGCTTCAATGGATTTATCCTCAAGGTCGGCTTTTCCGGCGATGGCCTTGTTCAAATTCGTGACGTAGGCGTTATGGTGTTTGCCATGATGAATCTCCATCGTGGCGGCGTCGATGTGAGGTTCGAGCGCGTCTTTAGCGTAGGGCAGTGAGGGCAGTTCGTAAGCCATAGTGTCGTTTTTCCTGATTTCTTCAGGTGGTTTGATGCCCGCCCATGATCGGAGAGGCATCAGCGATGGCGCAACCTAACAAAGGACGAGGGAAGGCACAAGGTGCTTTGTTGCTCTGGGCTGCTCCCGCTCCCTCAGAAGGGGCTCGTGGCTATGGTCCCACCGAACGTGAGACGATCGGGTTCAGGCAACTTCCCTCAATCGGGATGCTGCAGTGGGGAGGGAACGGATTTGGAGTTAACGAGACTATTGGCTGACCCCACTTCCTTTCAAGCTTTGGAAGAGCTCACGGGCTTTGAGTATGTCATCATCGACTGTCAGCCTACGCTGGGTGTCGCCTTGCTGGAACGCTGCGTGAGGATCGCTTCCTGGCGCGAAGCCCGCCGCACCTTTTCCGCTCCGGGCTCGGCGCACGGAAATGACCCGCTCGCGGTGCGTGAACGTTGAAAGTTGAACGTTCAACTTTAAAACCCTGAGCAGTAGACTTCAATCCTTGGGACGTCGGCTCCAGGCGGTGCGCAGGCTGGCAACGTGGTTTCCTGCTCGTGTTTTGGGCGGGCTTTCAGCCTCCTCGAAACGGCTCCATCATCGAGTCGCTCTCGGAAATCGGCGAAGGCACCGTCCGCATTCTCGGTTTCGCGGACGACGAGCGGATCGCGGAACGTCAGTCTTTGCTGGCTACCGGTCGATACCCAAGCATCGCCGCCCTCTCCAGACTGCGTTTCTGACCAGGATCCAACGAGATCGACCCGTTCTTGAGGATGACAACTGAGGCAACGCGGGACTCTCTCTTTTCAGGGCTCGCAAGTTGAGAAATTCAATAATTTGTCTGTCCCTGGGATTTATTCCGAGTGTCGGCGAAAAAGAGGAGCGACGAATGGAATAGAAGCAGTTAAGGTCAAGCCTGTGAACTACCAGAAAATCATCACGATCGAACCAGGTAAGCGGGGTGGAAAACCGTGCATTCGAGGCATTCGCATCACTGTGGGCGACGTCCTCGGCTGGCTTGCGGCCGGAATGACGCACCACGAAATCATCGACGACTACCCCGACCTGACGGAGGAGGACATCCGCGCTTGTCTGGCTTATGCCGCGGACAAGGAGCGCAACGCCATGATCGCTTTCTCCAGGCATGAAACTGTTGTTTGACCATCACCTGAGCCACAAGGTGGTCAGGCGGCTTGCGGACGTCCTTCCGGACTCGATGCAGACGCGGTTGCTCGGATTCGGGACTGCGGTTGACAGCGTGATTTGGGAATACGCGAGGCAGCACGGTTTTATGGCCGTAACACTTGATGCGGATTACTACGACATCAGCCTTCTGCGGGGACATCCACCCAAGCTCATCTGGTTGCGATGCGGCAACCAGAAAACCGCGTTCATTGAGAAGTTGGTACGCGACCACCACCCAATTATCGCCGAATTCGAGAATGATGCGACTGCAGGTTGTCTTGAGATTTATTGAACCATGCGCCGCGAAAGAACCGGCATCAGCGTCAGTTCGGTTGAAGACCCCACGCCCTTTCGCCTCGTGAGCGGGACCCTCCAAGCTAACGCAACACCACCATGAACACTCCGTTCGATCTCGCATTTGCTCATGCTCGCATCGCACCGTGCATTGCCGCCTTGGTCACGCTGCTGCCGTGGATCCCCTTTGGCGCGGTGCCTGAGGCCTTGGCGCAGTCAACAACCACTGCCGTGCTTCGCATCCAACCCACCACGACCAATACCGTGGTGGTCAGTTGGTCCACGAATACCCCACCTTCATCCATCCTCCTATCCGCTCTCCGACCTTTCACCGATACCGGCATTTCATCCCTCCCTCCCTACACTGTGCAATGCGACGAGTCGCCCATCGACGGGGGAGTGATTTGTTTTACTTTGGGGTGGGACCGAGTCACGGCGCCCGTTATCATCAACCCGGAAGGCCGGTTCCAGGTGATTGTCCCCGTCCGGATGGCCAGCCAGTTCTTTCGGCTCGAAGTTCCAGGTGTTTTGGAGAGCCAATCCTGGGCGGCCACCATGTTGGAAGGATCCGCCGTCAACCTCCAGCCACCGCCAACCCTGAACTTCGCCACTGGCATGCAGCAGGTTTATGGACATGGCGCCGCCAACCACTTTCAAGGCGTATTGGACTCCACCGGATCGGGATCAATACGGATCAGTTCCCTGTCATTCACCCGCAGATTCGCGTCGCCTGAATTGTTGGCACTCGATTCCTCATTGGCTCGCGTCTTGGGGAAAGCAAACCGCTATCAAATCACTTCGGTCACGCTCGAATTATATCAGGGGTCAATCCTGTTGGGGCGCTTCGTTTCAGTGCCAAAGCAGAGCCCCTGACTTGATGCTTCGCGGTGTTCCTTCTGCCGATTCCGTTCTGTCCCGCAACCTATGGGCCATGGGGTCACCCATTAGGGTGTCAACTCAATCGCGACACTCAATCGCGCTCGAGTGTGAACAGGGGTTTTGCCGCAGCCCTCCGAAGTTCGACGTGGCCATCGGCGAATCCCACGTTGGCCCGCCCTTTCGACCGCTTCTGGGCCGCTACGCCGCGTTCAGTCTCGGAGCTTCGCTCGTTGCCACCACTGTGACGGTAGCACACGTTGGCGCTCGATTCGCCGTCAGGATAAAGGCACGCGTCCCATCCGTCTGTGTCGGCGTAAAGCAACGTCCCCACTGGGTCTTGCATGTGTCGGGAGCCGATGTCCTTTCGACCGTTATTGATGTAGCCGTTCTGGGCGTACGCCAGGAAACCCCAAAACCCGCCCTCTCGCATGCCGCGCAATGCTTCGCCGGTTTGAGATTTCTGCACGCTGGAGGGGCAGATGAAAACCCCCTGGCCCGAGACATTGGAGTTCCTCCCCAAATAGGGCTGCAATTGCCGATACCAAATGGGAGGCAGCGCACCCGAAACATCCGTCGGCCATCCTATCGGATACACTTGGCTATCTTCCTCGTACATCATGGCTGCCATAGCCAATTGACGGAGGTTGCTTTGGCATTTGGCGGACTTGCCCTTGTCCCTCGCCCGGCCAAGCGCCGGAAGCAACATGCCGGCGAGAATCGCGATGATGGCCACCACGACCAAAAGTTCGATGAGGGTAAAACCGTCGCTCGGACAACGCGATGGAGTGGGGCCAGTCGTGCTTGAATATCGCGGATGCCACGCGGCAGACTTTGGGGAGAACAGTCCCAACATGTCCCCACTCATAAGCGATCGGTCCAGGCTTGGCAAGCACGCCCGCTACAAAGTCGACAGACGACCGATTGAGCACCGGATTGGCACCGGAACCCGCTTCAGGATCGGAATTGGATCTTTCATTCCCACGAACCCCGGTTAATGTTTTGGAACGTTCCTCAAGACGGTTCAGGACATCGCCGGAACGTTGAGCGTTGAACGTTGAGCGTTTGCACCGCCGCCGGTAATTGCCGTGCTAATGGTAAATGTTCTTGCGATGGCCGACTGCCACCACCAAGACCAGCAATTCACGGTCCTGAATTTGGCAGAGAATGCGGTAATCCTCGACGCGGTAACGCCACAAGCCTTCCAAGTCTGCTGTCAGAGCCCTACCAAAGCGTCGAGGGTCGCCAGTGCCCGCCACACGTTCATCCAGATAGCCGAGGATGTCCCGCTGGGCTTGAAGGTCTATCAGGATTGGCGCGAGATGCTCGACAAGGAGCACAAGAACCTCGATTGCGTGAACGTCTCCACGCCCGATCACATGCACGCGCCGATGGCGATGGCTGCGATGCAGCTCGGCCTGCACGTCTACGGACAGAAGCCCCTC
>CAMBEJ010000040.1 GCA_945865375.1 Akkermansia muciniphila | reverse complement strand
TTGCGTCCGCCCGATAATCTCAGGCCTCGGCGGTTTGCATCCCTGCCGAAACCAACGGTTCGTGCAATTCACGGGGGATTCTCAAATCATTTTCCAAAAATACTCAAGCTCTCGGCTTGCGGAAACAATCGGGATATCTAGTCCCGATTTCTCAAGGTAAAGATGAGGGTTGACCCGCGAGGCCAACGTTGGACTGGCTCCTGTCGCGGGTGCGTTTCGTGAGCCTGCGCCGTTAGGGAAACAGCGAAGTCGGGACTTGCGTGTGCATTGGGTTCTGGTGCCGAAGCCGCAGTCAGCAGCGACCGGGATTTGCTCGTGCTAAAGAAACCGTTTGGTGTCGCGATCCTGACACCAGTGGGATTCTTAAAACTAATCCGATGCCGTCAAAGCGCTTCTTCATAATGGACGATTTCCAGGGAATCCAACTCGCCATTGCTTTTCTCGTTTTACCCCCCTAATTCTGAGGTCTGATCTTGGTTCAAGCACGAGTGATCTTGATCCTAGCCAAAGCTATTTCAACTTTTAACCCCAGAGGAACGCAGGAATGAGAATGGGTATCACCCCTTCGGTTTTCGCCCGAGTCCCCAGATCAACCAAAAGGCGAGCGCGACCAGGAGAATAAGCCACCAGAAGTAACGCAGTTCGCGGGCGGCCATTTCCACGAAAGCAAAAGCGGGCTTGAACAACACAACCAGCACCATCAATACCACCAACAACAACAGAAACTGGCAGCCTGCCTTAGCCCGGGGATGAAGGCTCACGGCGGCGTTGGGCTCTCCGCCGAACCAAGCGGCAAGAGTAAACCTGCTCCCGTGTTGTTTGCCTGCGCGGGAACAACGAGGGGTGATTTGCCGTTCCATCGCTCCACAAGTTTCAGCCTCAGGAAAGCCGGGTTCAGCTTGAGCGCATCGCCACGCACCTTGATGGCTTCCGCCTCGCCCCGTGCGCTGATGACGGCGGTCTCGGCCTCCACCTGGGTCTGCACCTGAGTGAAGCGCGCCTGCGCCGCCTGCTGCTCCGCAACCATCTTCGCCTCGATGGCCCGCTCCAATTCCTTTGAGAGGTCGATGTTGCGGATGACAATGTCCTCGACCTTGAGCAGTTCGCCAATTTTCAACCGCGCGGCACTGAGCGCTTTCTGTTTGATTTCCTCGCGGCTCTTCACGATTTGCTCGGCTGTCAGCAACGCCGTGACTTCCTTAAGCGCCTCCTGCACCCGTGGCGCGATGAGGCTGTCAAATGGATCCCCCGAGAACTGCTTGTAAATCTCCACCACCGCCTGCTCCGGCACGCGATAAAGCACGCGCAAATCCAAGATCACTTGTTGCAGATCGGATGAAAAACATTCCGCGCGCACGGCCTGCGTCTTCTGCCGGATGCTCACCGGCACGATGCTCGTGATGAACGGCGACTTGAAGCCAAACCCTTCCGGAAGGAATTGGTCCGCCGTCTTGCCTAAGGTGACTTTGATCCCTCGGGTGCCTGGCCCCACGACATACGTCGATGTGGCGCTCAAGATAACAAGCACAAACACCAGAACCCCAACACCGATGACTTTAGGCAGAGACGAAGGGTTCATGGCGTTAAGGAGCGGGCTGTCGTTGTCTGACCACGGGCGCTGATCGCGGTGCCGGGATAGGGCTTTTGGATTCTCTCAGTCGCTCAAGATCCTGCAACGGCAGTACAAAATTATCGCTCCCACCGATGACCAAAGGCGTGAAGCCGTCCCATTTGTCCACAACCTGCAAATCAATGTAGGTAGGATTTTCCCGTAACGCTTGGCCTCGGATGCGGATGGATTCGGCCTCACCTTTGGCCTTGATGACGGAGGTGTCGGCTTCGATCTGAGCGCGCTGCTGGAAATACTTGGATTTCGAAGCGTCCTGTTCCTGGATCATCTTGGCCTCGATGGCGTGTTCGAGCTCCTTCGTCAGCGCGATATTTTGGATGACGATGTCTTCGATGACAAGCATCGGGCCGACTTTCACCCGCGCAATATCGAGAGATCGAGTTTTGATCTGCTCTCGGTTCTTGACGATTTGCTCCGCGCTCTGGAGGGCCGTGACCTCTTTCAGCGCTTCATGCACCCGGGGGGCGATGAGACTCTCGAACGGCTCTCCGTCATATTCCTGGAACAACTTCACGACCGAACTTTCTGGAATGCGGAAGAGCACCCGCAACTCAATGTGGATCTGCTGTAAGTCGGATGAATAACATTCGGCCTTGTCTTCAGCCGTCTGTTGGCGGATGGAAATCGGGTGAATCGCGGTGATAAATGGTGCCCTGAGGCCGAATCCGTCGGGTTTGAACGCGGACGAAACCTTCCCCATGGTGACTTGCACCCCGCGGTAGCCCGGATGCACCACATAGGTTCCCGACGAGGCCATGATCACCCCCACGAAGATCAGGATGGCGACTCCGATGAACCGGGCGAAGGCTTGTGGACTCATGGTGCTTTTTCGAACGAAACCAGTATATACCCACATTTGATCGAAATTGGAAATGTTAATTTCACAATGTTTGGCTCTCAGCGTCAACCGTTTGTTAGGGATTGAGGATCTATGGCACCACTCTTGAACCGGCACGACAGGCTGGCGCGCGTCGATCCCCTTGCTTCGTCCGATCACGACAGCAGACCCCAACAGCCAAGGCTCCTATCACTCTAGAAGTCGGAGTGCTTGCAAGCAAGAAAGGATTGCACTGCCGACCGTCGTCTTTGTGGGGCGCATGTAACGCACGTGATCCACGTAGCGATCGCCACCGGAGTCTTCTTCGAAGCGGTGTTCATGAATCCGTCGGCTGCAATGGCCGCAGCGGTGTTCGTCCTGGACCGATGGGTCGGAACCGGCAGGACAAGCTGAAGCTGAACACAAAAGTGCTTCACCACAAGTCCGAGTCAGATCTTGGTTTTGATGCCGCAGGCCCGCAGCGCGCACCAGCCCCGCAGCGCTTCGAAAAGGACAAATGCCCCAGCCGCAGCCAGTGCAACCCCCAGCCATACCGACAGGATTGAACTGAAGGCGGCACCAACGAACAAGAGGAGCGCGACGGCACCGCGAATCAAGCGGCCCTGGCTATTAATGTTGGGTGAAAATCGCTTTTTCATCACTTCGCTTTCCTCACCTGCTTGCGCAGTTCGTCCAAAGCGGAGCAGAGATGACTGAGGTCCTTGATTTGCAACGCGCCGATCTTGGTGAGGACCTCATGGTAGGCCGCCATCGCGCGGCCACCCACGAGCAAGCTGACTTCCGCTGGCAGGAATTTGCGCAGTCGAAGCAGCTCGCTTTCCAGGCGTGGGTCGTCTTCGGGATACACCAGGCTCAAGGCCACAGCGCGAGCGCGATTTTGTCGGGTCGCGCCGGCGATTTCGGTCGCAGGCAGGCTCGCGCCAAGGTAGGTCACGTGCCAGCCCACGTTCGCCGCCGCTGCGCCGACGATGAGGGCACCCAGTTCGTGGATCTGCCCGGCGGGGGTGGCCACTACGATCCGGGGGTCGCCTCCGGTTCCGGCAAAGGGCTTCGCAGCGTGACCCAGGAAAATGCGGATGACCGCACTCGAGAAATGCTCGTGTGCCGCCGTGATGGTTCCGTCGCGCCACAATTGGCCCATGCTTTGCGCCAATGGCCCAATAACATGTTGCAGCAATCCATGCGAGCCCAACTCCGTCTCCGCCTGCATGAGCGCGTTTTCGAGAGCCCGGGAATCCAGGGCTTTCACAGCGGCAACGCATTGATCGAGGAACGACGACGTTCCGGGCCCAGCCGAGGTGGCCAGCTTGCCGGGGGGCGGGGCCGCTTCAGATTCCTTCGCAAGCTGGCGTAACTTCTCTGTGGATAGCTTGGCCACCGGGCCGATATGGTGTCCGGCGCGCGTGATCTCACGAAGCAAACTTAATCGCTCAATTTGCGCTTCGGAATAAAGACGTCGGTTCGTATCGGTTCGCTCCGGCTCCACCGCCTGGTAACGCTTTTCCCAAATCCTGATAACGTGGGCTGTCAATCCAGTCCGCCTCGCAACAGCGTTAATTGCATAATGAGCTTCAATCACAATTTAATAAACAAGTTGTAGACATTTCAGTAGCAGAGTGCAAGATAATTTCCTTAAAAATTCAAATAAATGCTGAAATAACCACAATATCGCACCTTTATTAATGTGTGTGATGTTTTTACTTGTCGAACTAAACATTATACATAATCTTGACAAAAAGTTGAATCTAGTCATATTATCCAGTGAATTTCTGTTTTCAAGACGAGAGCATATCATGCATTACGAATGGTGATACAAAACACCTTATGAAACGCGGAACGTTCCGCAGCAGAGGTTTGTCCGCGTTAATCGCCCCGGGCGAGTCTCGGCAAAGGAACCGTCGCCCCTCCCTGCGCCCAGTGCCGCAAGGCTGCTATTGGCGGGAAGTCCTCCTGACTTGCCATCGGCTCAAAGCCCTGTCGTGGACCGCCATGATTTGCGAGCCAACCACTGTTCCTGTGGTCATCGACGAGCAAAGCGCCCAGCGTTCTGGGAAAGTTGTCTAAACCCGACGCATTGCTTGAAGACCTTGGCCATCATCGGAACAGGCATCGCGGCGTTGGGCTGCGCACATTTTTTGCACGAGCGCTTTCACCTGACGCTCTACGAGCAGAATGATTACGCCGGCGGACATACCAACACGATCGTGGTCGAAGAATCCGGCAGGGCGGTGCCAATCGACACGGGCTTCATGGTGTTCAATCACGTCACGTATCCGCTGCTCACCCGGCTTTTCCGCGAGCTCAGCGTGGCGACGCAGCCCACGGATATGTCCTTCAGCGTGCAGCACCGGCCGAGCGGGTTGGAATACAACGGCGGCAGCTTGAACCTGTTGTTCGGCCAACGGCGCAATCTGGTAAATCCGCGGCACTGGCGGATGCTCACTCAGATCAACCGCTTTAACCGCGAGGCTGTTGCGGCTCTCAGCGATGAGCGTTTCGCAAGCTACAGCTTGAACGAATATGTCGTCGATCGCGGGTATGGCGACGACATGTTGCACCGCTACCTCGTGCCGATGAGCAGCGCAGTGTGGAGCGCGCCCCCGGAGAAGATGCTCGATTTCCCGGCCCTGACGCTTCTCCGGTTCTGGCATAATCACGGCTTTCTAGGGCTCGATACCCAGCATCCTTGGTACACCGTCACGGGCGGGGCAAGGACCTATGTCGCCAGGATCACTGCGCCCTTTCGGGATAGGGTTCAGCTCCGTCGCAAAGCCTCGCTGATAACGCGCACCGACAACCAGGCGACGGTTACGGGGGCCGACGGAGCAGCGTGCAGTTTCGATAAAGTGATCCTGGCCTGTCATGCCGATCAAGCGCTGAGGTTGTTGGGTGATCCGACCGTACTCGAGAGCCGCTTGCTGGGCGAATTCCACTACCAGCCGAACGTCGCGACCTTGCACACCGATGCGTCTTTCATGCCCCTCACGCGGCGCTGTTGGGCGGCGTGGAATTATCGGCTCGATGCGGGTGGGTCAGGCGGCCTCGTCCCGACGACGCACTACTGGATGAATCGCCTGCAACGCGTCTCCGAACAGCAGGACTACTTCGTCTCCCTCAACGCGCACGATCGCATCGCTCCGGGAAAAGTGCTCAGGCGCATCGATTACGAGCATCCGCTTTTCAACCTCGCCGCGATCGCCGCCCAAAAGGAGCTGCCATCCCTGAACCGTCTCTCGCCGGTGCAGACCACCTATTACGCCGGTGCCTGGTTCAATTACGGCTTCCATGAAGACGGCTTTGCCAGCGGCCTGGAATGCGCTCGTGCCATGACTGGAGACGCCATCTGGTTATGAACTCTTGCCTCTACGAATGCCGCGTAATGCATCACCGGCTCGAGCCCAAGGAAAGCCATTTCCGCTATCGCATCTTCATGTTCGCGCTGGATCTGGATGAGCTCGACGGGCTTCGCGTTGGCGGTTTCAGCAGCAATCGCTGGAATCTCTACAGCTTTCGGGACCGCGACCATCTGACGCTCCCGGGTATGGAGCACGCCAGCCTCCGAGAAAATCTGAGCGTCTGGCTGTCAGCACGCGGGATCCAGCTTCCTGTCGGAGGCCGCATTCTGCTGGTCACACTCCCACGCGTGCTCGGTTACATCTTTAACCCCGTTTCCTTCTATTTTTGCTCCGATGCCACCGGCGCGCCACTCTGTGCCGTGGTGGAGGTGGGCAACACCTTTGGCGAGCTGAAGCCCTATTTGCTCACCGCGCCCGAGACCGACGGAAGCTTCCAGCTTCTCACGCCAAAGCACTTCTATGTCTCCCCTTTCTCCGCCCTCGATCTGTGCTTCGATTTCAAGCTGCGCGTCCCCGCCGAGACGCTCGACATCCACATCGACGACCGCAACGCCGATCGTCCCGTGCTGCTCACCGCCCTCGCGGGACAGCGCGCGCCGCTCACCACCGCGCGGCTGGCTTGGTTGACGCTGAAGTATCCCCTGATCACGCTGCAAGTGATCGCCCTCATTCACTGGCACGCGCTGCTCCTCTGGTTGCGCCGCCTGCCGTGGCATCGCAAAGGTGCAAACACCGGTCTCCAACGCGATATTTTTCGACCCCACTCTTCGATCACCCCACGAACACCATGATTGACAGCCTCACCCTCTCTGATTTGAGCTCACGAACCCGCTCGGAACCGAAGTCCGGCCTCTACCAGCGCCTGGTGCTCGCGGCTTTCGCGAAGATGACTGCGGGCTGCCTGCGCCTCGAGTTGCCTGGTGGTGCGATCGTTCATTTTGGCGCTCCGGGTACGGACGTCAGCGCGGCCATTCGCGTGCTCGATTGCGCGTTTTTTAAGCGCTGCGTACTCTACGGGGACGTGGGCTTCGGAGAAAGCTTCGTCGCGGGTGAGTGGGAGACGGATTCGATCGAACGCGTCATCTCTTGGGCGATTCAGAATATTGAAAACTCGCCGGCCATGAGCGGTTCCAACATTCGCAATCTGGCGCTCAACGTCCTTCGGACTTTCAACCGCGTCCAACATCTGCTGCGCCCGAACAACGAGCGAACTGCCCGCCGGAATATCGCCGAGCACTACGACCTCGGGAACGCCTTTTATAGCCTCTGGCTCGACCCCACCATGACCTATTCGAGCGCGCATTTTACTTCCGCCACGCAATCGCTCGAAGCGGCCCAGACCGCCAAATATGAGGCGCTGTGCCGAAAGCTCCAACTCCGCGCGAGCGATCACGTGTTGGAGATTGGCAGCGGCTGGGGCAGCTTCGCCTGCCACGCGGTGAAGCACTATGGCTGCCGCGTGACCACCGTGACGATCTCGGAGGAGCAGCTCAAGTTTGCTCAGGAGCGGTTTCGACGCGAAGGCGTGGCCGATCGCGTGGAGATTCGCCTGCAAGATTATCGGACGATCAACGGGCAGTTCGACAATATCGCCTCGATCGAAATGATGGAGGCGCTCGGCGATCGTTACCTGGCAACTTACTGCCAACAGCTTCACCGGTTGCTGAAGCCGGACGGGCTTGTCGGGTTGCAGTACATCACCGTGCCCGACGCCCGGCACGCCGAGTTGCGGCGCGGCGTGGACTTCATCCAAAAGCACATGTTTCCAGGGTCGCTGCTGCTCAGCGTTGGCCGCGTGAACGAGACCCTGAACCGCACGGGCGATCTGTTTCTTCACGATCTCGAAGACCTGGGCTCCAGCTACGCGCGGACGCTGAATCTCTGGTGGCAAACTTTTAACACACGCGTCGGGGAGATATGCGCACTCGGGTTCGACCGCCGCTTTATCCGCAAGTGGAATTATTACCTTCAGTATTGCGAAGCCGCCTTTGCCACGCGCAACGTCAGCGTCGTCCAGGCGATCTACACCCGGCCGAACAACCGGCGGTTGCACGCATCCGCTCACAAATCCACATTATGATCTGGTCGCTACGCATTGCCTTCACCCTCGTTCTCCTCGCGATGCTGGGGGTCACGACCTGGGCGAGCAGCCTCGTCGCTCTCTGGGAGACGCCTCGCGCCGTGGCGACGCATCCGTGGTTCATCGCCACGCTGTTCGATACTTACTTCGCGTTCCTCACCTTTTATGTCTGGGTGGCGTACAAGGAGACGTCGAATGTCGCGCGGATCGCGTGGCTGCTAGCGATTCTTGTCCTCGGCAATATCGCCATGGCAGTTTATATGCTCAACCAGCTTTTTCGGCTCCCTGTGGACGCGAAAGTCGAGGCGTTGCTGCTTCGAAAACCATGACCACACTCCTTGATGATAGGCTCCTGCTTTTTCTGATTGGACTCGCGCTTGCGCTGACGTGTTTTGCGGTCACATGGGCAATCAGTGTGCGGATCAACAACTATGGATTGCTCGATGCCGCGTGGTCGTACAGCGTGGCGGTTCTGGCGCCGATCTACGCGCTGGCCGGGCCCGGCGAGGCGACCCGGAAATGGATCGCGACGTCCATTGGTGTCGCGTGGAGTGTGCGCTTGGGCACCCACATTCTTCTCCGTGTTCTGAAGCATCATCCGACCGAGGATGCGCGCTACGAGACACTGCGCGCGCGTTGGTCTGGTCCCGGAATGTTTCTTGCCTTCTTCGAACTGCAGGCCGTGATTGTGATGATTTTTTCGTTGCCATTTCTGGTTGCAGCTTTCAACCCGGATCCGCTGCGGCCGGTCGAGTTTGTCGGGCTCGCGATCGCCTTGTTTTCGCTTGGAGGCGAAGCTCTGGCGGATGCCCAGATGAAGAGGTTCAAGGACGATCCGGCAAATCGCGGCCATGTCTGCCAGGCTGGATTGTGGCGGTTGTCGCGGCATCCCAATTACTTTTTCGAGGCGTTGATCTGGGTGGGCTTTGCGATCTTCGCGCTCGGTTCGCTGCACGGCTGGATCGCGCTCAGTTGCCCGGTGCTGATGCTCTATTTTCTCCTGAAGGTCACCGGCATTCCCCTCACCGAAGAATATGCTCTGAAGAGCAAGGGAGAGGCTTACCGTCAATATCAGCGTACCACGAGCGCTTTCATCCCTTGGTTCCCCAAGTCCTTATGATCAACTTCGACCATCTCCTCGAAAAGAACGTCCTCCCCGACGCCGTGATTCGACTCGGTATCCGACGAATGCTCGCCGAGACGTTGCGCAAAAAAACGCGGCCCAACATCGAAGCGCAGCGAGCTGCCCTGCTCGCACACGTCGTCGAGCTGAAGCAAAGCCCGATTGCAGTTCAGACGCGCGACGCCAACGAGCAGCATTACGAAGTGCCAACCCGTTTCTACCAGCTCTGCCTGGGTCGTCGCCTGAAATACAGCTCCGCGCTCTGGGCTGATGACACAACCACACTTGACGAGGCGGAGGAGAACATGCTGGCCCTCACGGGCGCACGGGCTGAGCTTGCGCCGGACCAGCGTATCCTGGAGCTCGGCTGTGGCTGGGGTTCGCTGACCTTGTGGATGGCGGAGAAGTATCCGACGGCGCAGATCACCGCCGTGTCTAATTCGCGCACGCAGAAGACGCACATCGATGCGGAGGCGGCTCGACGCGGGTTCGCCAATGTGGAAGTGATCACCGCTGACATGAATGTCTTCGACATCAATCGCACGTTCGATCGCGTGGTGAGTGTCGAGATGTTCGAGCACATGAAGAACTACCAGGTGTTGCTCGCGAGAATCGCCCGGTGGCTGGTACCGGGCGGAAATCTCTTCGTGCATATCTTCACCCACCGGGAGCTGGCCTATCACTACGAAGACAAAGGCCCGGATGACTGGATGACTCGTTACTTTTTCGCTGGCGGACAAATGCCCAGCGACGATCTGCTGCTCTACTTTCAGGACGATCTGCGGATACAGCACCATTGGTGCGTCAGGGGGACGCACTATCAAAAGACCGCCGAAGCCTGGCTCGCGAACATGGATGCGAATCGCTCGGAGATCTGGCCGCTCTTCGAGGAAACCTACGGGGTGGAAAATACCCGGCGCTGGTGGGCATACTGGCGAGTTTTCTTCATGGCCTGCGCAGAGCTCTGGGCCTACCGCAGCGGCGATGAATGGCACGTCTCGCACTACCTCTTTCGCAAGCCTTGACCCCGATTGCCGACCGCACGTCCCTCTGCCGGATGAATTGGGCATCCCGCTCACGGGCGCGCCAATTGCCAGGTCCAACGCCTTCGTTGTCGCGAACGGCACCAATGGCGTGGATGTGTTCCTGAGCCTGCGCTGCTCGATCTCGGCCTCTCTGTTGTTCTTTGATCGCCAACACGCGCAGTGGCGGCACACCGGTTTCACTACCATCCGGGTATGAATTGATAACTTCTCAACGGGAACCAATGGTATCGGGTCTCCCGTAGATGTCACGGGGTGTGTTCGACTTGAAATGGGAATGTGGTGTTTTTGGTGCTTTTGTCCTAGGCAGCATTCGTGCCATTATTCGGAAATGTTTTCCGACAAATACGCTTTCTCACAACTTATTGAATTCATTCACCTGGAGCAATTCCAACGGTATGTCCGCCGCTACGAGGGAAACTATAAGATAAAATCATTCTCCTGCTGGGACCAATTCCTCTGTATGGCCTTTGGCCAATTGACTTTTAGAGATAGCCTGGGCGACATAGAAACCTGTTTGCGCTCCCGCCAGGATCAACTCTATCATTTGGGAATACGGGGCCGCGTTTCCCACAGTACCCTGGCTGACGCCCATCAGAACCGGGAATCACGCCCGGTCGAACCGAGCTCAGTGGTGCGCAGCGACCAGATCGTCCGATTGCGCAATCATTCCAGCATTAAACGTTACCCGGACAAATTGCGCCGCATCCACTATGTCGATGAAGAATCCGACAAGCATCTGGTCTTCCTGACCAACCATTTGGATTTGCCGGCCACGGTCGTGGCGATGCTATATAAAAGCCGATAGAACGTGGAATTGTTCTTCAAGTGAATTAAGCAGAATCTACGGATCAAGCACTTTTTTGGTAATAGCGATAACGCAGTGAAAACTCAGATCTGGATTTGTATCTTCGTCTATGTTTTGGTGTCGATCGTCAAAAAAGAATTGAAGCTGGAGAAGAGTCTCTCCAGCATTTTGCAGATTCTGAGCATTAACGTCTTTTCAAAACAGCCTCTGGCTCAACTACTTGTAGAGTACGAATCTCACATTGAGCAGAGCCACAACTGTAACCATTTGATATTCAACTACTAATTGGAGCGACGCCGACGCTGGGATCCAAAGTGTAAAGCTCTCCGTTTTTCCAAAGCAAACCCGCTCGCGTGACGTATTCGATCGGTATGGGGTTGGGTCCGACCGGCCACACGGAACCTTTGCGCCACGCGAGGCCGTAGCTGGTGACCTCTCCGATGGTGATGCGCCCGTCGGACGGGTCCTTGTCGGCGGGATGCCCGGAGACGAGCTCTATAGTATTGGCTCCTCCCACAGCGAATGTCTGGCCATCCACGGAGCCGGTTCCAGAGAATTGCTTGGCGCCGGTTTCGTTGGGTGGAGGCGTCACCTCATAGCTCACGGTTCGCGGCGTCGCATCGAAGAACGGGCCCCACTTCGCTCGCTTGTTCACGGGGTCGTACGCTCCTCCGTCACTGACCGCTCCCACGGTCCAACCGGCTGGTGGCGAATCCTCGATGGCATAGACGCTGGACGTGGTCGGCGGGGTGGCCTTGAGGGTGACCGTGAGCTTGACCTCGGCTGAGTAGAAAGGGGGCAGGACTCGTTCCACCGAGCTCGGCACGGCAGCGGCAGCGATGGTGATCGTCCCATCGGCGTAGGTCTGAACCAAATCGTTGCCGAGCGGATCGGACACCGATTTCGGAGCGGGCGAGCCACCAAACCCAAGGGTCGAGGATCCAGAGGTTCCACTCGCCAGAAAGGAGATCTTCAACAAATCGAACGTTCCCGCCTTCGCAGACTGGCCCGCGGGAAGCGACAACACCACGCCGAGCTTGCCGATGGCGACTAGATTGGGATTGAGGACGAGACCCCAGTTCGGGGCCTGGTCGGCAAGCGCGGCGCTGCGATAAATCAGGCGAGCGGGGTCGAAGTTGAGGCTGAAACTCAGAGCGTTTTCGTCGCCCAACGCCGTCATCTTGATCGATGCCGTCACGGTTCCTCCGGAAGGCACTGAGGCGTCATCCACCTGGAGGCGTCGGGCTGATGAAACATTAGCCAGCGACACGACGGCCACTTTGCTGGTTACCGAGCCAGCACTGTTCGAAACCACCACGGTGTAATCCCCCGTATCGGCGGTCTGAACGCTCGAGAGGGTGAGCGAGGCCGTTGAGGCGTTGGCGAGAGGGGCGCCGTGCTTCTTCCATTGATAATTCAAGGGAGCGGAGCCCGCGGCACCACGCTCAAAATCAAGCTCGCCCCAGCACCCACCTGCTGGCTCAACGGTTGGGTCACGATGGTGGGAGGCAGCACCGTGCTGAGAGCCTGGATGGTGATCGTGCCATCGGAGTAGGTCTGAACCAGGTCGTTGCCCAGCGGATCGGACAGCGATTTGGGCGCGGGCGAGTTGGCGAACACCAGAGTCGCGGAACCCGGGTTCGCACCTGCCTGAAACGAAAGATTCAGCAGATCGAAAGTCCCAGCCGCAGTCGTCTGACCAGCGGGAACGGAGACAACGAATCCGAGTTTCCCGGGAGCGGCTTGGTTAGAGTTCAGCACCAAACTTGCCGTGGACATCGCGGCGGCAAGCGTCGCTCCCTTGAACGTCACCTTCGTCGGATCGAAGCTGAGACTGAAACTCAAGGCGTTCTCGTCACCCGCCGCTGTCATCTTGACCACGGCCGTCATTATTGCGCCGGCAGTCACGGACACGTTCTCAATGCTCAGCTTGCGCGCTCCAACGTTTTGCTTGATGAGCACCCGAGGTTTAGAAGACAAACTGGCCGATTGAACCGACACCGTCGTGGGTCCGCCCACGGGCGTGGGGGCATCCAACCCAGCGACCTAGCGCGCCACCTGGGTGAGGTCGCCGGCGTTCAAGATTCCGTTGCCAAAGCTCGACTGCGGGGCCATATCTGCGGGTTGACATTCCTCTGGAGTCAGCGCGGCTTCCAAGCCGGCAACGAGGCGTCCTATGATTGTCAGGTCCGCGGCGGTGAGCACCCCGTTGCCTCCGGGCCGAGGGGCTATATCTCCCTCGAACCCTTGCGGCGTCTCGATCACCTGGCCTTGGTTGATCAAGCTTTTCGAGTCGAGGCTCTGGGCATCTCGAATCTTGATCGTCCCTTTGTTGAGCAAAGCCTTGGAAAAGGTGACTTTGGAGCACTTGGAAAAATCCATGACACCCAGGTTCGTGACGGCACTCGTAAAGGTCACCGTGGAATTGTCGGTCAACACCTGGATTGTGCCTTCATTTTGAATTACTCCATCGATCAGTCCAGAGAAGGTCAGCATAGACTCGCGCTTGATCACCAACCCGCCAGAGACCACATTCGAGACTCCGGTGAGCAGCAAGTGAGCACGACCTTGGCCATCACCGATCGTAAGAAGTCCGTAACGGGAAAGGATCCTGCGCGTTTGAATCAAACCTTGAGGAAAGTTGAATTGGTGACCCACAACTGGCTGTTCTGGCCAGCAAGCGTGAAATCGCCGGTCTCAAAATAAGTGCCCGCATCGGCGATGACCACGAGATTGTTGGTCGTTTCCCGCCGCAAACCTTCGTAAGTCAGGATAACAGAGCCGATGCCCATGTCCGTGGTCACCGCAGAGGGTCCACCTGTTACCGTGAAGGTGTTTCGATCGCCGCTGTTTCCGATGGTGATGCCACCCACTCTCAACACCGTCCCTGCGTCCTTGACAACCACTTGATTTCCAGACGAGCTCCGACGGAACCCAACGATGAAGGGACTGCCGTAGTCCGAGGGCAATGTCCTTGTGTCCAATAACGGAGAACCCGTATCAGTCACCCCCACAACGACAGGATTAAACACAGCACCGCCCGGCACAGTCAGTCGGGCGCCTCCGTTTGTGAATCCTACCACATAGAACTTGTCACCCTGATATTGCAGAAATCCTTGAATATCCCCGGATTCAGTGATCGCTGCGGGCGGTGGCGAAGGAGCGGAATCCGATGCCACCAAAGCGGCACCCCATGCACCCGGTAAAATTGATCCCAAAAGGAGGTTTGCGAGCAGAAGCTTTGGTTTCATGCGAGCCCAAGTCTAACTTGTGCCGGGATTGCGACCATCGCATGTTCATGCGATGTGTCGATGGGACGCGCATCCCGGCTCGACCCACGGAAGAACTCCAGGGTCCGTCCGTTCGAGCAACTCCAATTCCCCGCTCTGATTCTTACTCGTAATCGTAATCGTAATCCGTCCCTCTGTTTCAAAGGCAACAACCGAAGATTACGATTACGAGTAAGATTACGATTACGAAAAATGGAGGAATTGGAGTTGCGCGTACGGATCGCGATTTCAACCGCTTTTACTGAGGTCTGAGGCTCCTTCCCACAAGCCGCGGATCGGTGCTGCCTACTGAAACCATTCGGCGGCTGGTTGGGAGAAGAACTCCTCCAGTTTGATGCCGGTCGCGCCAACCAGCCAGGCTTTGGCCTTCGGGTAACGCAGGCGAAACGCCGCCAGCCCGCTGAGTTTGTTGCCGCGCCCGCTCTTCACTTCCACCGCCCAATCGTCCGGGCCGTGGCTGACAACGAAATCCACTTCCGCCGGCCCGTCGCGCCAATAAGTCACGCTCCAACTGGGGCCCTGCAAGCCGTTCAACAGATGCGCCCCCACCGCGTTCTCCACCAGCCGTCCCCACCATGAACCGTCGGCAAAAGCCAGCTCGAAGTTCCTGAGGGAAGTCGCGCTGACCAGGGCGTTGTTCCACAACACCAGCTTCGGGCTGCTGCCGCGCTTGCGCACTTGCCCCTTGGAGAACAGTTCCAACCCGCTGGCCAGAAACGCGGTCTCCAGCAGGCGCAGATAATTGGCCAGCGTGACGGTGTTGCCGGCGTCCGTGAGTTGTCCGAGCATTTTGTTGTAGGAGAACATCTGCGCGGGAAAAAGTGCCGCCAAAGCGAAGAGATGCCGCAACAGGGTAGGCTTGGTGATCGACTGCATTTGCAGCACGTCGCGCGCGAGCACGGTCTCAATAAGGGAGTCACTCACGTAACGCTTCCACACGGCTTCATCCCCCACGAGGACCGCCGCGCCGGGATAACCGCCAAAATAGATCCATTGGTCCAGCGTCCATCCGAATGCCTCGCGGCTCTCCGGCCACGACCAATGCACGCAACGGTGAAGGAAAAATCGTCCCGCCAGGCTCTCAGTCAGGCCGCGCTGCACGAGCAGCGCGGAAGAGCCCAGGAGCAGCGGACGGACCCTGCCTCCACTGGCGAGTTCCTCGTCCCAGAGGCGTTTGATGACTTCGCTCCAACCAGGCACTTTCTGCAACTCGTCCAGGACAAGCAGCACTCGCACCCGCCCGGAGGCCGCCTTGGCGCGGGCCAGCCGCCACTGGGTTTCGATCCACTCCGGCGGATGGGGCAAAGCCGCGTCGGCGGACGCGACGACGCTCGGCCAGCCGAGCCGCTTTTCGACCTGGCCGGCAGCCGTGGTCTTGCCCACTTGGCGCGGCCCCACCATTACCTGCAACAACGGGAGCCTCCGCTCGATCGCCTCCAGGATCTCCGCAACAATGGGCCGTTCGAATGTCATGCCCGGAAACCTACCACAACCACCGCGACTGAGCAATAATACTCAGTCATTGAGTATTTTTACTCAGGGACTTAGAAGCGACTCACACTCGGGTTCAAAAACTTCACCACGGCTTCGGTGCGGGATCGGGTCTCGAGCTTTTCGTAGAGCGCGCGGATGTGGGTGCGGACGGTGTGGGCATTCGAAGGCGTTAGGAGGCCTTCTTTTTCAAACTTCCCACGGATTCAGCGTCTTCACCTCAGAGGGAAAATCGCTCGTGTTCCTGGTCGCAACGGTCAGGTCGTGAACCAGAGCCGTGGCGGCGAGCAGGCTGCCAAGGATGCCCATGTTGAAGCCTTTGGCCACTTTTGTCGGATACAGCTTTCCCCAAGCCTTCAGCACGGCGGTGTCGAGATCGATCGTTCGATCCGCGAAGTCGTCCTCGATCTCGGTGGCCCATCGGGAGAGGGCCTGCTTGCGCTTGCTTTCGGGCATGAGGTGGATGCCTTTCCAGATCTCACCCAGCGATACACAAGACAGGCAGCATTCTTCGGCGTGCGCTTCCATCCATGTGAGAACGCTGGGATCAGGGCGCTTCGCCGTTCCCGCGCAAATCACGTTGGTATTCAGGAGATAGATCATCGGACTCAAGGAGGCGCATACCCTAAATCCGGCAGTTGATTTAGCCGAGAAAGAACGCCAGGAACGCAGAGAGAATAAGTTCTGAAAGGAATCTCTCGACTTCATCATTCACTCGGTGGGTGAGCAACTTTTCGTTGACCTTGACCATTGAAGTCCTTCTCTTTGCGATCTTTGTTTTCTTTTGTGGCCATTCCAATCGCGGTTTTTAGGTTCACAAGTTGGCGGTGGCTCCGGCAACCGAGGAGCGGGCTTCAGTGAAGCCCGCCCACAGTGGGTTTATCAGCGACAACTTGTGAATGCACGGTCACGGAGGATTAACCGAATTTAATCCTGCGCGCGGGCTCCTTCGAGCGGTTGTCAATCAGCTTTGTCAGGTCTTCAGGGCATTGACGCAGCGCTGCAACGAGCGACTTCCTGGGGGCCTTGATGCGCTGGTATTCCTCGGAGGAAACGATGACGACGGCGGGTTTGCGGTGCTTGGTCACGGTTTGCGCGCCCTGTTTCATCGCCCGCTCGACAACTTCACTGAACCGACTCTTGGCTTCCTGCAGTTGCCATACAGCTGTGTTTATGGTGCATTGCCCCACCCACTTTCTGACCTGTCTAGTCAGAAATAACTCATCTCGGGTTCAAACACTTCACCACGGCCTCGGTGCGGGAACGGACCTGGAGCTTTTCGTAGAGGGCGCGAACGTGGGTGCGGACGGTGTTGATGGACATTCCGAGGCGTTCACTCGCTTCTTTGTAGAGGCAACCCTCCGCGAGACAGCTCAGAACAGCGTGCTCGCGTTGCGTGAGTTGTGCCAGTGGTGAGGTCGAAACGGGGGCATTCGTTCCCCGGCCCAATGCCTCGGCTAATTTTCTCGCGATGTGGCCTGACATGGGCGACTGGCCGGTGTGCAACTCCGCGATGGCCTCCAGCAGGCGCGGCCCGGCTGTTCGCTTGACGAGGTATCCCGTCGCCCCTGCGGACAACGCCCGGAAGATGCTATCCGTGTCTTCGTAAACAGTCAGCATCATCACCTGGGTCTGCGGGCACAACTCCTTGAGCTTCGGAATGCAGTCGATGACGTTTTCCGCGCCCAGGTTGATGTCCAGGAGGACGACGTCGGGAGCGGCTGCTTTAATGTGGCACAGCGCTTCGGAACCACTCACCCATCCACCCACCCACTCGGAATCGGGCGGATGATCCACGAGTTGCCGAAGACTGTCCCGAAGCACCGGGTCGTCTTCGATCACCGCCACGCGGATAGGTTGATCCATGCGCGGCGAGAGTAGAAGGCTTCAAGTGAGAATGCACCTCGCATGAAGATGCGAGGCGGATTGTTCAAAATGGCCGGAGGGCCGAGTTACACGAGACCGTGACTTTTGTCTCGCGGTCCGTGACATGCAGACATTATGGGGACTCGTGTAACTCGTCCCTCCGACGTCTATCGGCCCTTTGGTGGCAACGGCAGTCGGAGCGAGACTATCGTTCCCCCAGAGCCGGGTCGAAGCAGTTCCATCGTGCCACCGACGTCGCGCATCCTTTGGGTGATGGTGCGCAAGCCTCGGCCGCCGGTCGGTGCGGGCTCTCCCTCGGTCGCAGTCGGAAGTCCGCGGCCATCATCGCGAATTTCAAGATGCAACACCCCTTGAGCAATCTCGACGTGGAGTCGCACTTCGCGTGCCTTGGCGTGTTTCGTGACATTTCGGAGGGCTTCTTTGACCGCGAGCAGACAGGCCTGGCGATAAGTGCTGTCCAGGGCAATCGACGGGAGCGACGTGGGGACGTCGACGCGGCAGCGCAGGTTGGCGGCTCCAGCGAATTCCTCCACCCAACGACCGAGAAACTGGACCATGCCCAGCAAAGTATCCTGGCCGGGATCGACGGCCCAAACCATTTCCTCCATGGCCACCATCGTTTCCCGTGCGGTGGCGGCGATTTTGGGGACATTTTCAATGGTTTGAGCTGGCAAACCGGCGGGTTGCGCGGCGAGGTCGGAGAGGAGGGAGACGCGGGCCAATCGTGATCCGAGGTCATCGTGCATATCCCGCGTAATGCGTGAACGCTCCCGCTCCATGTCCCGTTGCTGTTCGAGATGGAGCAGGCGCCGTTGCCATCGCAGCCGCCAAGCGCCGAAAGCCCCAGCCAAGACAACGCCTCCCAGCGCCAAGGACACCGGGAACCAGTTTGTTTGGGCAAAACTGGGGGCCTACGAGAAAGCAAAGCGTGTGGGTGCCTTGCTCCATAAGCCCTCGGCATTCGCCGCGATGACCTCGAAGACATAGTCTCCTGGGCGGAGCGTTGTGAAATAGGCCACGCGTTCGGTTCCGGCGTCGTGCCACGTTTCTGCGAGTCCCTTCAGGCGGTGCCGGAAACGAACTTTTTCAGCGTGAAGAAAAGTGGGCGCCGTGTAAGTGAACCGGACCACACCAGCCCTGCCCGAGGGGAGTCGAAGTGGCTCTTTGAAGGACGTCCTGGCTTCATCATCGGATGAGCCTCCTCGGGGACCCGGTACGGAGCTCTCCTTGGTGGCTGCATTTCGATTCCCCGGCTTGGGGCCATTGTCCAGGACCGACTCGCCGTCCATGAAGACTTCCTCGAGAACCACATTGGGTGGCAATTCAGACCGATTCACGTGGCGTGGGTCGATCACGACAAGCCCCTTCCCCGTGGGAAACCAGAGGCGGCCATCGGAAGAACGGCACCCGGCGGGCTGATGCTCACCGTTGGTCTCGGCCGTGGGCATGCCGTCAGCCACCCCATACGTGGCGCAGGTCAGGGCGGCTTTCCCGCCACGAACAACAGCCTCCAGATCGGCTCGATTGACGCGGTGAATCCCTCGGAGACCGCTGAGCCAAAAATGGCCGAAATCATCGGACAGGATCCAGTTGATCGCATCTTCGGGCATGCCGAGAGCAGGGGTGGATGCGAAAATGTCGGACTTTCCCGATGGTGCTTGGGCAACCTTCTGGTTGAAATTCGGAATAAGATCTCGTCCTTCAGCAAGCCGACGAACCAGATCTGGAGAGACACGGTGAAGCCCTTTCTGAGTCCCAAGCCAGAGCGCGCCATCTTCGGTTTCTTCAATGCACCAAACCTCGTCGCTTGTCAGCCCGTATGGCTTTCCAAGCTCGACACAGGTGCCGGTCATTTCATCCAGCCGGACAAGGTCTCCATGCCGGTTTCCAAACCACATCGCGCCATCTTTTGACTGATGCGCCACGCGAAAATCAAAAATCGGCAAACCACCCTCTCGGCTCCACCGTTTCCAACGGGCACCGTCCCAACAACTGACGCCGGTGTTTCCGAGGCTCCAGAGCCGGTTTTGCCGATCCTGGTAAAGTGCGTCAGTGTCGGCCTCGGCACCGATCCACCCTCGCCATCCGTCCTTGTCTCGGACCTGCACGCCAAGACCGTGGCCCACCCCCAGAAAGAGCCTGCCAAGTGAATCCTCCAGAACGCTGCGGTATGTTGCCGGAGAAGGTATTTGAGGTGGGTCCACGCGTCCGACTCGCATTCCCAACACACTCGCAACTCCATTCCGGCTCGACACCCAGATTCGTCCTTCTTTTCCCGCGCAAACCGACCACGTTTCATCATGAGGAAGCCCGTCCCGAGCCGAAAGGGTTTCGATGACATGGGGGCGCAGGCGGCAAAGGCCATCGGAGGAGCTCACCCACACATTGCGTTCGGAGTCTTCAACAATGCACCCAGATTCGTGGAACCGGAGATCTGGCACCGTTGAGACCCGGTCGGTTCGTCCGGCTTTACGGCGCCACATCAAGCCCTTCCCATCGACAAACCACTGCGAGCCATCGTCCCCTTGTCCCGAAGTCGCGATTCCGCTGGTTTCCAATTCCGCGGGCAAACCTTCTGGACGAAGTTCCCCGGCGTTGGAGACATGCGCTAGGCCCCGTTGAGTGACCATCCAGAGCCCGGCGTTGTCGCGACCGACGACACTCGCTCGGTGCTGTCCGGAACCATCGGTCTCGATTGGCACTTGAGGCCAAATCGACCCAGGATCCGGCCCCACCTGCAAAGCAATCGAATTCGCGAGGGCGTCAAACCAAAAGACCGCGCCTGAGGTTGATTCAACAACCCTGAGGAGAGTCAAGAACTCGCGAAAGGAACACGGCTTATCCACTCTCTGCAACGAGGATCCCACTCCATGAAACAGTCCCAAGGAAGAGGCCACCCAGCAGCCACCGGCGGAGCTCGGAAACACCGCGGCCACACCCACACCCTGCCAACCACCAGCGGGTGCGATGGCATGGAATTGAGCGTTTTCGATGGTCACCAAACCTCGGGCAGTAGCACTCCACAACTTTCCTTTTTGATCCACCGCCAGGGAGTAGATGGTGTCCGATGCCGCCAGTTCAGGGGTGTTGTGTCGATCGAAGACGAGGAACCGCCGACCGTCAAAGCGCACCAAGCCCACATGCGTGCCGCACCAGAGGTAGCCATCCGGTGTCTGCGCCACGCAAACCACGTGGTTCTGCGGGAGTCCATCCTCGGTCGTCCAGCGTCGAACCGAGTAGCTGGATAGCCGATCTTCCGCAGGAGTGGCTGCAGCTTGAGCGACCGTCCAAGGTGCCCCTTCCGGCAACATGAAAGCCGCCCACATCATCACGATAAACGGAGCCAATAGGAGTCGGTCGCTCCGTTTTCGGAAGAAAGTTGGGGAACGACTATTCCTCAAGGAAGGACATGGATGATCTCGACCAGTTCTGAGGGGAACCGAAACCCGGGTGGGCTCTTGTGGCTAAGATTTTTTACCACGGACGTCACGGATATCACGGATATCACGGATGGGAAAAAGAATTTTCTGGTTTCATCCCTATCCGTGCCATCCGTGTAATCCGTCGTTAAATTCGGTTGCGGCTTTGCCGCTCCGTGCCTCCGCGGTTGAACGGGATTACTTATCTCCTTTGTTCCCCGCCTTTTCCCAGGCTTTGTAGCCGCCTTCGAGATTCACCAGGTGCTCGAACCCTGCGGGCGCGAGCCTCTTGCAAGCCGTGACGCTGCGGACTCCCCCGGCACAATGCACCAGATACGACTTGCTCTTGTCGAGCTTCGCCACCTTCGCTTGAAAATCGGCCGCGTTGACGTCGATATTGATCGCGCCCGGAATGTGACCGTCGTCGAATTCCTTTTTGGTGCGCACATCCAGCACCAGATTCTTCTTGTCGGCCCTCAGCTTCTCGAACTGCTCGACGTTCGCATTTTGAAACGGCAGGAGCGCGGCGGCGAGTTTCGTCATCCATTTCGCTGGGTCCTTGTCAAAGTCCATCTTGCAATCGTCGCAGCAGAGTTTGATGTGCTGGCCCTGGTAATCGAACTCAACGGGTTTGTCTTCGAGTTCGTGGCCGGACATGAAACACTTCTTGAGCGTGTACGGTTTCACGGCGGCCGCAGCCTGCGGGCTCGGGGACGCCAGACCGATTGTGAGGAAAAGCGTGGCAAGGATCGTTTTGATTTTCATGTTCGTGTTCGTAAGGACCTTCAATGGATATTGTCGCAAGTGTGGCGTAAACTCAACCTGAAAACTCTGAAGTTGGTAAAACGACCCTTTTTATTCCAAGTCGCGATCAATATTAGCCTAATTCGCTGGTCTGGAAGACGTCTCGCTTCGTTGCGCGTCGGTCACAGATCATTGGGGATAGGCTCCCTCCTTGCGCCTAGCCAGCCGCCTCCCATCCGGCGCGCCTGAGTCTCTGAACTCAGCAAAACGACCCCGTTTAGCCGGATGCTCGAGCAACTCCAATTCCCTCCTCTTAATCTTAACACTACAGCGACATTTGCCGTTTTCGACCGGAGCGCGGCGTTTACGCTGCCTCAGCGTGGGGACTTGACGGCGCCTCAGCATTGAAAGGTGCTCAAATTCACAGTGGGTCCTTGCAGCAGCATGAATGCCGCGCTCCGGGCCTCGAAAGTGTCGCTGTAGTGTCAATCGTAATCCACCCCTCTGTTTCAAGGGCAACACTCGCCGATTACGATTACGAAAAATGGAAGAATTGGGGTTGCTCTTCGGGATCGCGATTTCAACCCCCTTTGCTGAGATCTGACGGTGGGGGCGTGAGTTCTTCCTGAAATTGCTGAACTCTCCACGCTTGAGCAGGCAGTTGAAGACACTGCGGAGCGGCAGTCCTGCCTGCTTCGAAATTCGGGCTGAAGGGTCGGTTATTACCGACCGATTTCCATGTCAGCAGCACGTCTTCAAACACCTCAGAACCATGTTCAGCGTCGGATAGAGTCTGGATCTGTGGTGAATACTTGCGTCTTAGACCTTGATCCTCCATGGAGAGCGCATGGGCTCCTTAATGTAAGCATTGGCCTTGGCGTCATCGATGAACCGCTGCCTCTTGGTGTCGAATCGCAGCGGGCGGCCCGTTTGGACGGCGATCTTGGCCAGATTGATCAAGGTGCAGGACCGGTGACCGTTGATTTCGTTGAGTGCGAATTTCTGCCGCGTCTTCACTGCTTTGACGAAATCCGTGAGTTGCGGCGCCGGGTCCGGCAGGTCGCGGATTTTGTCCGTAAGGTTGGGAATGCTGGATTCGAGGTCCTTGCTGAGATTGCCGCGAGGGCCGGAGAGGAAGGGAGCGGTGTCGGTGTTCTCGCCGTCAAGGATGATTTCGCAACCGTCGGCATACCGAAGGGAAATCCGCCGCCAGGGTAACACGGCGTCACGATCCTGCGGGCCGGTCTCAGCTTCGATGTGTATCGGGCTTTCGTCGTCTTTACCGAGGATATATTGCACCGGATCTAGGTAATGCTGACCCATGTCGCCAAGCCCGCCACCGTCGTAATCCCAGTAGCCGCGGAAAGACTGGTGAACGCGGTGCGGGTGGTACGGTTTGAACGGAGCGGGTCCAAGCCAAAGATCGTAATCCAGTTCAGCCGGAACCGGCTGTGGCGTGAGGTTGGGGAGGCCGCACCATTGGTTTTGTTTCCAGTCGAAACCCGTTTTGCCGCCCAGCGTGATCTTGAGGGGCCATCCAAAAACTCCAGCCTGGACGAGTTTCTTGATAGGCTTCACCGGAGCGCCCATCCCATAAAAAGGGCTGTCAAATCGGAACCATGTGTTCAGACGGAAAATTCGTTTATACTTCGCCACCGCAGCCTTCACGGCTTCCCCCTCAGCGATCGTCCGCGACAGAGGCTTCTCGCACCAGATATCCTTGCCCGCTTTGGCGGCGGCGATGGAGATCAGCGCGTGCCAGTGAGGCGGCGTGGGGACGTGGACGATGTCAATGTCCTTGCGGGCCAGAACTTCGCGAAAATCCCGGTAGCCCTTCACATCAGCCCCGCCCGCTTTGACGGCTGTTTGCAGATGCTTTTCATCCACGTCACAAACCGCGAGGAGTTTGCAGGCGGTGTTGATGGAGTTGACATGCCCCATGCCCATGCCACCGGTGCCGATAACGGCGCGCGTGAGGATTTCACTGGGCGGGGTGAATCCCGGGCCACCCAGCACATACCGCGGTACGATTGTCAGGGCCGAGATGGAAGTGATGGAAGTCTTGAGGAAGCTACGACGGGTGAACTTATGGTTTTTGTTCATTTGATTAAATTACCAGAGAGAGGACGGAATGCCTACTGGAAAACAGAAAGGCCCGTTCCTCGGACGCTTCTCGGATTCATTCCAGGAGATGAGCAGGCTGCCGACCTCGATGCTTTTGGCTTGCGGTCGTCAGTGACGACCGCCCACATTCAGGCATACATTCAGGCATACATTCAGGCATACATTCAGGCATACATTCAGACCCACATTCAGACTCACATTCAGGCATATATTCAGGCATACATTCAGGCATACATTCAGACTCACATTCAGGCATACATTCAGACGCATGATCACCCCCACGCAACCCTTCACAGACATGCAAAAGCGCGTCACGTTGTGTGCTCCGCCAGTCGCGCCTGGACATGGAGAGGCATCCCCGACGTCCATGAGCAACGATGAGCAAATAGCCTCTGGGCAGCCAGTAGTGTGTGGGCAGCCAGTAGTGTGTGGGCGGGCGTCCCCGACGCCCGCACCCCCACCCGTTGACGCCCGCGATCCCGCCGCGACCCTACCCGTCGCCAGACAACCCGCGACTGCCGCACTCGGCGGACCTCTGTCGTGTAGTTCTCAAAGGAGCCAAATCTGAACAATGTGGCATCCAAAACAGTTCTCATTGGCAAATGACAAAGGACATGCAATAAGGGATGGGTTCATGGCACAAACCTCTCCAACCGATCTCCTCGGCTCCCTGGGTCCGACCGAGCCGCCCAATCAGGGGCTGGCACGAAGCGGCAAGGCGCGTCTTGTGGCGATGGTGCTCGTGCTGGTGCTCATGGGATCCCTTCTTGTTCGGATGCAAGCAACGGCCTCGGAGCACTGGGCCTTTCGGTCAGTCTCGGTGCCGCCGGTGCCCAAGGTGGCCCGCGTCGGTTGGCCCCAAACGCCAGTTGACCACTTCGTCCTGGCCAAGCTCGAGGAAGCCGGGCGCCAACCCGCTCCACGAGCCGATCGCAGGACTCTCATACGACGGGCGTTCCTCGACCTGACTGGGCTCCCGCCGACGCCGGCGGAGGTTGACGCTTTCGTCTTCGATCCACGGCAGGACGCTTTTGCGCGGCTGGTTGACCGCCTTCTGGCTTCACCTCGATATGGCGAGCGTTGGGGGCGTCACTGGCTTGATCTGGCCCGGTTCGCCGATTCCAATGGCATGGACGAGAATCTTGCCTACGCCACCGCCTTTCGATATCGGGATTACGTCGTCCGGGCCTTTAACCGGGACATTCCGTACGACCGCTTCGTGCATGAGCAACTTGCCGGCGATCTGCTGCCTGCCGCCGCCCCCGATGGCGATCGATCCGACCCGCTGATGGCAACGGGATTCCTAACCCTAGGACCCAAGATGCTCGCTGAAGACGATCCGGTCAAAATGGAGATGGACATCGTTGACGAGCAACTCGATTCCACTTGCCGGGTCTTCATGGGATTGACCGCCGGATGCGCGCGATGTCACGACCACAAGTATGATCCGGTGTCGATGAAGGACTACTATGCGATGGCGGGCATCTTCAAAAGCACCCGGACCATGGAGAACTTCAAAGTCGTGGCACGCTGGCAGGAAGTGCCCGTCGGGCCTGCGTCCGCTCTTGTGCTGTTGAGAGAGGGAAAGAGCGGCATGGAACGACAGCGCAAACAAATCAACGACTTGGTCCAGGGGGGGACCGAGACGGTACTTGCGGAGGCGCGGCGGCGAGCGGCGGACTATCTGCTGGAGGCGACTGAGCGGCGCGAAGTCAATAAGACGTCCGGCTCAAGCAACCCCCACCGCGATTCGGGGACGCTTCATCCGGATTTCCTCGCTCAATGGGAAACCTACCTCGCCAAGACCGAGACTGCGACGAATTCAATTCTCGTGATCTGGCATAGCTTCGGCAAGGAATCGAAGTCGGGCAGCACAGACAGCCAGGGCGCTGGATTGACGGAGGGAACCAACGCGGCAATGTTTCGACGCCTGACCCGAACGCCAAGGCTCGCATCGCGTCGGGAATTGGCGCTGCGATATGAGGAGATCTGGCTTGAGGCGGAACAAGCGTGGAAAAAACTGAAACAGGCTGCCGAAGGCCCGGCTGCGACACCCAAGCCGACGCGGCTCGAGGACCACGAATTGGACGCGTTCCGTGAAGTTCTTTATTCGGCCACGGGTCCGTTTACGGCCCCAAAGACCGTCGAATCTCTCTTTCCACCCAAGAGCGTGGAAGAACTGGCAACCACGCGACGAACATTGAAGGAACTCGAGGCGAGTCTGCCCACATTGCCTGAGGTCATGGCGGTGTCGGAGGGGACACCCACCGATCTCCGCGTTCACAAGCGGGGAAGTCACCTGGCCTTGGGTGAGGAGGTAGAGCGGGGATTCCCGCGATCGATCAGGGCTTCGTCAGAGCGCGGGGTTGAACCCGGCGTAAGCGGTCGGCTGCAATTTGCCCAATGGCTGACCGACCCAGGCCACCCGCTTACGGCTCGGGTCATTGTGAACCGAATCTGGCATTGGCATTTCGGAGAAGGTCTCGTCCGATCACCCGACAACTTCGGGATTCTGGGCGAACGGCCCACTCATTCGGAGTTGTTGGATTGGCTGAGTGACCGGTTGGTGGCATCGGGATGGTCGATGAAGACGATGCACCGGCTTCTCATGAACTCGGCCTCATACCAACAGTCCTCGGCAAATCCGCAAGACAACGTCCATGGCATTGTTCCCGATCCGGAAAACCGGCTGCTCAGCCGGTTCGCCCGCCGCCGTCTCGAAGTTGAGGCCGTTCGCGACAGCCTCCTTTTCGTCAGTGGCGGCCTGAACTCGGCGATGGGAGGGACATTGCTGGGCGTTGAAAACAGAACCTATGTCACCAGCACGGCCAGCAAGATTGATCCGGCCCTGTACGACACGCCTCGTCGATCAATCTATCTCCCGGTGGTTCGGAGCGCGTTGTATGACGTCTTTCAGATATTCGATTTCGCCGATCCCAGCGTCCTGAACGGCCGGCGTGACCAGACCGTGGTGGCGCCTCAAGCCTTGTTTATGATGAACAGCCGCCTCGTCGCCGACGCAGCCCTTCGACTCGCGAAGTCCTTGCTGGCAACCCCTGGGCGGGATGACGCAGCGCGTATCACGGAACTGTTCCGGACCGCATACGGGCGCAGCCCATCTCCCACACAGTGCGAGGCAGCAATCCGCTACGTGAAAAGCTACGGCGAAAAGCTAGGCGCGGTGACGTCCGTTGCGATGGACACCCAGCTTCGCGCATGGCAGAGTCTCTGCCGGATCACCCTTGCGGCAAACGAATTCATTCATCTCGACTAACCCATGACCAGCCCTCGCGGATGGCATCCATTGAACCCGGTATTCAGTCGGCGTGAGCTGCTTCGCAGGAGCAGCGCCGGGTTTGGATCGTTAGCCCTCGCCAGCATTCTCGGCCAATGCGGAAGTCCTTCGCAGATCGAAGCCACGATGGCCAGCCCACTGGCACCGAGACGTCCCATGTTCCCGGCGCGCGCTCGGCGCGTCATTTTTCTGTTCATGCATGGCGGTCCATCGCAGGTCGACACGTTCGATTATAAGCCGCTCCTCGAACGAGACCATGGGAAACCCCTGCCTTTTGCCAAGCCGCGGGTGTTTTCGTCACCGACGAGTCACCTGCTGAAATCTCCATGGAAGTTCCGGCAATACGGCCAGAGCGGCGCGTGGGTGAGCGACCTGTTTCCTCATCTGGCGCAGCGTGTGGACGACATCTGTTTTCTCAAAGGAATGCACGGCTCCAACTCGCGACATGGCGGGGCTTTACTGGAACTTCACACGGGCAGCGACACCTTTGTACGGCCGAGCATGGGATCCTGGATCAGTTACGGTTTGGGCACTGAGAACATGGACCTCCCAAGCTACATCACTATCTGCCCAACCCTGACTCATGGCGGAGTCAACGCCTACAACTCCGCGTTCCTGCCCGCGATTCACCAAGGCACACCCATCGGCAATGCCGGGACCCCTTCGGACCAGGCCAGGATCCCGTTTATCCAGAACAGCGACCGCAATCCGTCCGAGCTCCAGCGCATGGAGTTGGACTTGCTGAGGACTTTTAATGAGTCGCAGTTGGCCCAAACCGGGCCCGATGCCGCCCTGGAAGGACGGATCAACGCGTTCGAGCTCGCCTTCCGCATGCAAACGTCCGCGCCCGAACTTCAGGACATCAGCGGGGAATCGAAGGCGACACGCGACCTTTACGGACTGGACGATCCCATCACGGCAAACTTCGGGCGGCAATGTCTCATGGCACGCCGTTTTTCCGAGGCGGGCGTTCGCTTCATCCAGGCAACCCATAGCTACAAATGGGATCAGCACAGCGGTCTCGCCCGCGATCACGCAAAAAATGCGCTTGAGGTCGACAAGCCCATCGCCGCCCTGTTGACGGATCTGAAGAGTCGTGGGTTGCTCGACGAGACGCTGGTTCTCTGGGGTGGAGAATTCGGCCGAACTCCGGTGACAGAACTCAACGGCGATGGCCGCGATCACAACCCTGAAGGCTACACCATGTGGCTCGCTGGTGGCGGTGTGAAAGGTGGATTCAGTTTCGGTGAGACCGACGATTACGGCTATTTCTCGGTGAAGAACAAGGTTCATCTGCATGACCTTCACGCCACCATCCTGGCGCTCCTGGGCATGGACCACGAACGCCTGACTTTCCGACACGTCGGGAGGGACTTCCGGCTCACGGACGTCCATGGCCACGTGGTTCGCGAAATCTACGGTTGAATCGTGGCTGCACCGCAGCGAAATTATAGTCCTGCGCGTGAAATCGCCCGCAGCAAGGAGTCTGCGGCGAAACTAGGTGTGGGTAGATCAACCTTTCCGAACACTGAATCGGTGCACAGTCGTCTGACGGTAAGTCTGGCCGGGTTTCAGCACCACGCTCGGAAATTTCGGTTGGTTGATGGCATCGGGGTAATGCTGGCATTCCAGACAAAAACCGTGACGCTTGACATAGGCTTGCCCGGACTTTCCCGTGAGTGAGCCGTCCAGATAATTTCCCGTGTAAAACTGCACTCCAGGTTCGGTGGTGAGCACTTCCATCACACGTCCGCTCTTGGGTTCATAGACCCTGGCAGCAAGGCTGAGTCCCGCTGGGGCAGGCTTGTTCAGCGCATAATTGTGATCATAACCGCCCGGGTCACCCCCCACATCGTTGACCCGCGCCCCGATAAGCGTGGGTTTGGTGAAATCCATCACAGTTCCTTTCACCGATTGGTTCTCCCCGAGCGGGATGCCCGTGGCATCCACGGGGGTAAACTGGTCGGCATCGATCTGAAGCTCGTGGCCCAGCATCGTGCCACCGCCGGGTCCGGCAAGGTTGAAATAGGAGTGATTGGTCAGATTCACAGGCGTGTCGGCGTCCGTCCTGGCCTCGTAATCGATCCGCAGCTCATCCTTGTTTGTCAGGGTGTAAGAGACCTTCACATCAAGGTTCCCTGGGTAGCCCTCCTCGCCATCCACACTCCGGTAGGTGAAGTCAATCGAGACACCCACATCGCTGACTCGTGTGCTGGCAATCCAAACCCTCTTATCGAATCCTTTCACGCCCCCGTGCAGATGGTTTGGGCCGTTATTCGTGGCCAAAGTGTAGGTCTTTTGATTCAGCGTGAAACGGCCCTTCGCTATCCGGTTCGCAACCCTCCCTGCGGTCGAGCCGAAATAAGGATGCCCTTTCAGATAGGCCTCTAAATTGTCGAAACCAAGGGTCACATCCGCGAGCTTCCCGTTTCTGTCTGGCACGTGTAATTCCGTCAGTGTCGCTCCGTAGGTCATGATCCGGGCCACCATCCCATGACTGTTCTTCAGTGTGTAGATATCGACAGCCACACCCTCCGCAGTCCTACCAAACAAGGTCTTTGTCACTTCAAAACTCCTTTTTGGGCCAGGACCACTCGCCCTGGAATCCGGCGTTTGGCAACCGCTCAAACAGAAGCCTAAAGCGGCCATAATAATGATGGAGACCGAGCTCAACTTGCGTCGTGATGCCTGCGAATTCATAATATCAGACTTCCCCCTCAACAAAGCCAGCATAGCGGTCGGGCAGAGAGCCCAGCAGTTCTCATTTTGAAAAATGTGGGGCAAGGTCTCGGACCTGCCGGTTCGCGGAGTGTTCCACTCCGCGCGGGGCCAGAGGCCTCCGTAACCGGCAGACCGGGAGGTCTGCCCCACCCTGCCGATCAAAATGAGAACTGCTGCATGAGAGCCGCGCGCCTTTGTCGAACTGGTATTCCCTTATCTCTATCAAATACTTACACGGTTGCCCAGCCTTTTATTGCTTCCCCGACAAACTTCCGGACCTTGTCTGGGTCTTTGCGGCCCGGGGTTGCCTCGACGCCGCTCGAGACGTCCACGGCATAGGGTCTCACCTGCCGCACCGCCTGACACACGTTCTCGTGCGTCAATCCCCCGGCCAAGATCACCGGACGTCCCAGTTCGACCGCCGCCCAGGCAATGTCCCAATTGAAGCGCTCTCCGGTGCCTCCCATCTGTCCCGCGACGTAGCTGTCCAGGAGCCACGCGCAAGTTCGAAACGCGGGGAGTGAAGCCAAGGCCGCTTCGTTTCGAACTCGAAAGGCCTTGTAACATTTCGCGAAGGTGATCTGGGCGGCAAATTCGGGGGGTTCCTCGCCATGCAATTGCACGGAATCCAACCCGCACCCAAACACCGTCGCACGAATCTGTTCAAGCGTCGCATTCACGAAGACGCCGACCTTCGAAATGTAAGGCGGCAATCCATCAATGATCCTCCTCACTTCCTCAACGCCAATGCATCGTGGGCTTTTTTCATAAAAGACGAAACCCAGAGCATCGGCCCCGGCGTCCACCGCCAACCGAGCATCGGCTTCATTCGTAATACCGCAGATTTTGACCCGTGTTCTCAAATGGGTTCGAGTTTGAATGTCATCGAGACCAAACCAGGCGCACCATTCGCAAGTTGTCGCTGATAAAGCCACCGTGGGCGGGCTTCACTGAAGCCCGCTGGTCGGTTTCCGCAGCTACTGAAAACTTGTGGATGCACCGCTAACCTAGCCCCAACAATTTCCGGACTTGTCCCTCCATGTCGCCGGAGCGCATGAGGGACTCGCCCACCAGGATCGCCCCGGAGCCGCACCGTTTCAACCGCTCCACGTCTTCTCGTGTGCGAATGCCGCTCTCCGCTACCAGCAAGGACTCCGGCCTGCCTTCCGAATGCCGTGCCATCAGCCCTGCCAAGACCTCTGTCGTCGCCAGCGAAACCTTGAACGATTTCAGATCTCGATTGTTGACTCCGATCAGCCGCGCTCCCGTCGCCAAGGCCCGGTGAAGTTCGAACTCGTCATGCACTTCAACCAACACCGACAAACCCGCCTCGGATGCTATCCGGTGGAAATGCGCTAATTGCGCGTCAGTCAAAATCGCCACAATCAGCAAAATCGCGTCGGCTCCCCACTCCACCGACTCCAGAATCTGGCGTTCATCAATAATGAAATCCTTCCTGAGAAGCGGCAGACTCACGGCTTCACGGATGGCTTTCAAAAAACTGAGTTCCCCCTGAAAAAACAATTCATCCGTCAACACGGACAGGCAGGAAGCGCCTGCTTTCTCATAAGCCAACGCGATGCGTACAGGGTCGAAATCCGCCCGGATCACGCCGGCGGAGGGTGAAGCCTTCTTGATCTCCGCGATCAGCCCGATGTCCCCGAAGCGCGGATGCTCCAAAGCACCGAAAAAGTCGCGCGCTCCACCGCGACGGGCGAGGGAGTCGCGAAGTTGCTCCACGGTCAAAGCGCCATGGGGAAGGCGCGACACTTCAAGCCGCTTTTCTGCAACTATTCTGTCCAGAATGTTCATTGGCCTCCGAGTTTGCAGTGATTGAGTTCGTCTCGTTCAGGGTTCAGGGTTCAACGTTCAACGTTCAACGTTCAACGTTCAACGTTCAACGTTCAGCGCTCAACGCTCAACGCTCAGGGTTCAGGGTTCAAGGTTCAGGGTTCAGGGTTGAACGTTGAACGTTGACCCGATCCGGATCCAAGCATTGGAGGTTCTCCCCTTCCCAAGACCTGCTCTCCACTCGCCTGCCATCCTTAATCTTCCTCATCTTTGATTCCTGCCATCCGCTTCATGGGCCCTCCCGCGCGGAGCCAGGCATTCACAAAGGTGTCCAAATCACCATCCATCACACCCTGCACATCGCTCGTCTGAACGCCAGTCCGCAGGTCCTTCACCATGCGATAGGGTTGGAACACATAGCTTCGGATCTGGTTACCCCACGACACGCTGCCTTTCTCGCCATAAAACCGTTCCATTTCCGCCTTCTGGGCGTCCAACCGCTGTGCATAGAGCTTGGACAACAACAATTTCATGGCCGTGGCGCGATTTTGCAGCTGGGATCGTTGCGCCTGAGATGCCGCCACCGTCCCAGTGGGCAAATGCGTGATTCGCACCGCCGTCTCCACTTTGTTCACGTTCTGCCCCCCTTTGCCACCCGCCCGGAACGTGTCGATCTGCAAATCGCCAGGAGGAATCACGATCTCGCCCGCGTCCTCCACCTCCGCGATTGCGTCCACGCTCGCGAAACTGGTGTGCCGCCGTTTGTTGGAGTCAAAAGGAGAAATCCGAACCAACCGATGCACCCCGCGCTCTGCTTTGCAAAAACCGTAGGCGTTCTCTCCGCGGACCATCAGGGTCACGCTCTTTAATCCCGCCGTCTCCCCGGCGAGGGCGTCGCTCACCTCCACGACCCACCCCCTCGACTCGCACCATCGTTGGTACATCCGCAACAACATGCTCGCCCAGTCGCACGACTCCGTGCCGCCAGCGCCCGCGTTGATACTGAAAATGCAGTTATTTCGGTCGTGAGGCCCTTTGAGCAGCACCTTGAGCTCGATGTCGTCGAGATCCCGTGTGAATTTAGCCAGATCACGCTCGATATCCTGCACGAGGGCAGCTTGAGCGGCTTCGGGTTCCGATTCACCCAGCTCAGCGAGTATCAAAAAGTCCTCGACCCGCTTCTCGGAATCAAGGATGGGATCGATCTTCCTGCGCAGCCCATTGGACTCTTCAATCAACCGTTGAGCCTGATCCTGGTTGGCCCAAAAGGATTCGCCCGCCATGATTGCGTCGAGTTCATCCAGACGTTTCCGCACTCCGGCGACGTCAAAGAAACCTCCGCAACTGGCCCAGCTTTTCCGAACGTTCAACTATCTGTTGGCGAATCCCATCAAACATATAAGAGGAAATGTAGGGATCCCATCCTCGGCTTGGCCAGCTAAATCACACGCAACCTGGCAAATTTGAAGTCACTCGGACGTTCTCGCCCGCGAGTTGACGACTTGGGCCGATTGCGACGTTTCAGGGCTTAACCTTGCGATAATAGACAAGAATTGACCCCGTGGCAGCCGCCGCCCACAGCAATCGTCGGGCTTGTTTTCCTCCCAAAACAATTTAACCTTTCTCCATGACTTTTCCGCTCACTGCCTACATTGAAGCCGCACTGGAACTGGCGCATTACGACACGCTGGAAGACGGCTCATTCGCGGGCGAAATCTCCAAACTGAAAGGTGTGGCAGCGTTCGGCCAAACCCTGAGTGGATGTGAGGGCGAACTACGTTCCACGTTGGAGGACTGGATTCTGGTCGGCCTGAAACTCGGCCACAAATTGCCCGTGCTGGCCGGCATTGATCTGAACAAAATCCAACATGGCCGCGTGGCGACCACTTAAACGGCGCGAATTCATCCGCAAACTTCGCGTTCTCGGCTTCGACGGCCCGTTCTCCGGCACGCGCCATCAATTCCTCCTCTGGCAGCAGCACCGGCAAACCATCCCCGTCGTGCGGAACGCCGCCGATCGCAAACGCCAAAAACGCATGCTCAGGCCCAACGTGGGTGCCAGGCCGCGAGGTCGGCAACTGAACACGGTGGACTGAGTGGTTTTATCAGAGCGGCACATGGAGTCCCTCGGCCTTGGCGAGTTTCTTCTGGTTTGCGTCGAATGTGAGGAATTCGGTGGCCCTCAAATTAAGAGCGCCGGCCACATGCATGATGTCGAACGCGCGGTGTCCACCCTTCAAAGTGTGAGTGGCGGAGATCCGGCTCGCTTCATCCAGCACGTCGGCTAGATTGCACGATTCCACGACCAGCCGTCCCTGAGTCACTGCCAACTCGAAGAGCGCCCAGTATCGCGCCGCTTCTCCCGTCCGTAAAACCCGCCGGAATTCCGCGAATCGAAGCGCGTTTCCCAATTCGTAGTGGATCAGTGTATTCAAACGGATGGGGGCCGTGCATTGTGCCGTCCAAGCCACGGCGCGCGGACTATGGACGTCACTTCCGTAAAGCGAAAACAGAAAACTGGTGTCGCAGCAGATTACCATTTCCCGCCCGCCTCCGCGATGATCGTGGCCGCTTGCCCGGCGCTGAGAACGGTATCGCGGCTGCGGTCCCGCCGCACTTCAGGACTGTCGGCCCAATTGACGACTTGGGCTGACTGTGGCGTTTCAGGGCTTAACCTCGCGATAACAACTCCTCGCTGCGTGATCAACACTTCCTCCCCTGCACTGATCCAACGCAATAGACTGGTGTAGCGGTTCCTTAGATCACGAACTGTGGCCGTTTTCATTGTAGCACAAAAATGGAGCCACCCCGAAGAGTCGTCAAGAGATTTTTCTACTTGGGGTCAGTTCTAACAATCGACAATGAGTGGATTCTCATCGTACCGGGAGCGACTTGTGAGGTAGCTCCGTCTCCTCTTGTTTTGCCCAGCAGGTGCGACACGTAGCTGGCGCTGCCTATCCCCAACCGCTTGGGGTTCGACCCTAAGCAAGCGGAGTTTTGACTCCAATGTGCCGAATCCAATGATGCCACGGTTGAAAGCCTCTTGCGGCGTCTTTCTCCATCGGCAAGAAGGCGATATCGAGGAGTTGCTGCAAGCAGACGAATCCAAACTCCAGGAGGATCTGGAACGATCTGAACAACGCATTGGGGTCGGTGCCCGCAATCTACTTCGATTGCCTGAACCCGGTCCATGGACGAAATAATGACTGTCTGTCCCTTGCGACTGCTCCCTCCAACCAGACTGTCACGCCGGGGATACTATAACCTTTCCCTAATAATTTGCCTGTCCCTGGGATTCTTCATGAAGCCGGTTTGCTTCATCGCGATGTCAAACCGGCGAACCTGCTCTTTTTCAAAGGCGAACTCTGTCTGGCGGACTATGGTTCCGTGGGGCAGGAAGGGTCTCCCGTGGAATTTCCTGGAACCGAAGGGTACGTGCCCCCGGACGGTTTGGGTTCCCCCGCGATGGACGTGTTCGCCCTGGGCAGAACGCTCTATGAAACCTGGACGGGACTTGACCGGTTTCGCTTTCCTTCCCTGCCCGAGGATTTGCAGGTTTCGCCCCACTGGTCCACCCACGGTTGGCGGCTAAATCAAATCCTTCTGCGCGCCGCTGATGGAAGGCCCTCAGGCCGCTTCGCTTCGGCGGCGCAACTGCTCGAGGAATTGCGAAGAGCTTCGCCGGGAAGCCGCCAGTTCTCACGCAGGAACGCTATTCGAGTAGCCGTCGCCGCAACAGGCGCCGCAGGTATGTTTTATATCTGGCGGAATCGACCTTCATATCAAGCGGTCTGGCGGAAACTCCCGCCACAACGGTTTCTTCACGAATACTGGGAGGGGACGCAACTGACCTGCGATTGGAAGAATCGGCTGCTCTACTCACTGGCATACCGACCCATGGGCATCTTCTGGCAGCGCCTCGATCTGAGGAACTGGAAGCACGCCGAAAACCACTTTCCCGAAGGACCAAAACGTGGCATGCGCAGCATTCGTCATCCTGAGACCGGTGAAATGTGGGGGGTTGAAGATGTCACCGGAACCATGGTTTCCGCCGGACTCGATGGAAAACAGCTCACCACCCTCAGTACCCAAAAGCTGAATGAGCTGGATTTTACCGGGGCTCTCTATTGGAATCCCATCTCCCGGCGCGTGGGTTCTTTCGGAGGTTACGGCAATTTTCACACCCACAACCGGCGAAAAGAATACGTCCCCATTCAAGGTGGCTGGACGGACATCGTCGATTTGGCGGTTGTTCCGTGGCCCCGGGTCGGCCCCCTCTTATTTCCGGACCCGAGCTTTCGTCGATGGTTTCTCTTTAGCGGCCGCGGAAACTCCAGCGGCAAGCAAAGCAATCCCATTCCCGGTTTAAAGGATTACGACGGACAATTCCACCAGCTCAACGACCTTTGGGAATTGGATTTAACCACCAACCGTTGGACATCACTTTTGCCGGTGCAACGCTGGCGGCCCCAAAACGTGCCCGGAGCCGTGTATCATCCCGGCCTGGATGCCGTGTTGTTTGTCGCCATCGGCAATCCGGGCAAAAGTCATCCCTGGAAGTTTCACTTCTGGAAACGCGGTCAATCCAGCCTGCCTCAAGAACTGCCTTTCGCCGGGGAAACGCCCACCCTATCCACACTTTGGACCTTGTTGATCGAGCCGGAAACTCAGGATATCTGGGTTTTCACCGACGACGGGGTCTTCGCCGTGAGCATTCGACCCGTTTAAAGGTGGAATGCAACTGCTCTGAGGTTGCCCGCGAATAAACGCCAATCCACGCGAATGGAACGTAAAAAGGGCCCTGCAATCCAAGAGGATCCTTCAGATTCGCGTTCATTGGCGTCAAT
>CAMBEJ010000039.1 GCA_945865375.1 Akkermansia muciniphila | reverse complement strand
GAAGATGGCCTTGCGCTCGTTACCCCGGGCAGTAACGTGATACCATCCCCCCAATTTCTCGATCCGCAACGGTCGGGCCATAACAGTCAGGCTTATCCCACTCCCGTCATGTCAATTGTTTAATTGTGAGATGTGACCCCTTGATCTTCCACTGCTGGTTTGCCCACACACCCGTGGGACAGGCTCTGTTTAGCGGCCAAACTCAGGAACCGGATCGCGTCAAAGAGATTGGACTTGCCCACTCCATTTGTGCCGGCAATGCAGGTGAAAGGACCGAAGCGAACGTCCACGCTCAAGAGGTTCTTGAAACCGTTGATTTTGAGGCTCGTGAGCATGGGCTTCAACTGTAGCGGCTCTCAATAGGATTGAATTCAATACTGCCTCTTCACACGGATATGAGTTGGATTCCCTTGGTTGCAGTCCAAGTGGGTGACTTTTATCAGTCACTGTCGGATCTAGGTTGATTCCTCGCTCCGGCTTCCTAACATTGAGGGATGTCACACCTTGCTCCACGGATGGCCGCGCCGCTCTGCACGCTTGCGGGTTCTCTTTTTCTAGTCGCTCTCCGCAGCGCGGACGTGGGTCCAAATTCCCTGCAACCCGATGTCCGGCAGGCCCAGCCTGTTGTCGCCGCCGCATCCAGCGAAGCAGAACAAGCCATCCGCCGGTTTCGCGTGCCCCCCGGTTACAAAGTGGAGGTTTTTGCGGCGGAGCCGATGCTGGCCAATCCTGTCGCTTTCACGATCGACGACAAGGGTCGGATTTACACGTCTGAAACATATCGGTACCGGTCCAGCGTCCTCGACATCCGCCACTACATGGCGTGGCTTGAGGACGATCTCGCTTCGCGCAACAACGATGACCGGCTGTCGATGCTTAAGAAATTCCTCGGCCCCAGAGTCAGTGAACTCGGGGTGGAGAGCGAAGTGGTCCGTTTGATCGAGGACACGAATGGGGATGGCAAAGCCGATAAATCGACGGTTTTTGCGGATGGATTCAACCACATTCTGGATGGGATTGCCTCGGGGGTGTTGGCCCACAAGGGTGAAGTGTTCTTCACGAACATTCCCAAAGTGTGGCGGCTGAAGGACACCGACGGGGATGGCAAGGCGGAGGTCCGGGAGGTGATGAGCGACGGTTACGGTGTTCATTACAACTACACAGGGCACGACTTGCATGGCCTGATCATCGGGCCCGATGGGCGGCTTTACTTCAGCATCGGCGACCGCGGCGCGCACATCCGAACGCGCGAGGGCAAAACGCTCGATGTTCCCGATGAAGGATCGGTTTTTCGCTGCAATCTCGATGGCTCTGAACTCGAGGTGTTCGCCCGTGGTCTGCGCAATCCCCAGGAGCTCGCGTTCGATCAACACGGAAATCTATTCACAGGTGACAACGATTCCGACCAGGGCGATCGGGAGCGATGGGTTTACCTTGTCGAAGGCAGCGATAGCGGCTGGAGGATTGGGTATCAGCACAGCCCGCTCGGAAACGCGGGGCCATGGAATTTTGAAAAACTGTGGTGGCCCCTCCACGATGGCCAACCCGCCTACATCACGCCGCCCATCGTCAACATTGACAACGGCCCCTCAGGCTTGGTCTACAACTACGGCACGGGGCTGCCGAGGGAATTGGAGAATCACTTTTTCCTGTGCCATTTTAAAGGGGCTAGCTCGAACAGCCGCATCACGTCCTATTTGTTGAAACAAAAAGGGGCCGGTTTCGAAATGGATCGATCCACCGAATTCATCGGAGACATTCTGCCCACGGACGTCGATATGGGCCCGGATGGCGCCCTGTATTTCAGCGACTGGCATCAGGGCTGGCCGAAGTCGAGCAAGGGTCGGATCTACCGGGTCACCCATTCGATGGCGCAACAGGATCCGGTTGTCCAGGAGACGCGCCGCCTGCTGGGAGAAGGCATGGAGGGCCGTCCTCCGGCGGAGTTGCTGGGTCTGCTGAGTCACCGGGACATGCGGGTGCGACGGGAAGCGCAGTTTGCCCTCGCTGATAAAGGGCGAGCGGGACTGGCGCCCTTGCTCGAGGCGGCGAAAAAGGAAGGCAGCCTCCTTCCACGACTGCACGGGATTTGGGGTATCGGCCAGATCGGACGACGCGACGTGACAGCCGTGAACCCGCTCATTCCGCTCCTCAAGGATCCGGATGCGGAAGTGCGCGCCCAGGTTGCCAAAGTGCTTGGGGAGGCAAAATCGAATGAGGCCATGAGGCCGCTTCTCAAACTGTTGGAGGACCGGAACACGCGCGTTCGCTTTTTCGCGGCCATGGCGCTGGGGCACATCGGCGATCGGAACGCCACTCAGCCGCTCTTTCGCATGATCCGTGAAAACGCTGACCAGGACGTGTTTTTGCGGCATGCCGGTGTCGCGGCGCTCACGTGGTTGAACGATGTGACCGCATTGAAAACGGCTTCGAAAGACCCCTCCCCTTCCGTGCGCCTAGCGTCTTTGCTTGCCATGCGCCGGCTCCAACGCCCGGAGATCGCGGGCTTTCTGAAGGACACCGAAGCATTCATCACCGCCGAAGCCGCCCGTGCGATCAACGATGCACCGGTGAACGAGGCTCTACCCGCCCTGGCGGCACTGGCTGAGGGCCGGGTGGATTCCCTTTCCCTGGGCTACCGTGTGGTGAATGCAAACTATCGCCTTGGTTCCGCCGAGGCGGCAACCCGCCTCGCGGCCTATGCCACACGAGGCGATGTGCCCACCGAGACCCGCGTCGAAGCCCTTCGTGCGCTTGGATCCTGGCAAAATCCTAAGCCCCGGGATCGTGTGGTGGGTGTTTACAGGCCTTTACCCCAACGCGAAGCCGAGCCCGCAGCCCAGGCGCTCTCGAAAGTCCTTCCCCGATTGCTCAAACAAAACTCCGAACCCGTCCTGGTCGCCGCGGCGCAGGCCATTGCGGATTTGAAAATCGAATCAGCCTCAAGCCTTCTCGCGAACGTGCTCACGACCAGGACAGCGCCTCCAAAGGCGCGGGTGGAAGCCCTGCATTCCTTGGCGACCCTGATGCCTTCAAATTTTTCCGAACTTCTTTCGAAAGCGTTTGAGGATGGCGAAGAAGTCGTGCGGCGCGAAGCCACGCGACTTCAGGCTCGAACCAAAACCGGCAACGCGTTCGCAAACCTGAAGTCGGTCTTGTCAAAGGGGTCCGTGGCGGAAAAGCAGGACGCGTTGCTCGCCATGAGCGATTTGCCTGATGGGGGAGTGGATGAAGTTCTGATGACCTACCTCGACACCTTGGTGGCGGGAACACTGCCCGATGGGCTGCGCTGGGATGTCCTGGAGACGGCAGCGAGACGAACGGCCCCCTTGATCAAGGCCAAACTTGCGACCTACAAAGAATCACTGCCCAAGGACTACGCGGATGCCGGGTTGCGCGACATGTTGCTAGGTGGAGATCCGGAGGCTGGCAAACGAATCTTCTCGGAGCGCCAGGATGTGGCTTGCGTCCGTTGCCATCAAGTCAACGGAGAAGGGGGAGAAGCGGGGCCAGTTCTCACGGGCATCGGGACGCGGCAGAAAAGGGAATACATCCTCGAGTCCATCCTTTTCCCAAACAAACAAATTGCCCCCGGCTACGAGAACGTGATGATCACCCTTCATGACGGTCGCGACTACGCCGGTATTGTCAAGAGTGAGACAGCGAACGAAGTGATCGTCAATTCGCCCGAAGATGGGATGTTGACGCTGAAAAAGTCCGAGATCAAGGCCCGCCAGAAAGGCTTGTCTGGAATGCCAGAAGAGATGGGGAAAGTTCTGAGTCCGCGAGACGTTCGGAATCTGGTGGAGTATCTCTCGACATTGAAATGATGCGACCCCTGAGAACACACCTGGTGAAATAGGGTCGATGCAAAGCGTGTCATCATCCGGCGTGGGGTTATCTCTGAGTTCGATCCTGGGGTGCCTCGTGCTAGTGGGACATTGTCTTGTTGCTGGAGAGCCAAATTTTTTGTGGGAGGAAGGGATGGGTTTTCGCAGCGCGGCATTGAAACATCCCGGAACCGGAGCCGCAGGGTTTCGGAGACTCGATTCCACAATCACCGGAATCACATTTACAAATCATCTCGCGGAAGCCTCGGCGGCCATGAACCGGATCTATGAAAACGGCTCAGGAGTGGCCCTGGGAGATGTGGATGGAGATGGGTGGTGCGACATCTATTGTTGTCGGCTCGAGGGTTCGAATGTTTTGTACCGCAACCTGGGCGGCATGCGCTTCGAGGATGTGACAGCTTCGTCCGGGGTTGCCTGCCCAGGACAATATTCGACCGGCGTCCTGCTCGCGGACGTGGATGGCGACGGAGACCTGGATCTGTTGGTGAATGCCATAGGGCGGGGCACGCGTTTGTTTCTGAACGACGGCAAGGGCCATTTTACGGAAATGTTGGAGAGCGGGTTGGCGCCCAAGTTTGGGGCGACTTCGATGGCGATGGGCGACATGGATGGGGATGGGGATTTGGACCTCTATGTGTGCAACTACCGGACGACGACTTATAAGGACGGTTTCGACGGGGTGCGCCCCGATGTGAAGATCGTGGGTGGAAGGCCCCAGGTTTTTCCAGCGGACAGGTTCTCGGCGGTGCTGGCCAAACGAGGGCGTGGCGTTGTGGTCAATGAACTCGGTGAGCCGGACCTGCTTTATATCAACAAAGGCGGAGGCCGTTTTGGTCCGGTGTCGTGGAAGGGCGGCGCCTTCGCCGACGACTCGGGGCAATCATTGACGGAGCCACCCAGGGACTGGGGATTGAGCGTGGCTTTTCGCGATCTGAACGGGGATCTGAATCCCGATATCTATGTCTGCAACGATTTTATGCTGTCCACCGACAAACTGTGGATGAACGAGGGCGGCAAGAGGTTCAGGGCTGCGCCGAAATACCAGCTCCGCAACATGAGCATGTCCTCCATGGGGGTTGATTTCGCCGATATCAACCGGGACGGTCTGGATGATTTTATCGTGGTCGATATGTTGAGCCGTGACCCGGGGGCGCGTCAGCGTCAGAGGGCAAGCTTCATGCGAGGCGGCATGGAGTCGCGTTTGGAAGATCCTGAGTTTCAACCCGAAGTCTTTCGCAACACACTCTTCTTGAACCGGGGTGATGGAACTTACGCCGAGATCGCGTTTTTGAGCGGACTGAGCGCCACTGAGTGGTCCTGGACTCCCGTGTTTATGGATGTGGATCTGGATGGATACGAGGACTTGCTGGTGGGTACCGGAAATGACCGCGATGTGCTGGATGCCGACACGTTGCGCGCCACCCGGGGCCCGGATGGAAGGAGCGATGCGGGCGGTAGCGCTGAGGAGAACCTGCGTCGATTCCCCAGCCTCCAGACGGCGAGCCTAGCTTTTCGCAACCAGGGCGATTTGACCTTCACCGACAAGAGTTCCGCTTGGGGATTTGATGATGTCGGCGTTTCCCATGGAATGGCGCTGGCGGATCTGGATCACGACGGCGACCTGGATCTGGTGGTGAACAATCTTAACTCGGCTGCCGGGGTTTACCGAAACGAAGGGACGGCATCGAGGGTCGGGGTTCGGCTGCGCGGGCTTTCTGGAAACACGCGAGGGGTGGGGGCCAGGGTGCGTTTGTTGAACGGAGCTGTGCCTTCCCAGAGCCAGGAGATGATGTGCGGGGGACGCTACCTGTCCTGTGACGAGGCCATGCGTGTCTTTGCGGGACGCCCGGATCAGCAGCTCATGACGTTGGAAGTGTCATGGCGCGGAGGGCGCGTTTCGCATGTTGAAGGGGTGCAGTCCCTCCGGCTGTATGAAATCGACGAAGCATCGGGAGTGCCGGTGGCAGCGAAGAACGAACCCGTGGAGGGAGTTTTGTTCTCCGACGCCAGCCACTTGATCCAGCATGGGCACAGGGATGAGCTGTTTGATGATTTCGAACGACAACCCTTCCTTTCGAGAAAGCTAAGCCAACTAGGGCCGGGTGTGGCCTGGTTCGATGTGGATGCCGACGGGTTTGACGATTTGATTGTGGGAAGCGGCAAAAACGGATGGCTGACGGTGTTTCGAAACGACCGCAAAGGCGGTTTCTCAGAATGGAACCGCCCGGAGATCGCTCAGCCGACAACGCGCGATCAAACTGGCATTGTCGCTTTGGACGCGGGCCAAGGGTTGCGTTGTATCGTGACCGGGCTGTCCAATTACGAAGACGGAAACACCGAGTCCCCGGCGGCGCGTGGCTTTGATATCGCAAAAAACGAACTCTTCGTTCTTTCGTCTGGGTCGACTTCAGCCACTGGGCCCTTGGCCGCAGGGGATGTGGATGGCGACGGCGATCTGGATGTCTTCGTGGGGGGGCGCGTCGTGGGCGGACGGTATCCCGAGGCTGCGGATTCCCGTCTTTTGATCAACGAACAAGGAGTGTGGAAAGAGAGTCCGATGGCCGGGGCGGCCCTCAAGTCGGTCGGATTGGTGAGCGGCGCGGTGTTCACCGACCTGGACGGCGACGGGTTGCCCGAGTTGGTGCTGGCCTGTGAATGGAGCGCCCCTCGTGTTTTCGCCTGGAGGCCGGGGGGGCAGCTCGCCGATGTGACTCAGGCCTTCGGAATCAATGGTTTGAAGGGGTGGTGGAACTCGGTCCATTCGGGCGATTTCGATGGGGATGGCCGCATGGATCTGGTGCTCGGCAACTGGGGGCGCAACACGCGCTACCAGGCTTCCCTTGCCACCACCGTTTCGGTGTATTATGGGGACTCCGATGGCGATGGAAGACTGGAGGTTGCCGAAACCTTCTGGGGCAAGCCCAGGGAACGCAGGCTCCCTTGGCGTGACTTCGAACTTTTCGGACGCCATGTGCCTGGGATGACGGAGCGTATCGCGTCTTTCCGGGCGTTCGGCGAGGCCTCGATCGAACAGATTCTGGGTGAGCACATCAAATCCTTCCGAGTGCTGGAGGTGTCCACACTGGATTCGGTTGTCTTGTTGAATCGGGGCTCGAGGTTCGAGGTCAAGCCGTTGCCTGTGGAGGCGCAATTTGCGCCGGTATTTGGACTCGCGGTGGCGGATTTCGACGGGGATGGTCGTGAGGACCTGGCTTTGGCACAAAACTTTTTCGACGTCGAACCGGAGTCGTCGCGGTACGATGGTGGCAAAGGGCTTGTGTTGCGCGGGCTCGGAGATGGGCGGTTTCAGTCGTTGCCAACCCAGAAGTCAGGGGTACGAATGGAAGGGGAGCAACGCGGGTGTGCGGTCGCGGACTTTGATCACGATGGCCGCGTGGACCTGGTGGTGGGCCAAAATCGTGGTGCCACAAAACTGTTTCGGAATAGGTCTGGAAAAGTGGGTTTGCGGGTCAAACTGATCGGCGGGAAAACCAATCCACAAGCTGTGGGCGCGGTGGTGAGGCTTCGTTTTGAGGGCGGCCCTGGTCCGGCTAGGGAGATTCACGCGGGAGCTGGGTATTGGTCGCAGGATTCGGCGGCGCAGGTTTTGGCGCTCCCAGGGGCAACCGCAGCGATCGAGGTTCAATGGCCCGGAGGTCAACGAACAGAGAGCCCGGTTCCCGTGGGTGCCCGTGAAATCACCGTTGATACGGCGGGCCGGTTGGTTCAAACGAGATGAGGCGTGCCGATTTCTTCCCGCTACGATCGCTCGCTGTTCGGGGAGCGTTGTCAGGCGACCTGCCAGGCGGTCCGCGCGGTTTACCACATCTCGACATTCAACAATTTGCAGACTTGCTTGAACCGCTCTCATGCCGGAACGGTTGGGAACAGACACCGTTGCTCCCTGCCCTGGTCTCTCCATGTGCGACTTGCAATGAGTTCTGTTTCCTGAACAATCGGGGCGTGGTACGACACTTCCAACATTTCCACCGCATCCTTTTGGTGTGGGCCCTCTGTGCCATCACTTCGCAGGCGCAGGATGCGTCGAACGTAGGGGATTTGAAGCGTCGATTGAACGGGCTCCAGGAAAGTTTGGAGCGGGTGCAGCGATTGCATCAGGAGCAAATCGATGCGCTGCGAAAACAGATCGAGGCGATGCAGTCGAAGGACCCGGTTGCCTTGACCCATACTCCCACCACGGATCGAGCTGCGCCGTCCGCTGACAAGGCTTTGAAGGGAGTCGGGGAAAAGAGCGCGAAAGCGTGGGCACCCAGTGATTCCATCCGAATAGCGGGCCGATCCGGGAGCTTCCTGGACCTTTCCGTGGTGGGGATACTTGCTGTGGGAGGTTCAACAGCCAACGACTTGGACGCCCTCCAGCTCGGCGGCCATGATCCCAAGCAACGTGGATTCACTTTGCAGAATTTGGAGACGGCCTTCACAGGCGCGGTGGATCCGTATTTTCGTGGGCAGGCCGCCGTCGTCTTTCAGATCGATTCGACAGGAGAGTCGGGCGTGGAAGTGGAGGAGGCGTTTCTTGAGACGATTTCGTTGCCATCGAATTTGCAGTTGCGAGCCGGGCAGTTTTTTACGGAGTTTGGGCGGCAGAATCCCACGCATCCGCATACTTGGGCGTTCGTGGATCAACCCCTGGTGTTGGGTCGATTCCTGGGAGGCGATGGATTGCGAAACCCCGGGGCTCGTGTTTCTTGGCTCGTCCCGACTCCGTTTTATTCCGAGCTTTTTCTTGCGGTTCAGAACTCGCAGGGAGAAACGGCGCATAGTTTTCGGGATTCCAACGGGGGAAATCTGCTATATGGACGCGGTGTTGGCCAAGGGTCTGTGAAGGCGTTTAACGACCTGCTTTTTGCGCCCCGTTATGCCGTGTCGTTTGAGCTGTCGGACAACCAGACGGTCCTCGCGGGGGCGTCCGGCGCTTTCGGTCCAAACGGTTCGGGCTCGGATACGGACACCCAGGTGTATGGCGTGGATTGGATGTGGAAATGGAAATCCTCCCGGCACCAGGGTGGGTTCCCTTTTGTCACATGGCAGAGTGAAGTGCTCTGGCGTCGATATGAGGCGGGCACCGGTGCCTTTGACAGGGACCTCGATGGAGCTCCTGATTTGTTCCTGCCGCGCGAGACGTTGGCGGATTACGGATCTTATTCCCAATTGTCATACGGATTCGGGAGGGGTTGGATTCTGGGTTTGCGCGGGGATTACGTCGTCGGCCGCGGCGCCAGTTTTTCACCCGATCCGGACAGGGACGAGCGCTGGCGCATCTCTCCTAACATCACGTGGTTTCCAAGCGAGTTTTCAAAGATCCGGCTCCAATACAATCACGACCACAGGACCGGCGTGGGCGTGGATCATTCCTTGTGGCTACAACTGGAGTTTTTGCTGGGTGCCCATGCGGCGCATAAGTTTTAACGTCAGCAGTGCGATAGGTGCCAGTCGTTGGAATTCATCACCAGGACGTGACGGTTAATGGAAAGACGTTAACAAATGCACATGATTGTTTGTCACTGGTCCCTGTGGCTCAACTTCGCATCGAGATGGCGGGGGAAGGCGTTGTGGACGCGTACTCCGAGCAGGATTGTCTCCAGCAAACAAGGTGCCACTCTGAGGACTCGCGCATCTCTGGGCGCAGGCACGCTGTTTCCTCTCTTTCTCAGCGTGGTTCTGGTTGGCAGCGCTCACGCCAAGCTTTCGGTGGTCTGCACGACGCCCGACATCGCTTCGATCGCGTTCGCCTTGACGGGTGACCTTGCGGAGATCGCGACACTGGCGAAACCGACGGAGGATCCTCATTTTGTGGACGCCAAACCGAGCTTCATTTTGAAATTGAACAAGGCCGACGTGTTGTTGGAAGGCGGGGCGGAGCTGGAGTCGGGGTGGCTTGGGCCGTTGCTCGTGAGTGCCCGCAATCCCAAGCTTGCAGCGGGATCGCCAGGTCGTGTTTCGTGCGCGGCAGGAATCGAATTGCTGGATGTGCCCAAGACGCTCGACCGTTCCCAGGGCGACGTGCATTCAAAAGGAAACCCTCATTATTTGGTGGATCCAACAAATGCTTCGAGAGTCGCGCGCACCATTGCCGGAGCGCTATCTCGTGTGGATCCGATGAATGCCGCGTTTTATGAAACCAGGCTGGAGTTGTTCAAAACCCGTTTGGAATCAAAGGTGGCGGAGTGGGAGAGGGCGCTGGCACCGTACGAGGGTCAGCAACTGGTGGCGCATCACAACACCTGGCAATATTTCGCGCGAAGGTTTGGACTCAAGAGCGAACTGTTTCTGGAGCCGAAACCTGGGATTCCGCCAACGCCAACGCATCTCGCCGGAGTGGTCGCGAAGATGAAGGCAGCCCATGTGAGGGTGATCGTCGTGGAGCCCTATCAGAGTCGAAAAACTGCGGAGCGCGTCGCCGCCCAAGTGGGAGCTGTGCGGGTGGTGGACGTGGCCCAGTATCCGGGCGGAGTGAAGGGCACCGAAATGGATTACGTGGGGTTGATGGAACAACTGGTGAAGTTGTTCGCGCAGGGTTTGAGCCGGCCCGGTGAGCCGAGGTGAGGCGCAGCCAGGTCTGGTTCGAAGGAATTTGTGCAAACGTTGGACATCATCAAATGGCCGTTGCTGGCGTGTCTCCTGCTCCCGTGGTTGCTGGGCTACATGGGGTTGCACGTGGTTCGCAGGGGGGTCATTTTTGTGGACCTGGCTCTGGCTCAGGTGGCCGCGCTCGGGACCTGTGTTTCAATTCTGCTCGGGCACGACGTTCACGATGCGGCCAGTTACGCATGGTCGGTGAGCTTTACCCTCGTTGGGGCCACCCTCTTCACGCTGACGCGATCCGAGCATCAGAAGGTGCCTCAGGAAGCGTTGATCGGAATTGTGTATGTGGTGTCCGCGGCGCTCGGCATTCTTTTGTTGAGCAAGAGCGCCGAAGGCAAGGAGGAGCTGCAGCGATCTCTGGTGGGAGAGCTTCTGGTGGTGTCACCCCAGGAGATTCTGAAAACATTTGGATTGTATGCCGTGATCGGCGTCTTGCATTTTGTGTTTCGCGCCCGTTTTTTGGAACTATCGCAAATAGAGGGCCATGGAAAAAAGACAGAGCTTTCAACGATTTGGTGGGATTTTTTCTTCTATGCACTATTTGGCCTTGCCGTCACCAGCTTTGTTCATGTGGGGGGTGTGCTTTTGACTTTCTCCTACCTGATAGTGCCCGCAGTGTGCGCTGCGTATCTCGCAAATTCATTGCGGACCCAACTCGTCGTGGCTTGGTGTTGTTCGACGGTGGCCAGCGTGGGCAGTCTTTGGGTGACCGCCGTGGCGGATCTGCCCATCGGCGCCACCATTGTTTGTGGCCTCGGCCTCTTGTTGGTTCTTGTGATAGTGTATTGCCGCTGGATCCGAAGGCCCGTTGCCCAGGCACCCTAGCCGCCGGCCTCGCCATGAAGGATCGCGCCCCGATGGAGAATTTGTTTGGGATGAGGCTTGCCAGCCTTAGCTGTGTGATGCTGAAGTCAACCCATCCAAATCCATGGGCAGGACGCTCTGTCAGGAAGACTGTTTTCTCCGGGATTGGTGACTTTGAAACCTTATGAGCCAGCCGCCATCGATCACTGGACACCCCGTGCCGTCAACGCGAGTCCGGTGGCTGACGTTGCTCGCCGCGTTTCTTGGGTGGTTGTTTGACGGGTTTGAGATCGGCTTGTTCCCCGTGGTGGCGAGACCTGCTTTAAAGGATATGCTGGGCAGCGGGGGGGATGCGCTCGTGGGGGAATGGATGGGGCGGATCACAGCCGCTTTTTTGGTGGGCGCGGCTGTGGGTGGAGGGATTTTTGGCTGGCTCGGGGATAGGATTGGAAGGGTGCGGGCGATGAGCTGGAGCATCCTCGCCTATTCGATTTTCAGCGGTGCGGCGTATTTCGCAACCCAGCCATGGCACTTGGGAGTTTTCCGCTTTCTGGCCGCTCTTGGGATGGGAGGAGAATGGGCGTTGGGGGTGGCGCTTGTGATGGAGTGCTGGCCGGAGAAGCATCGCCCTTGGCTGGCTGGAGCGATTGGAGCCGCAGCCAATGTGGGCATGCTTCTGGTGGGATTGCTCGCCAAAGTCGTGCCCGTGACGCAGCAATCCTGGCGTTGGATGTTTCTGGTGGGAGCCACTCCCGCCCTTTTAACCTTTCTGATTCGCCTGTTTGTGCCGGAATCCGAACGATGGAAAGCAGCGGTGGGTGGGAAGAAAATCCGACCGCTGACAGAAGTGTTGTCGCCTCCGTTGCTGGGGCGCACGGTGATTGGCATTGTGCTGGCCTCGGTGGCGCTCATCGGCACATGGGGATCGGTTCAATGGATTCCGCTCTGGGCGGACCGGTTGACGGGTGGAACCATGCCTGAGGCGAAAGCCAGCGCGCAGATGGCCTCTTCACTGGGTGCGGTGCTGGGCAGTCTGATGGCCCCGATTCTCGGCGGATCTATCAGCCGGCGGCTCGGCTATTTTGGTTTGTGCGCCGCCTCCTTGGTCACCTGCGGGTTGCTGTTTCGGACAATGCACACCTACGGCCCCGGCTTCCTGGCCGTGACAGCTCTCGTGGGATGTTCGACGGCGGCATTCTATGGGTGGTTCCCCCTGTATTTCCCCGAGCTGTTCCCGACGCGAGTCCGTGCCACCGGCCAAGGTATTTGTTTTAACTTTGGCCGGATTGTTGCGGCTGTGGGAGCTCTGACGAGCGGCCAGTTGGTGAAGCACTATGGAGGTGATTACGCCCAGATGGGGGCTGTTATCACGCTGGTTTACTTGGTCGGCATGATCGTTGTGTGGATCGCCCCGGAAACCAAAGGCAAAGCCCTGCCCGACTAAAATAACACTTCGAGGATTCTCTATTTTGAAGTCTCACTGATGATGAAAGCCTCGAGATGCGATATCCCAAAATCATATCCCTGCCATCCGTGTAATCCGTGGTCAATTCCTATTCCTTTTAGGTGTTTTTATGCAATTCGCTATCTGTAATGAAATCTTCCAACCCTGGCCGTTGGAGCGTGGATTCCGATTTGCCGCCCAGGCCGGGTATGACGCCGTCGAAATAGCGCCGTTCACGGTGTCGAAGTATGTGACGGACATCTCGAAGGCGGACCGTGTGGCGATCCGGGACCTAGCGGTGCGTGAGGGGATCAAGATCTCCGGCATTCACTGGGTTCTGGCTTTTACGGAAGGGCTCCACCTGACTCACCCCGACCCTGTGGTCAGGGGGCGCACCGCCGAGTACTTATGCGCGTTGGTGGAGTTCTGCGCTGATCTTGGTGGAAAGACCATGGTGGTGGGGTCCCCCAAACAGCGCAGTTTGATGGAGGGCATCGATTTTGAGACGGGATGGGGATGGGCGCAGGACGGATTCAGAGAGGCAGTGCGGCGTGCGGAACAACTTGGAATTGTGATTTGTTTCGAACCGCTGGCACCTTCCGAAACCAATTTCATTAACACTGCTGACGAAGCGATCCGTTTCACTCGTTCGATATCGAGCCCCAGTTTCCGAATCATTTTGGATGTCAAAGCCATGTCCTCGGAACAGAAACCGATTCCTCAGATCATTCGAGAATCATGGCCTCATTTCGCGTATTTTCACGCGAATGACAGGAACCTGAAAGGGCCGGGGTTCGGTGACACGGATTTTGTGCCCATAGCAAGTGCCTTGAAGGAGGTTGGCTATGACGGGACCGTGTCTGTGGAGGTGTTCAACTTTGAAGAAGGCCCTGAAGAGATAGCCACCCGGAGCCTGGCGCATCTCAAGAAGGTGTTTGGCTCATGATTTGAACCTGATTCTCCTCCACGCTCACCACTGTGCCTGATGCCTTCACCGGGGGGTGCATGTGGCGGATTCCTCAGTCTGGCATTCCGGTGTCAGAAGGTTGACATGGCTCAATGTGGACAGTGACGTCGCCAATTCGATGCTGTGAAGTCAGAAGCCCGTCCTTGACCTGATGAGCAATATGAGGGCATACGAATTTCCAAAAATGCCAGTGAGAATTTTCCCGACCGCCAGCAGGAAGTTGATGCCCATCGACAAGCCTGAGATCCGCAGGGCGGGGGCGATTGATTCTGTTGTGTGCGTTGCCATGGCTGCTCTGGATGTCCCCACTTAGCCTTGTGGTCAGGTTCTCATTTATAAAACTCTCTCCGCACCACCTCACAAACCCGTGCATGCTCCTCCGTAGTCAGGCCCGAACCGCTGGGCAAACACAACCCATCCCGGAACAAACGCTCCGACTCCCGGCCTCCGTAAACCCGACAACTGGCGAACAGCGGCTGGCGATGCATCGGCTTCCACAGAGGTCTCGATTCGATGTTCTCCGCCTCGAGCGCCACTCGGATCCGTTCACGATCCGTCCCCGATACCACTGGGTCCACGACGATACAGGTGAGCCAATGATTCGGCTGGCTCCAGTCCGGGATCGGCATAAATGACAACCCTGGCAAATGTTGAAGCTCACCCTCATACAGTTCGCGATTCCGACGCCGAGCCACGATCTTGTCGTCGAGACCCATCAACTGACCGCGACCCACCGATGCAAGCAAGTTGCTGAGCCGATAATTATACCCGATCTCCGTGTGCTCATAATGCGTCGCGGCCTGACGCGCCTGGGTAGCCAGATACCGAATCCGCTCGATCAACCGCGCATCCTCCGAAACCACCATTCCCCCGCCACTGGTGGTGATAATTTTGTTTCCATTAAACGAAAACACCGCCGCCTTCCCAAACGACCCGGCTGGCCGAGCTCGATAACGAGCACCCAAAGTGCTGGCCGCATCCTCGATCACAGTCACTGAATACTCCGCGGCAAGGCTCAGCAAGGTGTCGTAATCCGCACATTGCCCATAACAGTCGGCAACGATGAAAGCCTTGGGCGTTCGACCAATCGCCGCCAAATCCTCAAACGAATTGCGCGCTACGGCAGGATCAGCATTCCAGGAGATCCCATCGCAATCCACAAAGACCGGGGTGGCTCCGCAATAACGGACCGCGTTGACAGTCGCAATAAAGGTGAAGGTAGGTACCAGCACGATGTCCCCGGCCACGACACCTGATTCAACCAGGCACAAATGCAAACCGGCGGTCGCGCTCGATAGCGCGACGGCATAGGGGACTCCGATCCGTTCACACACCTCCCGCTCGAAGGCGTCAACCATCGGCCCAAGGGGCGCGATCCAATTCGAGTCGAGAGCCTCCAAAAGCAAACGCCGCTCCACAGGGCCGACGTGAGGTGGTGAAAGATAAATTCGTTGCTCCATGAAACGGACAATTTAAGGTCGCTCACAACCGCTCCTAACCCGCGAAACTCCACTTGACCCGAGAACAATCACAGCGGTGGACAAGGAACCAAGCGGCGATTTTTGAAAACTAGTTTCATATCATTTTGCATAAGGCCGCTCATCGAATTGAGGCAGCACAGGCGCGTTACCCAGAACTCCGACCGCAGGGGCGGAGGCGCGGATTGAGAGGGCTCATAAAAGTGCCATAATCAGCGGGTTCATTCGGCAACACCGTGATCGAAGTAAGCAAACGAGTCCTTGCTAGCTAATTCTTAGGCTTGGTGCTGAGCAGATGTTCGTCGAACCAATCGGCGAACATCGCCATCTCCTTCTCCATGCCAGCCCAGCCATGCTCTGCGCCGGGCTTCACGATGAGCTTGAACGTGACGCCCGCCTCCTTGCACTTCTTCTCGAAGATCTCCGCCTGGTAAATCGGCACCAGCTTGTCCCCGTCGCCGTGGGAGATGAACGTCGGCGCGGTCTTGGCGGTCACGAAATTGAGCGGCGAAATTTCGCGACCCAGCTCCTGACGCCCCTCGGCGGTGTCTGACTTAGAGCCGAACGCGGGCTTGAAATTCTTGAGCGTGCCGACCCCCACTGCGTCGTCGCCCGCGCTGCCCCAATTCAGGAAATCGGTCGGCGGAAAAAAGCACGCCACGGCCTGCACAGCGCTGCTCTCGCGATCCACGGGGTCTTTGGCGTCCGCTTTTCCAGGCCCGCCCTGCGTGCCCATCGTGAGCGATAGATGCCCGCCCGCGCTACCGCCCGTGATGCCGAACTTCTGCGGGTCCACACCCCAACGCGAGGCGTTGACTCGCACGAACCGCACGGCCCGGTGGATGTCCTGCGTGATTTCCGGAATCTGAAACTTCGGCTGCGATCCATGAACGACGGCGAAGACCGTGTAGCCGCGATTGAGGAACGGGGAGTAGGTCTTTCCGTTGATCGACTCATGACTGGAGAAGAATCCCCCGCTCACCATGAAGATCACGGCCGCGCCGTTCTTCTTCTCCGGCTCAAACACATCCAGGGTGAGCGCCGTGCCGAATTTTCTTCCGTACAGCACATCCTCCGTGCGTTTGAACTTCGACTCGCCGTCCGCCGCGGGCAGCAGAGAAATCGTGAAGGCCAACACGAGACAGCTGAGAATTCGTTTCATAATTTGATATGGGGATAAAGGCATGAGATCAGCCTAGCGACGGACCGGGATGCGGCGCAAGCCCGTTGAAACGGCGAACAGCAATTCTCATTATGAGCTTCGTCAAACGTTTGAATGCCACGGAACCTGCGATCACGTTGTCCTAGGTGACAACAATCCGCTCCTACCGATGCCTCCATCTGCACGCGCCACGTCAGCCAGTAATCCGGAAAGCCGTGTCATCCTGCGGTTGCGACCGCACTGGATGGTTACGACAAAATCCCATTGACCACGTTGCCTGCCACATCGGTGAGGCGGTAATCACGGCCACTGTGACGGAACGTGAGGCGCTCGTGGTTGAGGCCCAACAGGTGCAGAATTGTGGCGTGGAAGTCATGCACGTGAACGGGGTTGTTGGCGACTTCAATGCCGTAGTCGTCGGATGCCCCGTAAACCGTGCCAGGCTTCACACCAGCGCCAGCCAGCCATGAGGAGAAAACCCAGTGATGATGCTCCCGACCCTTGGCGTCGGCGGCGTTGTTGAACGGTGTTCGGCCGAACTCCGTCGTCCAGACCACGAGTGTGTCCTCGAGCATGCCGCGCGATTTCAAGTCCAGGAGCAAACCCGCGATAGCCTGGTCAACGTTCTTCGCCAGCGGGGTGTGGGTCAGCATATCTCCGTGCGCGTCCCAATTATCCGACGAGCCGACGTCGATCAACTCGATGAAACGCACGCCGCGCTCCGCGAGCCGCCGGGCGACAAGACATTGCCAGGCAAAACCCTTCGTGCTACCCCGTTCCAGGCCGTAGAGTTTGAGCGTGGCATCGCTTTCCTTCGCGAGGTCGAAAACGTCCGGCATCTCCATCTGCATCCCGAAGGCGGTTTCGAACGATTTGATGCGTGCCGTCAGCAGGGAGTCTTCTGGACGTGTGGCGAGATGCCGTTGGTTCATCCTCGCCATCAATCCGAGCTCAAGCTCCTGCATGCGGCTTGTGGCGACGCGGCGCTGGATGTTGGACACCGGGTCCGGCCCAGGCACGACCAGCGTGCCTTGGTGCGAGCCCGGCAGAAAATCGCTCGCCCATACCTGGCTCCCGGCATACGGAGTCTTTGGGGCGATGACGATATACGACGGCAGGTTCCGGTTCTCGGCACCGAGCCCGTAGCTGACCCACGAACCGATGCTCGGGCGGGCAAATGTGAACGACCCCGTGTGGATGCCCAGCGTGGCTTCGTAGTGGTTGGTGTGATCCGACTTCATCGAGCGAATCACGCAGAGGTCATCGACGCACCCGGCAATGTGTGGGAAGAGCGTGCTGGCTTCCGTGCCGCAACGTCCGTGCCTGGCGAACGTCCATTGAGGCTTCTTGACCCACATTTTGAAGTCGCCTTTGCGGCCCTGGAATTCGCCCACGGCAACGGTCTTGCCAGCGTCGGTGAAAAGCCTTGGTTTGTGGTCCCAGGAATCGACGTGCGAAACACCGCCGCTCATGTAGAGAAAAATCACACGCTTGGCCTTCGCCCCGTGATGCGACGGCCTGGGTGCGAGCGGATCAAACGGGTTGGACCGTCCGGCGTCCTGGGCGACGAGTTCCTCGATGAGGCCGGGGAAGATCGCCGAGGCCCCCACCATCGAACGTAAAAAATTCCGGCGAGAAGAATCGAAGGCAGAACTCGGTTTCATAGGAGGATCAGTCGATATGGAGGAATTCACTGCTGCCAAAGATCGCTCGTCCGTATGCCGCCAGGGCGGCGCCGTCGGCGTCACCGTTCCTCGCGGCAGTCGGTTCGGCGCGATAGGCGGCAAGGAATTCCGCCGCCTCAGCCTGCTCGCTTTCGCTGGGAAAACGACCGAGGGCAAGACGATAAGCAGCTGCGATGCGTCCTGGCTCATCATGGTAGAGACGACGCAACCGTTCGGAAAACTTCCCGGCCTGAGCATGGATGAAAGGGTCATTGAGGAAGAAAAGCGCCTGGGTGGGGACTGTTGTGGCCCGGCGTTCGGCGGTGCTGGCGTTCGGGTCGGCACCGTCGAAGAGCGCTAGAAACGGGTGGCGTTTGATGCGCTGGGTCATGAGATAGACGCTGCGTTTATTGTGCTCGTAAACCGCGCTGAATGGACCGTGCTGGGTGTAACCCCAGCCGATCGGCGTTGGAAAAGGGTGGCCGTGACCTGGCGCGACATCGAGTTCGCCGCTGACTTGCAGGATGGCATCGCGGATCTCCTCCGCACTGATGCGGCGTCGAGGGAATGCAGCGTAAAGGTCGGCGCGATCCCATTCGGAAAGCAAGCCCCTCCCCTCCGGACCCGCCTGCCTGATCGAATTCTGCTCCGGTCCGGATGCTATCACGGGACCCGCCGATCCTGCCGCAAACCGAGGTGGCACCGTCGCCGCACTCGACCCGTCCGCATTGGCTTGCTGATAAGTTGAGCTGAGCATGATAAGCCTGTGCATCGCCTTCATTGACCAGCCGCTCTGAACAAAGCGCACAGCCAGATAGTCGAGCATTTCGGGATGTGTTGGAGCCTGGCCGCGGAGGCCAAAATCATTTGGTGTTTTGACGAGCCCACGGCCGAAGTGAAATTGCCACAGGCGATTCACCATCACTCGGGCTGTGAGCGGATTATCGGGACCGGTCAGCCATTCAGCGAGTTCAAGACGTCCGCTCCCTTCGGTCCCGGCTGGGAGTGGCTTGCCACCCAACGCCGTGATGAAGCCGCGCGGGACTTCGACCCCAGGCCGATCCGGCTCACCGCGGACCTGCAGTCGCGCATTACGCGGAGTACCCTCCACCACGGCATAAGCCAGATCGAACGGGCCTTCGGCCAGAAGCGAGTTCAGGTCCTGCTTGAGATTTTCGTGGCTCGCCTGGGGTGGGTCCGTGATGGCCTTGGCGTCGATTTTCTTCGCGCTCGAAGCCAGCGTTGGGGGAGTGGTGGAAACCGCGTTAATGGGAACGTTCTGGATGCCCAGGTTATCAATCTCGATCCCCGGCAGGAGCTTTTGATCCGAGGCTATCGAGTCCATCGCCACGAAGTCGATCACACCGGGCGAGGAAATGGAAAACGGTTTGTTCGCAAAACTCACCACCCCTTCCGCGGTTCCACCGCTGCCGCTGAAGGTTCTCGTTTGGAGATCCAACGTGAGTTGCAGGTTGTGCCATTGGTTCGGCTTCAACAGGAGGACCGGGGCCGTGGTATCGCCGGTTCGCAATGCGACGGAGGTCGACGACACCCGCACTTCGATTGCCGGCAGGCCGTGTTGTTTCCCAAGCCAAAAACGGTGAGCCCCGAGGGCACTGACATCGTTTGTGGCGACGCGAAAGTCGAGATTCACAAACAGCAGAGAGCCGTGGTCGCGCGCGTGGCGGGAGGGCAGGGCTTGCCCGATGAAATAGCTATTCGTGTTCGACGGGACATGAACTCCCACCTGGCCCCGGGTATTCAGGTTTTTGAAAGGGCTCTGTGCTTCCTTAGTCACGGAGATCATGCCATCGCACACCCACGGAGGCACGAGCACTCCCTTGCTGCCTCCGGCCGCAGGAGCCTGCATCTCGAAGTCGCCATCGATCTCGTCCAATGAACGCAACACCGCCCCCGGCACGGGCTGCTTCTGCTTCTCAAGCATCTGAGAAAGCCCCCCGACCTTCACGTCGAACGCGCGCCATTTTTCGTGCGATTCCGAAGGCGGCAACAACGGAACCAACGCCCGGAACTTCTGTTTCTGCTCGGAGCCAGGGAACGCGTAACGAGTGCTCTCAAAGATGCCGTAGAGCGCATAGTAATCGTTCATCGAAACCGGATCGTATTTGTGATCATGACACCGAGCGCAGCCGAGGCTCAACCCGAGAACGGTCTGCCCCAGAGTATCGATGGTATCCTGGATTGTGAGATGATGATAATTCTCCGAGTCAAAGCCAAAGCGGCGTGAAAGCGCGAGGTAACCCGTGGCCGTGACGTCCTGGGCGTAGTGCTCGGAAGCACCCCTGCGCGCCATCACGTCGCCCGCGATCTGTTCGCGGAGAAAGGTGTTGTAGGGCTTGTCCGCGTTAAAGGAATCAATCACGTAGTTGCGGTAGCGCCACGCGACAGGAATCGGATAGTCCGCCGTCTCCCCGGCCGTATCCGCGTAGCGCACGATATCCATCCAGTGGCGTCCCCAGCGCTCTCCGTAGTGTGGCGAGTTGAGGAGCCGATCCACGACACGCGCAAAAGCATCCGAAGACGTGTCCGAGATAAACGAATCCACCTCAGGCGGCGTTGGCGACAGGCCAATGAGATCGAAAGTGGCTCGGCGCAGCAACGTGCGTTTGTCCGCAGGCGGGGCAGGTCGGAGCCCGTCCGCTTCGATCTTCGAGAGAACAAAACGGTCGATCCCTGAAAGCGGCCACCCACTGTTTGTCACCCTTGGCGGGGCCGGGTTCTGGAGGGGTTGGAACGCCCAGTGCAGCGATCTCGCCCGATCCGGGTTGGGCGTGCGGTTCAGGGCCGTCCCGGTTTTGCTGGCTAAAGAATCGAGCTCTGGCTCCGCGCTTCGAGTCGCCGCGTGGTCTGCGCCGCAGAACAGGATCAATCCTGCCACGCCGACCACCGCCCACAGTGCGCGAACTTTTCCTAACACGAGCCGACTCCGACGGGGTTCTTTTTCATGTCACTTTTCTTGAAGCCTTGTCAGGCGCGCGACGACATCACGATGGGCGGCCTGGAAGTGGTTTCTCTCGCTAATATCCAACGCGAGTTCATTTGATTCATCATGCTGCGCGATCCGAGATTATGCTTTCCGAAGGTTTGTGGTTTTACTTTGCCACGCACGCGCGGCGGGCGCAAGCTTGAGAAGGATAAGTTTTGTGACCCAGGGTAGACTTTAGGCTGGAAAATGTAATAATCGAAGGTTAGATTCGATTTCTTTGCGAGAGGCAATCGGTGTGGATCCGATCTGAAGCCGGTGGTTTTGAGCGGCTGGATCCATGAGGTTGTTATCGGGAATGAGCCTGGGTGACACGTCACGAACAATTTGAAATGCTCACGAGTCCTTCCGAAGAAGCGAAGACAAAGCTGGTGTTACCAAGCGCTGGGATCATGCCCGAGGGCCCGCTGCAGACTCTGCTAGACTACGCGGCGCGAATCGCGGAAGAGCGGAGGGTGACCCGATTGCTTGAGTTGATTCGGGACATGGGCAAAGCGGTCGTTTGCGCGAATCGTTGTTCGGTCTGGGTTCTCGACTGGGAGTATGACGAGCTGTACACGGTTGCTTCGGATGGCATCGATCAAGTCCGCATCGCATCCAACAATGGATTGGTAGGCATGGCGATCACCGAAAGCCAGGCAATTTTCATTACGGATGCCTATTCGGATCCGCGGTTCGATCCGGAGTTGGACAAAAAAGCCGGATATCGCACCCAATCGGTAATGGTGCTGCCGTTTTGGGATGGCGGTGGCGAACCTCTAGGGTGCTTCCAAGTCATCAATAAGTTGACTCCAGGGGGGTGTTCACGGAGTCGGATCTGCGTCTCATGGGGTTGGTGGCATCCTATGGGGGCAAAGCCCTGGAATCCGCGATGTTAAACCACGAAATCGAGCATACACAGCGGGAATTGCTCTTGAAACTGGGGGAAGTTTGCGAAAGCCGATCCAAAGACACGGGCCAGCACGTGAGGCGCATGGCCGAGTACTCCTATGTGCTCGCTTTGAAAATCGGCTTGCCGCAAGAAGACGCCGATTTGTTGAAAATGGTGTCCCCCATGCATGATGTTGGGAAAGTTTCGATCCTGAACAAGCCGGGCAAATTAACCGATGAAGATTTCGTCTTGATGAAGCTCCACACCGATGTGGGACATGATATTTTTAAGAGTTCAAAGGGCCGCGTGATGTCCACTGCGGCGGTGGTGGCCTGGCAGCATCATGAAAAGTGGAATGGCCAGGGCTATCCGCGCGGGATAGCCGGTGAGCAAATCCACATCTTCGCGCGGATCACAGCGGTTGCGGACGTGTTCGACGCCCTCGCCAGCGAGCGGGTCTACAAACGGGCCTGGGATATCGACAAGGTGATGAAATTGTTTGAGGATGAACGGGGCAGGCACTTGGACCCGCAGATGGTGGACGCGCTTGTGGCGTGTCTTCCCGAGATCCTGGAGATCCGTGACCAACTCAACGACCCTCCTGGGAGGTTTTGATTTTGACCAACTCCCACAAGCGCCTATTAAAGGGCATGGCGCAGCGCCTGGATGCCACCCTGAAGCTTGGCAAACAAGGGCTCAGCGAGTCCTTCCTGCAGTCGGTGAATGAGGCTCTTGAACATCATGAGCTTGTGAAAGTGCGATTTGACGGGTTCAAAGATCAAAAGAAGGAACTGATGCCCCAAATGGCTGAGCGGACGAGCAGCCATCTGGTTATGCAGGTCGGCCACGTGGCCGTTTTGTTCCGAAGAAACCCGGACCCGGCTCGGCAAAAAATCCCCTTACCATGAGCTCAACCCTGCAAAACCGGCGACAGTTCCTCACCCAAACCACACTGGCGGCCTCTGCGGTCTCGCTCGGATTCCCGTCCATCCTGGCTGCCCGGAACCCCAACGAACGACTCAATATTGCGATCATTGGATGTGGCGGGAGAGGAGCCGGGAATCTCGCCGAAGTGAGTGGGGAGAACATCGTGGCGTTGTGCGATGTGAACGAGCGCAATCTGGATTCCGCTGCTCAGAGGCATCGCCAAGCCCGCAAGTTCATCGATTTCCGAAAGCTGTTCGACCACGCGAAGGAATTTGATGCGGTGGTGGTGAGCTGTGCCGAGCACACTCACGCCTTTGCGGTGCTGCCAGCATTGAAGCTGAGAAAGCATGTTTATTGCGAAAAGCCGCTCAGCCACTCTATTTGGGAGGCTCGCGTGATGACAGAGGCGGCCCGCAAAGCACATGTCGCAACGCAAATGGGAACACAGATCCATGCGAGCTCCAATTACAGGCGGGTTGTGGAGCTGGTTCAAGGCGGGGCAATAGGGCCCGTTCACGAAGCGCATGTGTGGGTGGGTCGCGCCTGGGGTTTGCAGAGCGAGGAGGCCGCGACCCGTCACAAAGACATTGTGTTCGCGGATCGGAGACCCGGCGGATCCACCCCGGTTCCGGCAGGATTGCATTGGGATCTCTGGCTTGGGCCCGCGCCTGAGCGTCCCTTTCATGAAGTGTATTTTCCAGGGCCCAAGTGGTACCGATGGTGGGACTTCGGCGGCGGCACGATGAGCGATCTGGGAAGCCACTGGAACGATCTCGCCTTCTGGGCTCTGAAACTGCGACATCCCCTGGCCATCGAAGCCACCGGCCCTCCTCCCCACCCTGAAATCGCGCCGGCATCCATGACTGCCACGTATCACTATGGAGCGCGCGGCGCCATGCCTCCGGTCAAACTGACCTGGTACCAGGGCGAGGAAAAGCCTTTGATCTGGCGCGAAGGAGGGATTCCCAAATGGGATAGCGGTGTTTTGTTTGTGGGAAGCAAAGGCATGATCCTGGCAGACTATGGGAAGCTGACGTTGCTCCCGGAAGCGCATTTCAAGGAATTCGTAGCCCCAGCCGCGTCGATAGCGGAAAGCCTGGGACATCACAAAGAGTGGATTCACGCCTGCAAAACCGGCGCTCCCACCACCTGCAGTTTCGACTACAGCGGTCCGCTCACCGAAGCGAACCATCTTGGGAACGTGGCCTACAGACTTGGGAAAAAAGTGGTTTGGGATGCCAAACGATTGGTTGCCAAGAATGCCCCCGAAGCGGCACGATTGATCCGGCGAACCTACCGTCCCGGCTGGACATTGTCCTGAGGAGCCGTGTTTTTATGATTGAGGAAACAACCGTGCAGTGTCCTTATTGTGGGAGCTCAAATGTGGTCGAAGTGGACATTCGAGCGAACTCGCAGCGTACTGTGACCGACTGCGATGTTTGCTGTCGGCCAATGGAAGTTCGGATCGAGATCAAAGATGGTGAAATTCTAAGCTTGGATGTCTCGGCGGACTAGTCCAGACTCCCCGTCCCTTTGTCTGAAGAAAGGCCAAGGGGATTCATTTGATTTGGCTTTGTCGAGACTATGACTTGGAATTTGTTGCCCCGGATTTATGTGGTCATGCTGGTGGAGGGCGGCTTTGTTGGTTTCATGAAAGCAGGGAGCAGGGAATCGCTGATCTCCGCTCTGGCTTTCGGGGTTCTCATCCCTCTTTGTGCGGCTGCAGTCATCCGGATTCCTTATGTCGCCGAGTCGTAGATAGGGTTTCTCGTGGTCTCCTTGGGCATGCGCATTTTAAAATCGCAGAGGCTCATGCCAGCAGGACTGATGACGATCAGGAGTAGGTTGACGTGGGTGTTGCGGTGTTTGGTCGCGAAAGTGTGACCAAGCTTGTGGAGCCCTGTGTCGCTTGGGGAAGAGGTTTTCAAGTGCGCCAGAATGGGGTGTTTTTTGTCCCATGCGGACCGGTGAACGTGGTTTTGATGAAATAAATACGTATGCAGAAGGAATTGCCCATCTGGAAGATCCATGGAGAAATCCTGAACTCCCTTAGCGAAGGAAATCGCTTGGTGGTTGTGGCCCCCACGGGATCGGGAAAAACCACGCAGGTGCCTCAAATGTTGCTCGACAGCGGGCAGTTGAAGCCGAACTCAAGAATCGTGGTGCTCCAACCCAGGCGAGTGGCAGCGAGAAGCGTCGCCGCCCGTGTTGCCTGGGAACGGAATGTCAAACTGGGGGATGAAGTCGGTTACCAGATCCGTTTTGATGATCAAACTGGCGTGGGCACTCGAATTTGTTTTGTGACCGAAGGGATTCTCCTTCGATGGCTGCAGGACAACCGGACTTTGGATGGGATTTCAGCGGTCGTGTTCGACGAGTTTCATGAGCGAAACCTCCATAGCGATGTCGCGCTCGGGTTGGTGAAACAGATCCAGGACACCTCCCGGCCCGATCTCAAGGTCCTGGTCATGTCGGCCACCCTGGACTCGAAATCAGTCGCCGAATACCTGGGAACGACCGCTGAACAACCCTGCCCGGTCCTGACATCGGAGGGCCTGACGTTCCCTGTGGAGGTTCAATACCTCGCCAAACCCGATTCACGTCCGGTGTGGGATGTCGCCGCGCAGCATGTCGAAGACATCATCCAGTCAGGCGCCGACGGAGATATCCTGGTGTTCATGGCTGGCATGTACGAGATCAACGCCACGGCCAATTCGATCCGGGCGGGCTCTTTCGGGGAAAAGCTGGCTGTGATGTCGTTGCACGGAGAGCTCTCTCCGGAGGATCAAGATAGGGCTTTCGCCCCGAATCCAAACCGGAAAGTGGTGGTGGCCACCAACGTGGCTGAAACATCGATCACCATCGAAGGCATCCGGCATGTCGTGGATGCGGGGCAGGCGCGTGTCGCGCGTTTTGATTCCGAAAGAGGGATCAACACGCTGTTTGTCGAGGACATCAGCAGGGCCTCCGCAGATCAACGAAAGGGCCGTGCGGGGCGGACTGCCCCGGGCATCTGCCACAGGTTGTGGACCGAGAGCAATCATTTGAACCGCCCTGAGCGCAACACGCCTGAGATCCAGCGTGCGGATTTGGCGGAGGTGGTTCTCTTGCTGCATTCGCTGGGGATTCGCAAAGCCGCCGAGTTTAACTGGCTGGATAAACCTGATCCGACCGCAGTCGAGAGGGCTGAAAAGCTCTTGCATGTCCTAGGAGCGATCAAGGAAAATTCGGACGACAACGGACAAACCTCCGACCTGACCCCTGTTGGGCGGAAGATGTTGCGACTACCATTGCACCCCCGTTACGCAAGGATCTTGGTGGAGGCTCAGGATAGGGGTTGCGTCAAAGCAGCGGCCCTGTGTGCCGCGCTTGTGAGCGGCCGTGAGTTACTCAGCCGGGTTGGACGGGAGCAGCGGCATATCGTGGAAGCGCGTGAATTGTTTGAGACGAGCCAACAATCGGACTTTTACACCCTCATCAATGCCTTCGAATTTGCGCGCAAGAACCAGTTCAGCACGGACCTCTGCAAACGGTATGGAGTTCAGGCTCAAGTGGCGCGCCAGGTGGACGACACCTACCGCCAGATACTCGATATCGTGAAGTCTCCACGCGGAAAAGAAACGGGGCCGCAAGAGTCCGTCGCAGAGCATCCGGATGCATTGTCGCGCTGTTTGTTGACAGGGTTTGTAGACCATTTGTGCGTCCGTCGCGCTCAGGGAACCCTCGAAGCCGACCTGACGGAAGGACGTTCCGGCGCTTTGATGAGGGAGAGCGTGATTCACCACGCCACGATGTTTACGGCTGCGACGATCAAGGAGGTGGACGGGAAATCAGGCAGCAAAACGACCCTGTTAGGCCTCGCGACAGAAGTCAAAAAAGAATGGCTCGACGAAGCTTATCCGGAGCTTATCTCCAGCAAAGTAGAGCACATTTTTGACCGGACGCACAAGAGGGTGGCAGCCGTTCGGATCACCCGAATGAGGGATCTGGTGATCGCGAAGCAATTCCTCGGCGAAGTGGATCCTGACGCTTCAGGGCACTGCTTGGCCGAGGCCCATCTCAAGGGGTGGTTTGAATTGCCGTTGTTCAACCATGATGTGAAACAGTTCATGGCGCGCGTCAACATGATTCGAGGGGTGCTTCCAGATCTCGGGTTGCCCGTGTTCGATCGGGCGGCGGTTGTCAGATGCCTTTCCGAAGCTTTTTTTGGAGTCACTCTGGCGAAGGAGGCCCAGACCCTTCCCCTGAAGCACAGCTTCGAGCATTCCCTCACAGCGGAGCAACTTGCTGTGGTCGGCGCATTCGCCCCTGTCACCTTTATCTGGGCGGGCGGCAAGAAAGTGAGGCTGACGTATCAGGAAACCACTAATCCCGCGAAGTTTGGGGGCTATGTTCCCGAAGCGCAGGTCAAGCTACAGGATTGCTTCCAGTTCAAGAACCATCCCCGAGTCTGCGAGGGTCGGGTGCCCCTGCGACTCGTGATGGCCAGCCCGGACGGGAAAAAAATCGATGTGACCGAGGAATGGCCTGTCTTCCGAAAAACGGCTTATCCGAAACTCAAGCCCGGCTACGTGAAAAAGTTTCCAAGCGTCGCCTGGCCTTAGCATCTGAACTCAGTGAAACGACCCTGTTTAGCCTGAGGCTCGAGCCACTCCAACTCCCCGCTCCTAATCGTAATCGTAATCGTAATCCACCCCTCTGTTTCAAGGGCAACACCCGAGGATTACGATTACGATTACGAAAAATGGAGGAATTAGAGTTGCGCGTCCAGATCACGATTTCAACCGATTTTACTGAGGCCGTAGCATTCATATCCCTCGGCATCCCTGGTTCCTGGGGCAACACACAGGAGCCCTTAACCGGTTCGAGATTCTATTGCCAGAAGGGCTTTGCAAATCCTGAAGAATGCCTGTGCCGGCGGATCTTGTGGGGCGCTGACGACAACCGGGACCCCGCAGTCGCCGCCCTCGCGGATGGCGGTGTAGAGAGGTATTTCTCCAAGGAAAGGGATGCCTTGACGCGCCGCCTCCTGACGTCCGCCGCCGTGGCCGAAAATTTCGCAACGCTCGCCGGATGGCGTGATGAAATAGCTCATGTTTTCAATCATCCCCAGGATGGGCACCTGAACTTTCTCGAACATGGCGATCCCCTTTCGGACCACGCCCAGGGAAGCCTCCTGGGGTGTGGTCACAATCACCCCGCCGTCTAGAGGCACCGTCTGGCAGAGGGAAAGCTGGGCATCGCCGGTGCCTGGCGGCAGATCAACCAGCAAGAAGTCGAGATTGCCCCAATCCACCTGGAGCAGGAACTGCTGGATGGTTTTCATGATCATCGGGCCACGCCAGATCACGGGTGCATCGCCTTCCAACAAAAAGCCCATGCTCATAAGCTTCACGCCATGGCTGCCGGGAGGCACGAGCTTCTCTTCATCGCTCACAGTGGGTCGCTGATTGATACCCATCATCAACGGGATGCTGGGACCGTAAATGTCGCAATCCAGAAGCCCGACTTTGGCCCCCAGATGGGACAGACCGCACGCGAGATTCACCGAACAAGTGGATTTTCCAACCCCTCCCTTGCCGCTAGCGACCGCGATGAGCCGCTGGATGCCCGGCAAACGAGTCTGATTCGACCACGGGGATTGGCTTTGTTTTGCCGCGCCGCCTGCGGGAGCCGACGGCTGTTTCACCTGCACAATCACATGGCTGACGCCTGGGAGGGCTTTTAATGTCTGCTCACAAACTCCCTTCAGTTGTTGCGCCACATCCGGGCTGGCGGTGGTGAGCTCCAAATTCACACTCACCGCGCCCGCGTTGAAAGCCACCTCTTTGACAAGGCCGAAGGAGACAATATCCCTCGAATAGCCGGGATACTTGATCGATTTGAGGGCGTTCAGAATGATGTCGTTCATGGAGTCTATACCGAATTCGTTACGGACACTTTACCTACCAGTCATCCCCAATCAATACTCAACTAGACAGAAGAGAGTGCCTGTGCGCATCTCAGATTTTTCCAGATCTTCTCGTAATCGTAATCGTAATCCTATCCCGGGTTTCCCTCGTGCAACCGGTAATCGGCGGTTCATGGGATTACGATTACGATTACGATTACGATTACGAGTAGGAAACGCGACCACGAAAAATCTGAGAGGCGCACTTGGAGCCTGTTCCTAAGGAAGTCTCTGAACTTCGTGATTGCCGCTGAGCCGGTCTCCGACTATAGGCATTGGAGGCGAAACCAAAGGCGATGAAAACGTTCCTCTTCTCTCGTTCCGTGCGCCGCTTCATCGGCTTGAGCTGCGCTTTGCTCAGCCTCTTCTATTCGCAGCTCGTGCATGCGGAAATTCAGTTCGATGTTTTTTTGGGCTACGAAGGCCTCGTTCGCGAAGGGGCTTGGTTTCCGATCGCGGTTGAGATCCACAACGATGGCCCCTCGTTCGACGCCGTGTTCGAAATCTCGCCCGCCTATCTCGGAAATTCTCAAGCACGCCGTGTTCGTCTGGAATTGCCCTCCAACACACGAAAACGGTTTTTTATTCCTGTTTTTGGCGCGACAGGGAGGATGTCGAGCTGGAATGCCCGTCTGCTTGATTCGAAGGGTAAAGTTCGTGCCGAGCGGCTGTCGCTTCGGCCGAAGGACGTCGCCTGGGAAGCCCACTTGTTGGGTGCCGTTCCCAGATCATTCACCACCGCCCCGACCCTGCCAGTGGTGAAAACTCCACAGGCCGAGTCCCAACCCCAGGTAGGCCGCATCGCCACCGATCTTTTTCCTGACAATCCCATCACGCTGGAGGCGTTGTCGGCGCTTTATCTGAACTCGGAAAAGGCCATCGACTTCAAAGCGCCCCAACAAGCAGCCCTTGTCGCGTGGGTGCATTCCGGAGGTCACCTCGTTCTGGCCATCGAGCAGCCATCGGATGTCAACTCCCTCCCTTGGCTCAAGCAGCTCATCCCGGGTGAAATTCAGGGTCTTTCGAACGTTCCCATGAAGGGAGAGCTGGATGCGTGGCTGAAGGATGGCCTCGGATCGAAATTATCCTCAGAGAGCACGCCTCGCCCCGAAGATCCGACCACCGCCCGAAATCGCGCCAGGAAGAGAAACGTGGAGAACCCGCGGAACCCGAGCCTCGCGGCGGTGGTCGAGAACCCGCGCACAACGGTGACAGCGGACTCGGTCTTCGCCAATGCGACTCTTTCCGTGGCTCATTTCATCCCTACGGACGCAAAGGCTGTTCTACAACGGGAGGGAACTCCCCTGATCGTGTCTGCTAATCGCGGCGCTGGGAAGGTCACTCTGATCCTTTTCAGCCCCGAGCGCGAGCCGTTCAAGTCTTGGAAAAACAAGGCTTGGTTCTGGGCAAAAATCATGGAAATCCCGGAATCCACCTGGTTTCCCCAGAATGCGCGCTATGGTGGGAGGAGTCTGGACGGGGTTTTCGGAGCCATGATCGACAGCAGACAGGCTAGCAAGCTGCCGGTCCCGTGGCTTCTGGGGATCCTGGGCATCTACCTGATTGTCATCGGGCCATTCGATCATTACATCCTCAAAAAGATTAACCGGCAGATGCTGACATGGATCACATTCCCCGTTTATGTGCTGACATTTTCTCTTCTGATTTACTTCATTGGATACAAACTGCGGGCGGGCGAAACCGAGTGGAACGAGCTGCATGTGGTGGACATTCTGCCCCGGGGCAACGGCGCCGAGTGGCGTGGACACACCTTCGCCTCTCTCTATTCTCCGGCGAACGCGGAGTATCAGATCGGCAGCGACCAACCGCATTCAACCGTCCGTGGCGAATACGGTGGGGTCTGGATGGGAAACCAGGACACGACTAAGGCGCGGGTGGAGCAGTTGGGTAAGGGGTTTGACGCGCGAATCTTTGTTCCGGTGTGGACAAGCCAGCTCCTGGTCACCGAATGGATGCAGCCTGGAGCGATGCCGATCACAGTCACCCTCTCTGTCGGCAAGGATGATGTCGTGGAGCTCGCCCTTCACAACAACCTCTCGCGCAAACTCGGGCCGCTGAGGATCGTGCTCCAGGACCGGATCCACACCGTGGAGAGCCTTGATGCGAACGGTTCGACGCACTTGGTTTTATCTGCTGGCTCGGGCGGGTCATTGCAATCATTTGTGCAGCAACAGAGTGCCGAGTTCCTCGGCAAGATCGAGAACCGCCAGAGGGCGCTCGGCGACGCACAAGGCGGTAGGATTAACAATCTCATCGACGCGTCCATGGCCGCCTGTTTCACCACGGCGGTGGGCTCATCAAATCCGGACGTGCGCAGTTTTGTGTACGCGCCGGGCTTCGATCTCTACCGGTTGACCCAGCGTGGCGATGCCGTGCTCTTGGTGTGGGATGCCAATCAGGGTGCGACCACGCCTTTGAACAAGTTCGATGCGCGTCGGACTCAGAAAAATACTTTGCTTCGCCTGGTTGTTCCGGTGCCCGCTCGCGGCGGTTGAGCACGCCGAAACCCAACAAACAGGCCCCCTTCCACCTCCCATCGCGATCCCCTCTCAACCATGAGCACGAGCCCCTCTCCAAAGAATCCCTCTCCTGCGGTTCAAACGTTCGATCTGAGCAGGACCTATGGAGCGATGACAGCCCTGAGCCAGCTCAACCTCACAGTGAACCGTGGAGACTTGTTTGGTTTCATTGGATCCAACGGCGCCGGCAAAACCACGACCCTGCGCATCCTGGCCACATTCCTGACACCTTCGGAAGGACGCGCCGAGATCCTCGGGAAGGATGTGGTCCAGGACGCGGACTCAGTCCGGCACATGATCGGGTACATGCCTGATTTTTTCGGCGTTTACAAAGACATGGAAGTCACCGAATACCTGGATTTTTTCGGCGCGTGTTACCGGATTCCATCGGGAAAGCGCGAGAAAACGGTGAGCGACGTGCTGGAGTTGGTGGGGTTGTCTGAAAAGAAGGGATCATTGATAGGCGCACTCAGTCGCGGGATGCAGCAGCGGCTAGGGCTTGCCCGGGTGCTGATCCACGACCCGCAACTGCTCCTTCTCGACGAACCGGCGAGCGGGCTCGATCCCAGGGCGCGGATCGAAATGATGGCGATTCTTCAAGAACTCCAGCGAATGGGAAAGACGATTATCATCTCCTCGCACATCCTCAGCGAGCTCCAAACTCTTTGCAACCGGGTGGCGATCATCGAGCTTGGAAAACTCATCTATAGCGGCCCTGTCCAAGGAGTTCGGGATCAAATGGCCACAGGGAGAATTCTCTGGATCACTACATCCTCCGATCTCGCGCAGGCCGAGAGCCTTCTGACGCAGCAATCCGAGGTCGCGAAGGTGGAGACCGCCGAGGGCAAGCTGAAGGTCACACTCAAGGATCACGAAAGCGATGTGAGTGTCGTCGCCGAGATTTTGGTCAAGGGCGGCGTGCGGCTGGTTGGTTTGCGGGAGGAGGAAATGGGTCTCGAAGAGGTTTTCCTTCGGGTCACGAGAGGGAGCACACAGTAACCTTCCCCGATTCCTGTCCTGCATGACTGCTTGGCCTGTTATCGTCCGCGAGTTGCGCGCGGAGAGCCGTCGCCCATCCAATTTCGGACTGCGCGTGTGTGGAGCGGCAGCGGCCACAGGCTTTCTGGGGTGGCTTTTGATCACTGATCAAACGGTCTCCTCCACGCAACTCGGTTCGCGTTTATTTTACTCACTCAACGCCATGCAGTTTCTTCTCATGGCGTTGCTTGTGCCCGCAGTCACTGCGGATTGCATCAGCCGGGAGCGGCGTGAAGGGACCCTGGGACTCCTCTTTTTGACGCCCCTGACACCCTTGGGTGTGGTGTTGGGCAAATGGGTGATCCAGGCGCTTCGCAGCGTCACTTTATTTGCCTCCATGCTGCCCATCATCGCGCTGCCACATTTGTTGGGCGGAGTCAGCTCCAAGGACGTGGTCATGTCTTTCCTCATGAATGGCTCCGTCATGATGCTGGCCCTCTCGGCCGGGATTCTGGCGTCCGCGTTTTCAAAAGACTGGATGAACGCGCTTGTTGCGGCGATGTCGATTGGAATCATCTTGGTCACCCTATTCATGACCGTCCATCTTCTGGCGTTCGACATGATCTCCTTTATTTTCAGACCCGGGACCCGGTTGGTGCATCAATCCGGAGCGTTCCCTCCATGGGACTGGGCGTGGAGGCAGTTCGCGAACCGTCCGCTTTCCGTGAACCTGGCGGGCATGGCGAGTCTCACCATGGGCACGGGAACCCAGTATCCGAACATGTGGGGAATGGGATTGAGCTGGAACCAGTTTTGGGGGAATGCCCCGCTCCCGCTCCAAAGCGCCTGGATGCGGGTCGCCGGTGCCATGGCGGCAGCCTCGGGCGTCACTCTCGCCGTCACTCTTTTGGCTGCCTCTTGGAGAGTGCGTCACACTTGGAGGCAGGCACCCACGAACCGCCTCGCGCGCTGGGGTTACCAGACGTTCTGCACGCCCAGGTTCTGGAGGTCGATTTTTCAATCGAAACTCCGGCGGACGCTGGATCGGAACCCGGTCGGCTGGCTTGAACAGTTCTCCGTGGGAGCTCGGATTACCAAGTGGGGATGGTGCCTCTTTGTTCTCCTTCTTGAATGCGTGCTTGTCATGAACCCCACGTTGGAGGGATTGATCCCAGGCCAGTATTGGATCGGGGGCCTGTTGCTGGGCGGCCTTGCATTCAGCGCGACGAGCAGTTTTCGCAAAGAGCAGGAAAGTGGAGCGTTCGAACTCTTGCTCGTCACATCGCTCACTGAACGGCAAATTATTTTCGGCCGGCTCCAGGGTGTTTGGGCTCAATTCCTTCCCGCTTTGGCGGTTCTTTTCATTGTCTTCATCCCTCTCAAGACCCATCTTGGCACTTGGCTGGAACGTTATGGACAGGAGATCCGCTGGAGTTTCATCGTTTACATGATTGCCGCGTTTTTGACCATCCCGTTGGTTGGGCTGCGAATTTCCATGCTCCCCTCGCTGCATCCCCGGCTTTGGCTGCCGCGCCGTGCGAAAGGCGGCCCACTTTCGAATGATCCTCAGTGTCGTCCGCGAGGCTCACGGTCGCACGCAGGACGCAACGTTTTTGCCGACTGGGCTTTGTGCTGCCTGCTCGGTTTGATCGTTCCGCTCATCCTCCAAACCATTTTCGCCGCCTTCGCCTTCCCGGCATCTCGGGGTTATCAGTCCGGATATGTGTCGATGATCCTCGCTGGAACGACGGCGCTTTTGCAGATCGGCATCGCAACCCTCGCCTGGGTTTCGTTACACCAATCCCTCAAGCATCGAGAGTTCGTGCTGCGATGAACCCCGGGCGATCCCATGACAATCATTGCCATTGAACCAAACGATTGGGTGAGGAGGAAGACGATTCGTCCTATCGGTTTGCACCCTGATTCAACGGCCGTGCTCAGGACAGCGATCTCCACTCATTGCTGACGCATGTCCTTTCTCCCCATTGTAGAACGCGAACTGCGGGTGGCCTCACGGCAGCGCGGCACCTATTACTCACGGTTAGGCGGTGTCGCGAGCTCTCTTGTGTTCGCGGGGATCATGATGATCTCCATGCAGCATCAACGCCCATCCGAGACCAGCGCGGCCCTTTTTACCACATTGTCGACCCTCAGCTTTATCTTCTGCTTGGTAGCCGGAGCGCGTTTCACGGCCGACTGCGTGAGCGAAGAAAAACGGGAAGGAACCCTCGGCCTCCTGTTTTTGACCGACCTCAAGGGATTCGACGTGGTTTTAGGTAAACTGGCGGCTTGTTCGATCCCCGCGTTTTACGGACTTTTAGCGATGGCACCCGTGTTGACAGTGCCTTTGCTGCTTGGCGGCGTTCGTGGAAGCGAGGTGTTCAGGGCCGTCCTCGTTCTGGTCACAACGCTCTTGTTTTCTCTTTCCGTGGGCGTGTTTTGTTCTGCATTGAGCCGCCGTCCGCGCAGCTCCATGGCGCTCACCACGTTTGCGATTCTCGCCGTCACCGGGGGCATCCCGTGGCTTGGGCTGGCGTACGCGATGCACTATCATCTTGCAGGATCTCCGCAGTTTTTCCTCTTGCCTAGCCCGGGATACGCGCTCTCGATGGTGCCGGAATTGCGTTATTCAACCAACCCGGGGGCTTTTTGGACGTCGTGCAGCCTCATTTTTGGATTGTCTGTCGCCCTGTTGATCTTGGCGAGCGTGTTCCTTCCCAACTGCTGGCAGGACCGCCCGGCCGGGGCTTCGTTGGCGCGATTCAAGGAACTCTGGGGGGTGTGGACTTTGGGTGGATCGGGGCGTCGACACCAGTGGCGCGCGGAGGATCTCGATTGCAATCCTGTTCTCTGGCTTTCTACCCGCCACCGCATGAAAGCCGTCACACCCTGGGTCTTTCTCGGACTGACCGCGTCCGGTTGGGTTTGGATCGCGTTCAAGGTCGGTGATGACTGGTTTAATGAAGCCACTTATTTTCTCACCTGCTACTTTCTGTTCGGTTTGATGAAGCTCTGGGTGACCTCGGAGGCTGTATCAAAATTTAATGAGGACCGCCGTTCTGGAGCGCTGGAACTGATCCTCGCAAGCCCTTTGAAGGTTGCTGAAATCTTGAGCGGACAACTCCTCGCATTGCGCAGGCAATTTGTGTTGCCGATCATGGTCGTGGGGGCCGTGGGTGCAGTCTTCATGCTGGCACCGTTCTGGAGCGCCCACCTTTCTGCTTCCGGGAACATGTTTTGGAGCGTGATGTTTCTCGCGGGACTTATCGTTTTTTTCCTGGATCTCATCGCCTGCGGCTGGACGGGCATGTGGGTGGGACTCAACGTCCGCCAGATCAACCGCGCCAGCGGAACCGTGGTGGGACGCGTTCTGCTTCTTCCTTGGATGTTCTGCTTCCTGACATTTGCCGGCATTGTGAGCCTGGGTTCCCTGGGATTCGAACTGCCCGATTTCAAATCCCCTGAGTCTGTCAGCTTGGGCGTTTGGTTCTTTTACAGCATCGCCAACTCACTTTTCTGGATCGCCCACTCCAGACGCAGCCTGATGCGGTCCTTCCGGGATCTAGGCACCTTGCGCACAGTGTCCACTCCGGAGAAGGAGAAGCCCCTGTGGAGACGGCTCCTCGGAAGAGCCTGATTTGCGTCATTCCCGACAATTCAAGACTTCCGCTTTGAGGGTGCCATTGTTTACGATGGAGTTATGACGTGGGTCGAATACCTCAGAGTTCAATATGGATTGCTCAAACGCCTCGTTGCTGGACGCGACGTTCTCAGCGATTCGGAGCGGTCGGTTGTCACGGAATTTCACAAGCTTTACTATGAGAAGGCCAACACCGGCGGCACGTGGCAGGATACCTACTGGATGGGATGCAAGATCCTCAAATGCCCCTTGGACGTCTGGGTGTACCAGGAGATTCTGCATGAAACGAAACCGGACATCGTCATCGAAACAGGCACTTACAACGGAGGGAGCGCTTCTTACATGGCTTCCATCATGGATATCCTGGGGACAGGGCAGATTGTCACTGTCGATATCACCGCGCACGGAGGGCGTCCTGTGCATCCGCGGATTCACTATCTGAACGGTCCCTCGACAGCCCCGGGCATTGTTTCCCAAGTCAAAACCCTGGCTGCTGGGAAAACAGTCATGGTGATCCTGGATTCCGATCATAGCCGGGACAATGTGTTTCGCGAACTGGAGATCTACGCCCCCATGGTGTCCAAGGGCCACTACTTGATTGTCGAGGATTCCAATGTGAACGGGCATCCGACTGGCCTCGACCACGGCCCTGGCCCGATGGAGGCCATCAACGATTTTCTTGTGGGAAACCCCGGGTTCGAGCTGGATTCGAGACGCGAGAAGTTTTTTATGACGTTCAATCCCCGCGGCTATTGGCGCAGGGTCTGAAGCGATCGCGCCAAGCCTCTGAGCTCGGTAAAAGCGGTTGAAATCGCGAACTGAACGCGGAACTTCAATTCCTCCTTCCACGTCATCGTAATCTGCGGGCTTTGGCTTGGAAACCGGGGGAGAGATTAGGATTAGATTCTTAAATCCTAAATCTCGGTGAATTATCTCTCAGATTTTGAACCACAGAGGCACAGAGGCACAGAGAAGAACAAACAATGAAACCAAACTTTTCCCCCTCTCATTTCACCCTCGGTGCCTCTGTGCCTCTGTGGTTCAAATTTCAAATCTGTTTGGCTAGGATTAGGATTAGGAGCAGGAGCAGGGAATTGGAGTTGCCCGAGGATGAGTCGAAAAAGCCTCATTTTACTGAGGTCTGTGCCTCTGAACTCGGGCTTGCGGTC